>DAIRDJ010000050.1:0-26312 GCA_036796215.1 Geminicoccaceae bacterium
TGGGACGATGCGTTCCTGCTCGAGCTGCTCGCCGCGGGCCAATGCGATTGCCTTGGCGCTTTGAGTCAGTCGGCTTTGCGCTGCCGTCATCGCGTGCTATCCTTGGTTTTTCTGGGATGATGCCGATGGCGGACCTCTATCTGCGAATCGCCGAACAGCCCGACGACGTGCTCGAAGAGATCGCGCAGTCGATGGACAAGCGCGCGGCCGAGCCCGCCATGCAGCGGATCGCGGCCCGCTATCTGGGGGCCTCGGGGCGGCGCGGGACCGAGGTGCTGGAGATCGGCTGCGGCAACGGGGCGAGCACGGCTCTCCTGCTGCAGCATTTGAAGCCCACGCGCTACGTCGGGATCGACCCCGCCGCTGGTCTGATCGAAAGGGCCCGCAAGACCCACCGCATCTCGGCCGGGGTGCGTTTCGAGGTCGGGAACGCCCTCGCCACGGGACAGCCCGATGCTGCCTTCGACGTCGTCGTCGCGCACACCGTCTTCTCGCACCTGGCCGACCCCGAAGGAGCACTGGCCGAGAGCTTCCGGGTGCTGCGGCCCGGTGGCAGGCTCGTTGTCTTCGACGGCGACTACGCGACCAACACGGTCGCCCTTTTCGATGGCGACCCGCTGCAGACGGTGATGGGGATGGTCCAGCGCAACCTGATTCACGATCCCTACATCATGCGCCGCCTTCCGGGACTCGCACGGGCAGCCGGCTTCGTGGTGTCCGACGTAGAGGCGCACGGCTACATCCAGACCGAGCAGGCGGACTATCTCTCGAGCCTGATCGCCCGGGGCGCGAGGGCGGCCGTCCGCACGGGCGAATGCGGCGCGGACCTCGCCACCGGGTTCGAGCGGGAAGCGAAGGAGCGCATCGCCGCCGGTACCTTTTACGGGGCGATCGTCTACATCAGCGTGATCGCCGAAAAACCTCGGGCCCGGTGACGAGCCCAGTGCCTGGCTCAGCCGCCGGCGGCTTTCACGATCACCTCGGCACTCCGGGTCAAGGCCGCGTTCTCCTCGCGGCTCAGGGTCGGCCAGATCGTGCCGGTGATCCCGGCCCGGCCGATCACCCGGGGTAGCGACAGCGCCACCGGCCCGACGCCTTCGATCTCATCGCCCTGCATCGACACGGTGAGCACCGACTGCTCGTTGCGGCCGATCGCCCGACAGATCCGCACCAGACCCCCGGCGATGCCGTACCAGGTGGCACCCTTGCCCGCGATGATCTTGTAGGCGGCGTTGCGCACACCGTCGTCGATCCGCGCCTTGGCGGCCTCGTCGAGCGGGCGAAAGATCTGCCGCGCATAGGTCTCGACCGTGACCGAGCCGACGTCCGAGAGCGACCAGCACAAGACCTCGCTGTCGCCGTGCTCGCCAAGCACGTAGGCGTGCACCGATTTGGGCGAGATGTCGAGATGCTGGCCGAGCAGGGCCCGAAAGCGGGCCGTATCCAGGATCGTCCCCGAGCCGATCACCCGGTGCGCCGGCAGGCCCGAGAGCCGGGTCGCCACCATGGTCATCACGTCGACCGGATTGGTGGCGATCAAGAGGATGGCATCGGGCGCCGCCTGCAGGCTCTGCGGCACGACCTTGGCGAAAACCGCGGTGTTGCGCTCCAAAAGCTCGAGCCGCGTTTCGCCCGGCTTCTGGCTGACCCCGGCGGCGATAATGACGACGTCCGAGCCCTCGAGATCGTCATACGTCCCGGCGCGCACGGTGACGATATTGGTGAACGGGGTGGCGTGCAGGATGTCCTCGGCCTCGGCCACCGCCCGCTTCTCGTCCTTGTCGACCAGCACCACCTCGCTCGCCGAGCCCGCGACCACGAGGGCGTTGGCCGCTGCACTACCGACCATGCCCGTACCGACGACTCCGACCTTCATGCGACCTCCATCTGCCGTTGCCCGAGACGACCGCGCGGCCGTTCCAGCCGATCGTCGCGAATGGCAACGGCAAGGTCAACCCGACCGATCGCCTGGCAGGTTCGACGCGATCTTGCCTTCCGACCGGCGAGCAGACAGCTTGCGGCGCCGACGCCTATCCAGCGCAAGGCGGCAATCCCGCCGCCTCGATCACGAGGATCACCCGCCTTGAGCATCGGCCTGATTGGGCTCATCGACGATGTCGTCGGCATCGCGAAGCTCGCCGCAGCGTCCCTCGACGACGCCACGGCGCAGGCCGGCCGTGCGGGGGTGAAGGCGGCCGGCATCGTCGTCGACGACACCGCCGTGACCCCGCGCTATGTCGTGGGCTTCGCAGCCTCCCGCGAACTCCCGATGATCGCCCGGATCACCCTGGGCTCGCTGCGCAACAAGCTCGTCTTCCTGCTGCCCGCGGCCCTGCTGCTCAACCTCTTCGCCCCCTGGGCGATCACCCCGCTCTTGATGCTGGGCGGTCTCTATCTCTGCTTCGAGGGGGCCGAGAAGATCATCGAGGCGCTCGGCTGGCACCAGGAGGCCGCAGCGGCGCACGGTTCCGCCGAGCCGGGCGAGGCGCATCTGCCGACGGCCCTGCTCGGCCCCGAGGAGGAGGCGAAGCGGGTCAAGGGGGCCATCCGCACCGATTTCGTCCTCTCGGCCGAGATCATGGCGATCACGCTTGCCAGTGTCGCCACGAGCCCGTTCGTCGCCCAGGCGATCGTCCTGGCCATCGTCGGCCTGGTCATCACGCTTCTGGTCTATGGCGTGGTGGCGCTGATCGTGAAGGCCGACGACATCGGCCTCACACTCGCCAATCGCGGCGGTGCGGTGAGCGGCCCGGTCGGCCGCGCCATCGTCCGCGCCATGCCGACCTTCCTGCGTCTCTTGAGCCTGGTCGGCACCGCCGCCATGCTCTGGGTCGGCGGCGGCATCATCTTGCACGGCCTCGAAGCGTTCGGCCTGCACACCCTGCCGGACGCCGCCCACCACTTGGCCCACCTCGTGGCGCAACCACTCGTTGCCCTGGCCCCGGTCGCGGACTGGCTGGTCAATGCCCTCGCCGCCGGCGTCCTCGGCCTCACGCTCGGCGCCGTCGTCGCCGTCGTCGTCGGCCTCTGGCACCGCTGAGCCGGCCGTTGACAGTCGTAGCAATTCGGGAATCGCTTCAGCAGGCTTAGGCATGCTCAGCAGAAAGCCCTGCATCAGATCGCAATCCATTGCCTGAAGAAAGCTCAGTTGCTCTGGCCGCTCCACACCTTCGGCCACGACGCGCAGCCCAAGATCGTGCGCCATGCCGATGAGCGAGCGCACGATGGCCGCCTCGTTACTAGATTGCGGAATGTTCGCGATGAACGATCGATCGATCTTGATCAATGACCCCGAGAAAGAACGCAGATGGGTCAATGATGAATACCCGGTACCAAAGTCATCGAGCGAAACGCGCACTCCCATCTCGCCGAACCGTACCAGCATCCGCCCAACCTCGTCCGGCTGCTGTAATATATCGCTTTCGGTTATCTCGATCTCGATCTGCCGTGTTTCGATCTTGTGGCGACACAGTGTCTCCAATACGAGGTCAGGCAGGTTATCATCGAGAAATTGGCGCGCCGCGAAGTTAATCGCAACGTGCAGATCATCGATCCCGGCTGCGTTCCATTTGGCCAATTGGGCGCAGACTTCGTCGAGCACCCAAGCACCGATGCGCAAGATCGCACCGGTTTCTTCCGCTATGGGCACGAATTCGGACGGCGGAACGAGGCCGAATTCGGGGTGCTGCCAGCGCAGCAATGCCTCGACGCCTACGATTTTTCCGGAGCGCAGTTCCGCCTGCGGCTGATAGAGCAAGAAGAGTTGCCGCTCCTTGAGGGCGTCCTTCAGGCTCCGTTCGATGGCAAGGCGCCGATTGGCCTGATCGCGCATCGCACCCGTGTAAAAGTGATAGGCCGGGTTGGGCTGCCGCTTTGCGGTGTACATGGCAAGATCGGCACTGGCGATCAGCGCATCGCCGGACTGCGCATCATCAGGATAAATGGCGACGCCGATGCTGGCCCCCACGTCCAAGGCGATGCCGTCACACAAGATCGGCTCGGCCAGAACGTCAAGAATGCGGTCCACCGTGCTCTGGAGAAACGGCTGGGCCGTGATATCCCCCATTACTACGGTGAATTCGTCACCGCCGAGGCGAGCAACCAGGTCGGTTTGCCGGATCGATCGCCGCAAGCGTTCGGCAACCGCCTTCAACACGGCGTCACCGGCGGCATGGCCGTACGTATCGTTGATCGCCTTGAACCGATCGAGATCGATGAGCAACAGCCCGACGGCGCCACCATGGCGCTCTGCTCGGGCGATCTGGCGGTCGAGAAAGTCACGAAACAGATAGCGATTGGCGACGCCAGTCAACTGGTCCATCTGCGCCAACTCGACGAGACGTCGCTCGGCACGATGACGCTCGATGGCATAGCGGATCGAACGGTCGAGCAGTGGTGCGGTGATCTCGTCCTTCACGAGATAGTCGGTGGCACCGACCCGCATGGCCTCCAAGTCGATGGAGCGGTTTCCCTGGCCGGTAAGAAGAATGAATGGGGCGCGAGTGCCAAGGCTCGTCGCCTCGCGGACCAGATCGACGCCGTTTCGGGCGCCGAGCCGATAGTCGACGATGTAGACGTCGTGTCGAGCCTCTGCGATGGCGGCCAAGGCCTCATCCCAGCCACTGAGCCAGTCGAGTTCCAGGCGTGAACGGAAGACCTCGCGCAACAGGTCACGGGCCAGGATAAAGTCGTCTTCGTCGTCCTCAACGAGCAGAATGCAAGGAGCCGGATCACCACTGGGCTGCGGCGCCGACCGCAATGACGCTTCGCTCTCGCCAGGGGCGCCATTGCAAAAAAACACCTCGTCTGCGGGCGATGCTGCGGTTTCACCGACCGCCAAGGTGCCGCTGGCCGCAACGGGTGTGCTGTTGCCCGGTGTCGCGTGGCAGTACCGCAGCACGCGTTCGAGTGATGCTGCCGTCAACCCGACCTTGTCGACGTAGTAGGCTGCTCCCGCCTGCTGCGCACGCATGTCGATGGTCTCGTCGCCGGAACCCGTCAGGAGAATCATCGGCACGCGACAGCCCATCTTGCCCATGCTCTCGATGAACGTAATGCCGCAATCGGCGCCGATCTGATAGTCGACGAGACAGGATGCGAACGCCTCGGAGAGGAGGCGTCGGATGCCCTCGCTGTAGCTCCGCGCCCAAACGACCTCCATCGTGGCTCCGGCCGCCGCAGCCACCAGATCGCGAATGAGGATGCAGTCCTCTTCGTCATCGTCGATCAAGAGGATGTGCTGGGCGTCGACCATCGACGGGCGATTAATAGGGTTGGCGCGCACCGTACCCGGCGATCTCACTGGCGATAGGAGCATTCGGGCGGCAGGGCCACGATCTGGATCCAGTACTGGCAGATCACCTTGATCGCTTCGACCAGGCCTTCGAAGCTGACGGGCTTGGTCACGAACGAGCTGACACCGAGGCCATAGGTTCGGACGATATCCTCCTCGGCCTGGGAAGTGGTCAAGACGACCACTGGAATCCGGCAGAGATCGGGGTCGGCCTTGAGCTCGCGCAGTGCCTCGCGGCCGTCCTTGCGCGGCATATTGAGGTCGAGCAGGATGATGCCCGGATAAGGCTTGCCGGCGAGCTTCGCGTAGTCGCCCTCGCGACGGAGATAGGCCATCAGTTCCTCGCCGTCCTCGACGAACTCGACGGTATTGGCGACCCGGTTCTCCTCGAACGCCTCCTCGATCATCATGCGATCGTCGGGATCGTCGTCGGCGACGAGGATGGTGATGGGAAAAGTGCTCATCGGTTGGCCTCGCTATCGGTTGAGAGCTGCTTTTTCGGGATCTCGATCGTAAAGGTCGTGCCGATGTCGGGCTCGCTCACGACCGTGAGCGTACCCCGGTGCCGCTCGACGATCTTCCGGCACGTGGCGAGGCCGACACCGGTCCCTTCGTACTCGGCGCGATTGTGCAGTCGCTGGAAGATGCCGAAGATCCGCTCCGCGTATTTCATCTCGAAGCCGATGCCGTTGTCGGTGATCGAGATGCAGATCCGCTCGCCGGCTTCGGCACCTGTCGCCGCGACCCGCTCGGAGGACACCGGCCGGCAGTCGATCTCGATCATCGGTGGGACATCCGGCTTGCGGAACTTCAGGGCATTGGCGATGATGTTTTGCAGCAACTGCCGCATCTGGGTGCGATCGGCGTCGATCATCGGCAAGGCTGCTGCCTTGATGGTGGCATCGCTGTTCTCGATCGCGACCTGCAGGTCGCTCTGCACCTCTTCCAGCACCTCGTCGAGGCGGACCTGGTCGAATGGCTTCGCCTTGGTCGTCACCCGCGAATAGTCGAGCAGGTCCTCGATCAAGGAGCGCATCCGGCCGACCGCACTTTGCATCCGCTCGACATACATCCGCCCGTCATCGCCGAGCGTGTCGTGATAGCGTCGCTTCAAGCGGTCGCCGAAGGCATCGATCTTGCGCAGCGGTTCCTGCAGGTCGTGCGAGGCGATCGAGGCGAAGGTCTCGAGTTCGCGATTGCTGCGCGCGAGGGCTGCCTCGCGCTCCTTCAGATCCGAGATGTCGGTGTGCAGGATGACCGTGCCGCCGTCCTTGGTGCGGTGCTCGTTGACCAGGATCCAGCGGCCATCCGGCAGTCGCCGCTCGGCGGTGTAGTTGGCGAGATGATGCTGCGCCAAGCGCTCGTAGAGCCTGAACTCCGGCTGGACACCTTCCGGCAGCGGGTCGATCCCGCGCTGCAGCTCGGCCCGAACGATCTCGACATAGGCCCGGCCGGCGACGATCTGATCGGCCAGCTGTGGATAAAGCGCCACAAATCGCGTGTTCCAGGTCACCAGGAGGTCGTTCGAATCGTAAAGCGCGAACGCCTGGGGGATCGACTCGATGATCGCGTCGCGGGTACGCGCCTCGGAGGCGGCGGCCGCAAGCTCCGCTTCCTTGATGCGGGTGGCGTCGAGAATGACCCCGTCCCAGACCACGGCACCGTCAGGCTCGCGATGCGGCTTGGCGATGGCATGGGTGTATTTGCGCTGGCCGTGGCGGGTGATGATCGTCGCCTCGACGTCCCAGAGCTGCAGTGCCTGCGACGCCTTGATCAGCCGCTCCTTGAAAGTCGCGTAGTATTCCGGGCCATGACAATCGAACAGCGCCTGCGGATTGGCGATGATCTCCTCCGGGCTGACCCCGAAGAGCTCCTCGGCCGCCTCGCTGATATAGGTGTAGCGGATGTCACCGTCGGGCCTGACGACCCGCTGATAGACGACGCCGGGAATGCTGCGTGCGATCGCGGCGAACCGCTCGTTGGCGGTGTCGAGTGCCGAGCTCTTGGCGGCACTCTGCAGCGCAAAGCGCAGCACGGCGACGAGACTGTGCATCGCGCGCGCCGCCTCGACCGGCAGCGACGCGGCCTCGCCGACCACGATGAAACAGGCCTCGATCTCGGCGGTATCGCCAGCGATCGGTTGACTGGCCTGAACCGTCAACCCGTGACGCCGGGCCAAGACGGCGAGTTCGGCATCGACCACGAGCGGCCCGTCGACAGCGGTGATCGCTGCCAACGTCTCGGCCAGGGGCTCGAGCGCCGGGGACGATGTGCGGCGAGTGGCCGGACAACCACGCTGGCGCCACATGACGACGGCACCCGAGTCGGGTGCGAAGCGAGCGAAGGTCTCGACACAGGTACCGAGACAGGTCTCGATCGCCATCCCGCTGCCCAGTCGCTCCAGGAGGGACGTCTGCGCCTCGAGCAGGGCCGGCGGCTCGCCCTCCGCTGCCATCTCCGCCGCAAGTGTCGAGGTCGAGAAGACCAGGGCTTCAGCGCAATCAGTTGCGCTCGCGGACGGCGTTTCACGCATCAATCGGAACTCCAGGATTATGCCGCGGAGGTCCTGCGATAGCCGGCCTCGTCGCCAAGCATCATGAGCCACCGACCGTTAAGATTGTCTTACATAGGCTGAACTATTTTTCACTGCTTCGGCTCTCGGCGCCGGTCGTGGCCCGCTTGTCTTTGCCGCGGCGAGGTCGATACCGGCAGGCAGACTGCAGGGGCGAAAGTGTCGGAAAAGGTCTCGCCGGTGCGCCAGGCGTGCCGTCGACGCCGGTGCCATCATGGCTGAATAGACTTTGACGCATGTCGCCCCAGAACTGCAACTGTCGCTGAGCGACAGCGCAGAACCGCGAATGGCAGATCCAGGCTGCGGCTATTCCTGGACCGTGTTGAAGACGTCAGCGCTGAGCTCGCCGTTGCGGAACAGACCGAGGGGATCGACGATCACCGCATCGGCGAGCGGGACGTTGATGACGACGCGGAAGAAATTCGCATCCGGATCGCCGGGCACGGGCGGGGTGACGTCGACCTCGTAGTTCGTGCTGAAGGCGGGCAGACGATCGATGGCCCAGCTTTCGGCGTCCGCGACGGTCACCTGCTCGGTCGCCAGTCGGCGCGCGAGCTCGCGCGCGGTGTTCAACATGCTGTTCTGGATGAAAAAGGCGCTGCCGAATTGGACGATGCCGAGCAGAAAGAGCAGCAGGATCGGCATGACCAGGGCGAATTCGACGGCGATTGCCCCACGCACATCGGCAACGAGGCACCGCATTGACGAAACGTATCGGCTCAACTGGGTCGCCAACATCGCTGTTTCTCCAGCCCAATCACGGGCGCACGGATCGATCGGCGAGCATGATGCCGCAGCCGGCGTAAAGAAGGCGTTAAGCTGGCCGGTCCGGCAGGACGCTGAAGTGCCCGGCGCACGACGTGGCCACAGCCGCATTCACCATCTCGGTTCTTCCGATGATTCCAGCTGCGCGCTAGAAGATTTTGCGCAGGCCAAAGCGGTAGAGTGTTTCGTCGTAGTCGAAGATCTCGATGTTGGAGTAGTTGCGGGTATAGCCCACCGAGACGAATGGCGAGAATGGGCCGATGAACAGGTCGCGCTTCTCGACCTCGACGGTCGCAGCCAACTGGCGGTCGCTGCGGCGATCGAAGAAGAGGGGATTGCGCTCGCGGTAGCGGGTGCGGCTGGCGCTGAGGGTCACGGTCGGGGCGAGGCCGAAGCCGAGCTCGGTGCGGCCGCGCACCTGCAGGCTGCCCGTCCGGTAGCTTTCGAACGGCTCCCGGGCCTCGAAATAGTCGACCCCGGCGATCACGGTGAGCGAGCTCCGGCCGCCGAGCGAGCGGCTGATCCCGACGCGACCGGAGAAGAGATCGCCGTCGCGGATCGGTGCCAGATCGTCGTCGACCCGCTGCCAGCCGAGCCGGCTCAAGAAGGCGAGACCCTCGGGCAGGCGATGCTCGACCGAGGTCGAGACCCCCCAGCGCCGCTCGCGCTCCCGGTCGTCGATCCGCCGCCAGGCGATGTCCGGGCCCAGGCTCCAGGAGGTCCGCGCCCAGGAGAGCTGGGCTGCGAGATTGCCGCCGTAGATCTGCTCGTTGAAGTCACTGTCGTCGTAGACGTCGGCCTTGCCGTCGATCCGGGCGATGCCGCTCAGCTTGGCGCCGCCGAAGCTCTCGAGGTCGAGGAGCGGCTGGCGGTATTCGAGGTTGCCCGCGATGAATGCGCCGTAGTCGGGGTTGCCCGGCCGGTCGACCTCGAACGGCAGCGCCTGGCCGAAGAAGTTGAGCATCACCGTGTCGCTCTTGTAGCGGCGGCCGCTTTCCGGCCCGCTGCGCACGCCGGCATCGAGGTTCCAGCTCCAGCCGCGCCTGACGTCGATCAGGCGCAGAAAGACGATGATGTTGTCCTTGACCGCCTGCGGCACGTCGGCGGAGAGGACGGCGAAGAACTCGCGCCTGGCATCGGCCCAGTCCTCGGCGACGAAATAGGCCCGGGCGAGCTCGAGCCGAACCCGGTGCAGCCGCGGATTGTCGGCGAGGATGCTGGTGAAGCGGCGGATGGCGGTTTCGGTGTCACCGGCCTCGAGGGCGGCCATGCCCTCGCGAAACCGCTGCTCGATCAGCAGCGCCTCGGCCGCAGGGGCCACGGGCTCGGCCACGGGCTCGGCCGTTTGGCCACGCGCCGAGCCGGCCAGCCAGTAGCCGGTGAGCGAGAAGAGAATGGTGCCGAGAATCAGCACCCGAAGAACGGTGTGCCACACGAGCTCGATGACCACTTCGTTTCAGCCCGACGCCTGGGGACCAGCCAGCATCAGGGCCGTTGCCCACCGAGGTGGGCGGTAGAGAGCAACGGAGCGGCGTGACGCCGGGACGACAGGTCGTGCCCCGGCATCACGCCCTAGACCAGAGGATCAGGGGACGATCGCGCCCCGCTCGCCACCGAAGGAGCCGAAGTAGCGGTCGTTGCCTGTGCCCGGGTTGCTCAGCTCGAACCAGCCACCGGCCTCGGCGGCATCCGGGCCGTAAAAATTGCCGCCGAAGCTGCCTACGAAGATCCCCCCGGGCGCTGCGATTTGCGGATCGTCTCCACTGAAGCCGTTGCCGGAGATCGTGCCGGTCGTCGGCGTGATATCGAAATCCGGATTGGCGACACCCGTTGCGAGGTTGACGGTGTTGCTCGAGCTGAACGTCACGGTGCCGGGCCCGGCTCCAAAATCAGCGACGAGGGTGCTGTCGGCGACATAAGTAATTGTGTCGGCCGCAAGCACGTTGTAGCCGATCAGATCGCCCTCGTACGTCGCCGTGCCAACGGTCGGCATCGCGCCGGTGCCGACCGTTGGCGTGACGGCACCCCAGGCGGCACCGCCGACGTCGATCGACGCCTGGCCGATATCGAGCTCCCAAAGGCCAAAGCTGAGATAGTTCAGGTCCTCGCCCACATTGAGCGACAGTCGGTCGGTGACGCCACCATCGTTAATCTCGAGAGCGGCGAAGCGATCCTCCGATGCTCCGGTACCCAGAGCTGTCGCAGGATCCTCGAAATCGCGGACGACCGTCTCGTCGGCGGGGGGATTTACGGTCAGGCGCACGGCCTCGGGCACCGTGGCGGAGTCGGAATAGAGGGAGCGCAACGTCGACCCGTCGTTGGACAGATCGCCATCCCGCTCGACCTCGCCGCCGACGATATCCGCGCTGTAGTTGACCGACGAGGCGGCGTCCGCCTCGACCAGCGAGTTCGCGGTGATGTCCGAGAACGACGTGAAGTCGGTCGGCGTGCTGTTCAGGGTCAAGGGGCCGCTCTGGCCGCTACTGCTTCCCCCGGAACCACCACCGCCGCCGAGACATGCGGCCAGGACCAGGGGCATGGTCAACGGCAAAAGTGCGATTTTGAATCTCATCAGCCTCATCCTCAGTTGGGCAAGCTGATTTCTGTTATTACGAAAATGGATCTGATGCAATTCAATTTATAGTAGAATTCCTCTGTGCAGCCTACGGCGCCCCAAGCACCAAGTCCCGGTGGGGCGTGGGGAGGTGCTACCTCCCCACATTCTTTGTCTTTTCAGGGCGTTACAGAAGCCCGCGGGCGCGCAGGTTGGCCATCAGGTGCCGGGTGCCGAAGGTCCAGGGTGTTACCTGGTCGGCGTGGTTCACCCGGTTGACGAGGGTGCCGAGGGCCGGGTTCGCGATCTCGACGATGTCGCCGAGCGCGTGGGTGAAGCCGTGGCCCTGCTCGAAGCGATCCTCCACAGGGGCGAACATCGTGCCGCAGAAGAGGATGGCACCGTCCGGGTATTGATGCGTGCCGGAAACGAGTTGGCCCGCCAGGTCCTCGATGTCGCGGCTGATCTCGCGCATCGAGCTCTTGCCCTGCATGACGAAGCCGTCGGGGCCTTCGACGTGGAGGCCGATCTCGAGGCCGCGGATACTGTCGAGGGTGAAGTGGTCGTCGACCAGGCGGGTGAAGGGGCCCACGGCACAGGACGCGTTGTTGTCCTTGGCCTTGCCGAGCAGGAGAGCACTTCTGCCCTCGAAGTCGCGGAGATTGACGTCGTTGCCGAGGGTCGCACCGACGATCCTGCCGGTTGCGGTCACGACCAGGACCACCTCGGGCTCGGGGTTGTTCCAGGCCGAGCGTGGGTGGATGCCGATCTCGGCCCCGGTGCCGACCGCGCTCATCGGCTGCGCCTTGGTGAAGATCTCGGCATCGGGGCCGATGCCGACCTCGAGATATTGCGACCAGACGCCGGCCTCGACCAGGTGGGCTTTGAGCTTCTCGGCCGCGGGCGAGCCCGGGATTATCTGGCCGAGGTCCTGGCCGATCACGCCCGTGATCCGCGCCCTTGCCGCTGCGGCGGCTTCGGGGTCGCCGCGGGTCGCCTCCTCGACGACGCGCTCGAGCATGCTTTTCACGAAGGTGACGCCGGCCGCCTTGTGCGCCGAGAGGTCGGTGGGTGCCAGGAGGTGGGCGATGTCGGGTCCGGCACGATCGGCGTGGCTGGCGGCCAGCAGGTCCTCGACGGCGCCCACCTCGATCGCCCGCGGGTCACTTGCCACGCGCACCGGGTCGTCGGCGTTGATCAGGTCCGCCATGGTCGGAACGATGCGGGTGAGATCGAAGACCCGGCCGTCGCGGACGGTGACGACCGAGGGGCCGCCGGGCTCGCCGGGCAGCCAGGCCCGACCGACCAGGACGGCCGTGCGCTGATCCTCGGGCAGGGCCCGGGCCGGTTGCAGTTGTGCCTGCATGGTCGCTCCCCCCGTTATGTGTTCTCGAGCCCGGCTGCGAGCTCGCGCAGCTGGAACTTCTGCACCTTGCCGGTCGAGGTCTTGGGCAGCGGGCCGAAGACCACGCTGCGCGGCACCTTGAAGCTTGCGAGCTCGTTCCTGCAGTGGGCGATGATCTCGGCCTCGGTCACCGTGGCCCCGTCGCGCAGCGTGACGAAGGCGCAGACCGTCTCGCCCCATTTCTCGTCGGGCCGGGCGACGACGGCGGCGTCGACGACGTCCGGGTGGCGGTAGAGGGCACCCTCGACCTCGATCGAGGAGATGTTCTCGCCGCCCGAGATGATGATGTCCTTCGAGCGGTCCTTGATCTCGACATAGCCGTCCTCGTGCTTGACCGCGAGGTCGCCCGTGTGGAACCAGCCGCCGTCGAAGGCCTGCTGCGTCGCCGACGGGTTCTTGAGGTAGCCCTTCATGACATCATGGCCGCGCATCATGATCTCACCCAGCGTGGCGCCATCGGCCGGCACCGGGGTCATGGTCAGGGGGTCCATGACGTCGAGGCCTTCGAGCACCGGGTAGCGGACCCCCTGGCGGGCGAGCTTGGCGGCCCGCTCGGTGGCGGAGAGTGCCCGCCAATCGTCGTGGAAGGCGCAGACGGTGGCGGGGCCGTAGACCTCGGTCAGGCCATAGACATGCGTGACCTCGATGCCGAGGGCTTCCATTTTCTGCAGGACGGCAGCGGGCGGCGCGCTCGCCGCGGTCATCATCTTGACCGCCTGGGGAAAGTCGCGGCGCTCCTCGGGCCCGGCGTTGAGGAGCAGCCCCATGACGACGGGGGCACCGCAGAAATGGGTGACCGCCTCCTCGGCCAATGCCCTGAAGATGCCGGCGGCCTCGACCTTCCTGAGGCAGACATGGGTTCCGGCCTGCAGCACGATGGTCCAGGGAAAGCACCAGCCGTTGCAGTGGAACATCGGCAGGGTCCAGAGATAGACGGGATGGTGGCCCATGCCCCAGACGAGGATGTTGCCAAGGGCGTTCAGGTGAGCGCCGCGGTGATGGTAGACGACGCCCTTGGGGTTGCCGGTGGTGCCGGAGGTGTAGTTGAGGGCGATCGCCTGCCACTCGTCCTCTGGCAAATACGGGACGAAGCCTGGATCGTCCCCGTCGAGGAGATCCTCGTAGGTGATCTCGCCCAGGCGGTTGTGCGGGCCCGGGTGTTCGGGATCGACGATGTCGACGACCCGGATGGGGCGCGTCACCTGGGCCAGGGCCTCCTTGATCACCGGCGCGAACTCGGTATCGGTCAGCAGGATGTCGGCCTCGCCGTGCTCCAGGATGAAGGCGATCGAGGCCGCATCGAGACGGTAGTTGAGGGCGTTGAGAACGGCACCGGCCATGGGCACGCCGTAATGCGCCTCGAGCATGGGCGGGATGTTGGGCGCCATGACGGCGACGGTGCGGCCGGGAGTGAGGCCGAGGCCGACAAGGCCGGACGCGAGCCGTCGGCAACGGTCGGCGAGGGTCGCATAGGTCATGCGGGTCTTGCCGTGGACCACGGCGAGCCGGTCGGGATAGACCGCGGCCGTTCGCTCGAGAAAAGTGAGCGGGGTCAACGGGGCATGGTTCGCGGGATTGCGCTCGAGGCTCTGATTGTAGGGCGACTCCGCTGGATGAGCCGTTGAGCGAAACGTCGTCGTCATCGAACCTGCCTCCCGGCCGTTGCTCGGCTGCTTGAGACGCCATCTGCCCCCTCCCCTGGGGCGCGTCAAGCGCACCGGCTGACAGGCTCGGGCGCATCGGCTAGGCTAGGGTTTCGAAATCTGGAGGGAGCGAGCGATGACGAAGGCACTCTGGCTCGAGAAGACCGATGACGGGCAAAGGGCGCGGATCGGGCCGATCAGCGAGGCGGACCTGCCCGAGGGTGACGTCGTCGTCGAGGTCAGCCATTCGACCCTGAACTACAAGGACGCGCTCGCGATCTGCGGCAAGGCGCCGATCGTCCGCTCCTGGCCCATGGTGCCCGGCATCGACTTCGCCGGGGTCGTCAAGGAGAGCCATCACCACGAGTGGCAGCCGGGCGACAAGGTGATCCTCAACGGCTGGGGCATCGGCGAGACGCGGCTCGGCGGGCTCGCGAGCCTCGCCCGGGTGCCGGGCGACTGGCTGGTTCGACTGCCGGACGCTTATTCGCTCAGCGATGCCATGGCGATCGGCACCGCGGGCTATACGGCGATGCTCGCCGTGATGCGGCTCGAGGAGGAAGGGGTGAAGCCCGACCAGGGGCCGCTTCTGGTGACGGGGGCGATGGGCGGGGTCGGCAGCGTCGCCATTCTGGTCCTCGCCCGGCGCGGCTTCGAGGTCTGGGCGCTCACCGGCAGGCCCGAGGAGGCGGCGCATCTCGAGAGCCTCGGGGCCGCCGGCGTCGTCCCGCGCGAGGAGCTCTCCGGCAAGCAGAAGCCGCTCATGAAGGAGCGCTGGGCCGGTGGCGTCGATGCCGTGGGCTCGCACGTGCTGGCCAATCTCCTGGCCTCGACCCGCTATCGCGGCACCGTGGCCGCCTGCGGTCTTGCCGCCGGCATGGACCTGCCGGTGACCGTCGCCCCGTTCATTCTGCGCGGCGTCACGCTCGCCGGGATCGACAGCGTCCATGTCCCGGGACCACGCCGCCGGGCCGCCTGGCATCGGCTCGCCCAGGATCTGCCGGCCGGCCGCCTAGCTGCCATCAGCCGGACGATCGGCCTCGAGGCGGCAGAAGCCGCGGCAGCCGAGCTCCTCGCCGGCAAGGTCAAGGGCCGGCTGGTGGTCGAGATCGGCAACTGAGGCTTTTGCGCTGCTTTGGCAGACCCGCGCAATGCGCCACTTGCCGGTGGTCTCGGCCGCGGATATCGGATGCGCAGTCGCCTGTAGTCAGGGATCCGCCGCCATGCGTCATAGCGCCGAGGCCGGGCTTTTGGCCGTGCTGCTCGCGACCGGGGCCACTGGTGCACTGGCCCAATCGCTGGCCGAGCTCGAGCGGGCCGAGGCCGCCCTCGAGACCGTCTGGGCCGCGACCCCGCTCCAGACCCGAACGGCCGTGCTGGTGGCGGCACCGCCGCAAGGCTTCGGCATCTACGAGCCGCACCCGACCAGCACCTTTGCACCGGTTGAGCCGATCGTGGCCTATGCCGAGCCCGTGGGCTTCGGCTATCGCGAGGCGGGGCCCGGGCTCTGGCAATTCGGCTTCGATGTCGATCTGCTGGTCAAGACCGCGGACGGGCAGATCCTCGGCGGCCAGGAGGGCTTCGAGCAGCTCGCGATGACCAGCCGGACGCGCAATCGCGAGTTCATGCTGACCTTGACCCTCGACCTTTCGGGCGCTGCGCCCGGCAACTACGTCGTCGAGTACACGCTGCACGATCTGGCGAGCGGCAAGGTCGGCAGGTTCAGCCTGCCGTTCGCGATCGCCGATCGCTGACGCGAAGCCTGCGACACGGGCTTGCATCGGGGCCCCGCGTGCCTCAATAATGGTGTGCGAGCGGGGATGCTCCCGGACGAAACACCCGACACGCTTGTCGGGGTTACCGGCACTATCGGAGGAACAGGATGCCAGTCGGCACCGTCAAATGGTTCAACAGCACCAAGGGCTACGGCTTCATACAGCCGGAAAGTGGCGGTGCGGACGTCTTCGTGCACATCTCGGCCGTCGAGCGGGCCGGGATGAGCAGCCTGAACGAGGGCCAGCGCGTCTCCTACGAGGAGCAGCTCGACCCGCGGCGTGGCAAGAAATCCGCCGAGAACCTGAAGCCGGCCTAGCCGGCCCGTTCAGCGGCAGGGCTACTCGAACGGCACCGGTTGCCCGGTGCCGTTTGCGTTTGGCGACGAGCTCAGCCGGGACAACCGCTCCGGGACGCAGCCTCGCTCGCCGCGATCTCGGGCAAGAGCTGCAGCAGCAGTGCCTCCACCTCGGCCGCCCGGAGTGCTTCGAGGGCCGCCGGAGCAAGGTCCGGGCCGAAGAACTCGGGCGCCGCCTCGGCGAGGCCGGGTGCACCGCCCTGCGGCTCGCGCAGCACGTAGCCCTGCCCCCAGACCGTCTCGATCCCGGGCTCACCGCTCAATGCCTGGATCTTCTTCCTGAGCTTGCAGATGAAGACGTCGATGATCTTCTGCTCGGGCTCGTCGATGCCGCCATAGAGGTGGTCGAGGAATACCTCCTTGGAGAGGGTGGTGCCGCGCCTGAGCGCCAGAAGCTCGAGGATGCCGTATTCCTTGGCTGTCACCTTGAGCGGCTGATCTTCGACCGTCACGGTGCGCGAGGCGAGATCGATGGCGAGCCGGCCGATCCGGATCTCCGAGGTCGCATGGCCCTTGGCCCGGCGAATCAGCACCTTGAGCCGGGCGATGAGTTCGTCGCGGTCGACGGGCTTGGTGAGATAGTCGTCCGCACCATCGAGCAACGCCTGGATGCGCGACGCGCGATCGTCGATGCCGGAGACGATCATCACCGGGATGGGAGAGCCCATCTTGCGCAGCCGCCGCAACAGGGCGCCACCATCGAGATCGGGCAGGCGCAGATCGAGCACGGCAGCGTCGAAATCATAGAGCTTGAGGATCTCGAGCGCATCCTCGCCCCGATCCGTGCATTCGACCACGTAGTCTTGGCGCTTGAGCGCCGTCTGGACCAAAGCGGTCGAGACCGGATCGTCATCGACAACCAGCACCCGCATGCGCCGAACCCTCTGCGTTATGTGTTGTTTCTCAACCATAACGAGAACGAAGAAGAAATACATCCCAAAATGTGCACACCCGTCGGCCCGGCGCCGGCTGGACGGACAAAAAAAGCGTGAGCGCCGCATGGCACCCGCTACAGCTTCACGACTATCCGCCCGGAGAGAAGACGGGCTCGGGCTCAGCGCGGGGTGATGCGCACCGCACGGCGCCAGGCGCCGACGCCCGAGGGCTCGAGGACCACCTGCACCGCCTGGCCATTGTGCAGCTCGCCAGCATCGATCGCCGACGGGAGCAGATAGGAGATCCCGTCGACCACCACGCTACGGCCGATCGCGTCGACCCGCGTGACCATGCCGGTGACCTGGCGATCAGCTGGTCGCCGCGCAAGGCGGCGGCGTTCTGGGCGACTGCCGGCTGGGCGCCGAGCACGGCGATACCGGCGACGAGTGCGAGGTTGCGGAGCCGTTGTGCTGTGGGCTGCATGTGACATCCTCCTCGATGCTGGCGCCTCGATGCTGGCGCCTCGATGCTGGCAATGGGGCGCCGGGGTTCGTCGGCTCTGGCGACGGCGTCGATGCCGCCTCGCGAGGCGATTGCCTGCCCCGGGACCGACAAGGTGAGGACAGCCCAGCAAGAGCACCGCGGCGGGCGCGTAGCATCGGTCACAGGCGTCTTCGCAAGGGCGTTAGCGACGCTGTGCGCCGCGTGCCCGGGCGGCCCCACGAAAAGAGGCCCGGGGGCTGCCCCCCGGGCGTTGCAAGTCCGCTACCTGAGCCCTGGAGGTGTCACGCAGCGTTCGGGCCGAACTCCGGATAGGCTTCCATGCCAAGTTCCGCGGCGTCGACACCGCGTTCCTCGTCCTCCTGGTCGACGCGGATACCGACCGTGGCCTTGAGGATGCCCCAGAGAGTGAGGCTGGCGACGAAGGTGAAGAGGCCGTAGGCGACCACGCCCGTGAGCTGCATCCCGTAGGTGGCGTCGCTGTTGGTGAAGGGCACGACCATCGTCCCCCAGATGCCGCAGACCAGATGCGCCGGGATGGCACCGACAACGTCGTCGATCTTCAGCTTGTCGAGCAGCGGCACAGTGATGACGACCAGCACGCCGCCGATGCCGCCGATCAGCATCGCCGTGATGCCGCCCGGTGCCAGGGGCTCGGCGGTGATCGAGACGAGACCGCCGATCGCCCCGTTGAGCACGAGGGTGAGGTCGATCTTCTTGTAGATCACCTGGCACGCGATCATCGCTGCCACCACGCCGCCCGCGGCAGCGAGGTTGGTGTTGGCGAAGATCCGGGCGATGGCGGCAACGTCGGCACCGCTGCCCATGGCGAGCTGCGAGGCGCCGTTGAAGCCGAACCAGCCGAGCCAGAGGATGAAGGTGCCGAGCGTGACCAGCGGCAGCGAGCTCGCGACCATCGGGTTGACGACCCCGTTCGCACCGTACTTGCCACGCCGGGCACCCAGGAGGATCGCCCCAGCGAGCGCCGCCCAGCCGCCGACCGAGTGGACGATGGTCGAGCCCGCGAAGTCGAGAAAGCCCATCTCCGAGAGCCAGCCGCCGCCCCAGCCCCAGGAGCCGGTGATGGGGTAGAAGACGCCGGTCAAGACTACGACGAAGAAGAGGAACGGCCAGATCTTGATGCGCTCGGCCACGGTCCCGGAGACGATCGAGGCCGCGGTCGCGACGAACACCATCTGGAAAAACCAGTCGGAGGCGGCCGAGTAGCCATTGCTGAAGTCACCCGCCTCGACAACCGCATCGGCGTCCCAGGAGAACAGCGCGAAGGAGCCGAAATAGCCGCCGTCCACCCCGCTATACATCAGGTTGTAGCCGATGTTGTAGTACATCAAGCCGGCGATCGAATAGAGGGCGATATTCTTGAGGCACTGGGTGCCGACACTCTTCTTCCTGACCATACCGGCTTCCAGCATGGCGAAGCCGGCAGCCATGAACATGACGAGGAAGCCGCCGATCAAAAAGAGCAGCGAGTTGAAGATGAAGGCGACTTCGTCGATGACGCCGCCGGCCGCCGCCTCGGCCGCTTCCTCGACCACCTCGGCCGCTTCCTGGGCCACGGCACCGCCGGTCACGAGCATCGCACCCGCCAGCACCGTGCCGAAAAATGCTAGCGTGCCGAGTCCGGACCGGCGCGCGCTCGAGATGCGCCGGACGCGATCCATCGGGACAGCCCCGGCTCGCCGTGTTACGTCTCCATGCATGCGTCTCTCCCGCGATGCCGATTGGATTGCGTTTCGGGTCAGAGCGCCGGACGGTTGATCATCCAGGCGCAACGGTTCGGGCGAAGCATAGCAAGGCGCGTGCCAAAGCCGCAGGGCCTGGCGATCCGGGACAAGGTGGGCGGGCCGATGGGTCACATGGCCGAGCCGCTGACCGCGCGTTATTTGCAGCAGAGAGATGCAGGTGATGAATTCTTAGGCAGATAGGGCAAGGTGCCTCTTGAGCGAGCGGTATGACCTCATCATCCAGGGCGGCGGGCTCACCGGCCTCGCCCTGGCGGCTGCCGTCGGCGGCGCCGGTGCCCGCGTCCTCCTGGTCGAGGAACGGCCGATCCCGACCACGACCACGGCCAGCTTCGACGGCCGGGTGACGGCGATCGCCCGAGGTGCCAAGCAGGCCCTCGAATCCATCGCCGCCTGGGACGCCATGGCGGGCGAGGCCGAGCCGATCCTCGAGATCGAGGTCGGCGAGCAGAACTCGCCGATCACCGTCCACTACGACTACCATGATGTCGGCAGCGAGCCCTTGGGCTGGATCGTCCCCAACCAGCAGATCCGTACGGCTCTTTTGGCCGCGATCGAGCGCTGCCCCGAGGTCACCATCCGCGCTCCCGCCACGATCTCCTCGATGAGCCGCGGCGCGCATCGGATCGAGGCCGAGCTTGCCGACCACAGCCGGATCAAGGCGAGCCTGCTTGCGGTCTGCGAGGGCCGCTTCTCGCGCACCCGCGAGACGCTCGGCATCGGTGCCAAGACCTGGAAATACGGCCAGACCGGGCTCGTCTGCACCCTGGCCCACGAGTTGCCGCACGACGGCAAGGCGGTCGAGCGCTTCTTCCCCGACGGCCCGTTTGCCATGCTGCCGCTGCCCGGCGACCGCTCCTCGATCGTCTGGGCGCTCGACGACGGCCTCGCCGCTGCGGTCAAAGCGCTCGACGACAGGGCGTTTGTCGCCGAAGTGCAGGACCGCTTCGGCGACCAGTTGGGCCGGCTCAGCCTCGAGGGCCATCGCTGGTCCTATCCCTTGGTCCTGGTCTGGTCCGACCGCTACACCGCCGAGCGCGCGGTGCTGGTCGGCGACACCGCCCGCGGCATCCATCCGATCGCAGGGCAAGGCTGGAATCTCGCCGTGCGTGACATCACCGCCATGGCCGAGATCATCGTCGACCGGCTGCGCCTCGGCCTCGACCCGGGCGTCCCCGAGGCCCTCGAGCGCTACGCCACCTGGCGGTCGTTCGACAGCCTGGCGCTGGTGGCGGTCACCGACGGCATCAACCGCCTTTTTGCCAACGACAGTCTCCCCTTGCGTCTGGCGCGCGAAGCCGGCCTCGCCCTGGTCGACCGCATCCCGCCGGCGAAGAAGTTCTTCATGCGCCATGCGATGGGCCTCGTCGGCGACCTGCCGCGACTGATGCGCGGCCTGCCTCTCTGAGCGAGCTCCTGCCGGCCGGGGTCGATCTCGGCCCTGCCCTTTTCCTCATCGTGGTCTCTGGACTGACCTCGGCCCTGACCGCCATGGCCGGGATCGGTGGCGGGGTGATCATGCTCGCGGCCCTGGCGAGCCTGTTGCCGGCGGCGGCGATCATCCCGGTGCACGCCGTGGTCCAGGTGGGCTCGAATGCCGGGCGGGCAGCCGTCATGCGCCACTGGATCGACCGCGCGAGGCTCCTGCCCTTCGTGCTGGGCAGCGTCGTCGGCATCGTGATCGGCGGCAGCATCGCCATAAACCTGCCCGGTGAGGTGCTGCGCCTCGTCCTCGGGCTCTTCATCCTGCAGACGGTCTGGCTGCCGCTCGCCGCCATGGCCGTGATCAAGGGCCGGGGTCTGGCCCTCGGCGGCCTCGTCGCCTCGGCCCTCACCATGCTGGTCGGTGCCACCGGCCCCTATGTGCTGGCGCTCTTCCGCCCGCTCGGCCTCGGTCGCGAGGGGCTCGTTGCCACCCACGCCGCCGCGATGACCGCCCAGCACGGCCTGAAGATGCTGGCCTTCGGCATGCTGGGCTTCGCCTTCGCTTCCTGGCTGCCGCTGGTCATCGCCATGGTGGCCGCGGGCTTCCTCGGCACGCTCGTCGGCCGCCGCTGGCTCGGCCGACTCAGCGAGCAGCGCTTCGCCCAGCTCGTCCAGGCGATCTTGACCCTGGTCGCCCTCGACCTCGTGCTGCGCTCGGCCTGGCAGCTGCTCGGCTGAGCCCTATTGAATAGGAATGGTCAGCACCGGTGCGTCGGGCGTGACACCGGTCTCGGCCAGCGCGAAGAAGAGGAGGAGAAACGTGAACGCCCGCTTGGAGCGCAGATCGTTGTCCGAGACCCAGTACCAGGTGCCGCGATAGGCGACGGCGGCGAAGGCGTCGTCGGGCGGCGTCGGGCCGGCCTCGATCCCGACATGGGGCCGCGGGCTCGCCGCCGTCGGTTGCGCCGTCGGGAAGGTGCGGCCCTGGGCGATGTGGTCCTCCGGCACGGCGATGCCGGCCGAGAGCTCGACCATGATCTCGATCATCGAGCGGGAGAGAACGGCGAGCTCGTTGGGTGTCCGCTGCAGCGCCCCGTATTCGACCGCGATCTCGCCCTCCAGGGGCTCGAGCTGGAGCGTCTCGCGCAGGAAGGCGACATCGCGCTCGATCTCCGGCGTCAGGTCCCTGGCGAAGACGCCGAGCACCACCTGGTCGTCACCACGCCGCTCGGTGCGCAGGCTGAACGTTCGCGACGCCTGGATCCGCTGCCAGGCCTCGACCATGGGATAGAACTGCGGATCAGCCGGCCGGGTCTGCCCGCCCTGGGTCGCCTGGTTGTAGATGCCGTTGAAGGCGCGCACCGTCACCGGAAAGACCACGTCGACGGGATAGCCCGCGGTGATCAGCGAGAAGATGGCAAAGGGCGGGATCGGCTGCAGCAGGCTCTGCGCGAACTTGCGCCCGGAAAGCGGCGTATAGGAGATGGTCGGGCGGTCGTTGTAGGTGCTGCCGACGGTCACGTTGGTGCTGGCATTGGGCAGCGTCGTGGTGTTGTTCGGCGTGCCGATATTGACATTGGCCGCACCCTGCACCCCCGCCTGCAGCGTGTAGGCGCTGATCACCGAGGAGACGTCCATGAAGGTGGGCGCGTCGGCGTAGCGCAGCCGGACGATGTTGAGCAGCATCTGGTCCTTCCACGAATCGGACAACGCATTGGCGTAGCCGATCCGGTCGCGGGGAACACTGCCCGGGCCGATCGAGGCGCAGCCGGCAACGAGCA
The DNA here is from genome assembly GCA_036796215.1 of Geminicoccaceae bacterium. Taxonomy (GTDB): domain Bacteria; phylum Pseudomonadota; class Alphaproteobacteria; order Geminicoccales; family Geminicoccaceae; genus SLRI01. The sequence goes on from DAIRDJ010000050.1 coordinate 22,710, forward strand.
GCAGCCCGAGCAGGACGGCCGACAATGCCTTGCTGCTGGTCACGTCCTCACACCCATTCCGACCCCGACCGGCGGACAGCATGCGGCACAGCACCGGCGACGCGCAAGGTCCGTGACCGCGGCTGCAGGGAGCGGCCGCAACGGCTGCCGGGATGCCCGGAAGATCGTCTTCCCGGCAGCACGTTGCGTCTTCAGGTCACCCAGGCGATGCGCAAGAGATTGGTGGCGCCGGGTGTGCCGAAGGGCAGGCCGGCGGTCACCACGATGCTCTCGCCGGGGCTGGCGAAGCCTTCTTCCTTGGCGTATTTGCGCGCCTTTTGCACCATCTGATCGAGATCGGTGGCGTCGTCGCAATGCACGGCGTGCACCCCCCAGGCGAGCGCCAGCTTGCGGGCCGTCACCATTCGGGTGATCAGGCCCAGGATCGGTGTGTCGGGGCGCTCGCGGCTGGCCCTGAGCGCCGTCGCCCCCGAGGTCGTGTAGGTGACGATCGCGGCGACCTCGAGTGTGCGGGCCACCATGTTGGCGGCATAGGTGATGGCGTCGGCGGAGGTGCGTTCGGCCTCGGCCTGGAATGCGTCGATATAGGAGCGGTAGAGCTCGTCCGCTTCCACCTGCTTGATGATCCGGTCCATGATCGCCACCGATTCGACCGGATACTCGCCGGCGGCACTCTCGGCCGAGAGCATGACGGCATCGGCCCCGTCATAGACGGCGGTCGCGACATCGGAGGCCTCGGCCCGGGTGGGAGCCGGGTTGGTGATCATGCTCTCCAGCATCTGCGTTGCGACGATAACGGGCTTGCCCGCCTCGCGCGCCGCGCGAATGATACGCTTCTGCAGCCCCGGTACCACCTCGGGCGGCATCTCGACGCCGAGATCGCCACGCGCCACCATGATGCCGTCGGAAAGATCGATGATCGGCCCCAACCGGTCGATCGCCGCGGGCTTTTCGATCTTCGCCATCAACGCGGCCCGGCCGGCGACGAGCCGGCGTGCCTCGGCCATGTCCTCCTCGCGCTGGACGAAGGAGAGCGCCACCCAGTCGATGCCGAGGTCGAGCCCGAACTGGAGGTCCCGCCGGTCCTTCTCGGTCATCGCCGCGATCGGCAGGATGACGTTGGGCACGTTCACACCCTTGCGGTCGGAGAGCCCGCCACCCGCGGTGACCACGGTCTCGGCGAAGTCGGGACCACAATCCTCGACCTGCAACCGAATCTTGCCGTCGTCGAGCAGCAGGTCGGCGCCCGGCCGCAGGGCCTGGAAGATCTCCGGATGCGGCAGCTGCACCCGCTTCTGGTCACCCGGCTGATCCTCGAGATCGAGACGGAACCGCTCGCCACGCGTGAGACCGACCCGGCCCATGGCGAAGCGGCCGACGCGGAGCTTCGGGCCCTGCAGGTCGACCAGCACACCGATCGGCCGCCCCATCTCGCGCTCGGCCGCCCGCACATGCTCGAGCCGTTGCGCGTGATCGTCGTGGCTGCCGTGGCTGAAATTGAAGCGAAAGACATCCGCCCCGGCCTTGGCGAGGGCGATGATCACGGCCTCGCTCGAACTCGCGGGCCCCAAGGTCGCAACGATCTTCGCACTGCGCCCGCGCCGCATGCCGGCCTCCTCGAAACGTCCCTCGCGCTGACGACCGCTGCATAGACGATGTCGCCCGGGGTGTCACGGCCGCACGAATTGGCTTGCCAAGAGATGGAATTTCGCCGAAACGGGAGGGCCAATCCGTCGTTGCGATCGAGCCCATGTCCAAAACCAAGAGCGGCCCGCTCTATCTCGCCTCCATTGCCCTCGACCCCGCGGCCGAGGCGCCGCTGCACCGCCAGCTCTATTTCGGGCTCAGGGACGCGATTCTCGAGAGCCGCCTGCCACCCGGCGCTCGGCTGCCCTCGACCCGCTCGCTCGCCAGCGACCTCGGCGTGTCGCGCAACACCGTGCTCGCCGCCTTCGAGCAGCTTCTCGCCGAAGGCTATATTCAGGGCCGAGTAGGTGCCGGCTCCTTCGTCAGCCGTCAGCTGCCCGAAGACGCGCTCAACGCCCGCAAGCTCGACCAGGATCCGACGACCCCGGCCGCCCCACCCGGCCCCTCGAGCCGCGGCCGAATGCTGACCTCCCTGCCCCAGCCGGAAAGCCGGCCCAACGCCTTCGCCCCGGGCCTGCCCGAACTCGCCCGCTTTCCCTTCGAGGACTGGGCCCGGCGGCTGGCGCGCACCTGGCGCAATCCGCCCAAGCGCCTCTTGATCGGCAGCGAGCCCGCGGGTTTCGGACCGCTGCGCGAGGCCTTGGCCGCCTATCTCGGGGCGGCGCGCGCCGTTCGTTGTCGGCCGGACCAGATCTTCGTCGTCTCGGGTGCCCAGCAGGCCCTCGATCTCGCCGCCCGGGTGCTGCTCGATCCCGGCGATCGGGTCTGGGTCGAGGAGCCGGGCTATCCCGGGCTGATCGGTGCACTCTTCGCGGGTGGCGCGGCGGTGGTCCCAGTCCCGGTCGACGCGGCCGGCATCGTCGTCGCCGAAGGCCGCAAGGCCGCACCGGCTGCGCGGATGGCCTGCGTCTCGCCCTCGCACCAGTTTCCCTTGGGTGTCACGATGAGCCTCGCCCGCCGGCTGGAGCTCATCGAGTGGGCGCGGGAAGCCGACGCCTTCATCCTCGAGGACGACTACGACAGCGAGTATCGCTATGCCGGCCGGCCCCTGGCCGCCCTGCAGGGCCTCGATGCGGACGGCCGGGTCATCTATGTCGGCACCATGAGCAAGGTGATGTTTCCGGCCTTGCGGCTCGGCTACATGGTGGTGCCCGAGCATCTGGTCAAAGCCTTCGGCGCCATCCGCCGGCTGACCGACACCCACCCCTCGACGCTGGTCCAGCCGGCCTTGGCCGAGTTCATCAAGGACGGCTCGCTGACCGCCCACATCCGGCGGATGCGCGCCCTCTATGCCGAACGCCAGGCGCTGCTGCTCGATGCCGCCGCGCGGCATCTCGGCGACCGCCTGCAGCTCAAGCCCGCCGAAGCCGGCATGCACCTCGTGGGCTACCTGCCGCAGGGCACCGACGACCGCGCCATTGCGCTTCGGGCGAGACAGAACGGTGTCGAGGTCACACCACTCGCGGCCCTCTATCAGGGCGTGCCCGACCGCTCGGGACTGCTCCTCGGCTATGCCGGCCTGACCAGGGGCGAGATCGAGACGGGCATGAAGACCCTGGCCCGCTGCTTCGAGGGGGCGATGGTCGCTCGAGCCGAGACACGGGCTCAAGATGACGCGCCTCGCAGCGACTTCGAGGCAGGCGCGCACGGCCCCGAACTCGCTAAATAATTCTCCATTGATCTACGAATAAGTCTCTTCCTACATCCACGCTTGTCAATATTTTATGACACAAAGAAGCGACAATCTGCCATAGCGGGCCATCGATCTCTTTCCAAGGGTCAGCATATCGAAGGCAGGGCGATCACACGAATGAGGGTGATCAAATGACGACTGGCCTTTTTTGTCATCGCACGCTGGGTTTTGACTTTCGGCATCCCGCTGGCCATCGCGGCCCACCGGTTGATTCTTGCCTATCCGGTTGACGCAGACACCCACTAGGGATAGTAGATGGGCGT
>DAIRDJ010000051.1:0-25659 GCA_036796215.1 Geminicoccaceae bacterium
CGAAGCCCTGGAATGCCTTGACCGACTGGCCGGCAGCAAAGCGTTCGGTCGCTTTGTCACGATAGCTCAGGATCATCACCGATGGACCATACCGGCCCTGACGTCGGACGTCAAGCGTACATGCCGGGAAACGAGGGAAGGGCCGAACCATTCCCGAAACTCGTGGCAAATTTCGTGTCGTCGGTAAGCGCTGGCGGGTGGGTCTGCGCTCCACCCGAAAGTAACGGAGGGGCGTGGGGAGGCTAGCCTCCCCACATTTCTTCTCTTCTTCTCAGAAAATTCCGGCCTCGAGGCCGGCGGCCAGGTAGGTGCCGAGGTCTTTGGCCTGGCCGAGGAAGGCCGGGTCCCATTGGCCGCGGCAGATGGTGGGATCGTGGATTTCTTTCCAGCGCAGGCCGGAGGTGATGCTGGTGACGGCACGGCGGGTGCCGGTGCCGTCTTGGCCGGCGCGGATCAGGAGGGCGTAGGGGAGCGCGTCGGTCTGGTCGAGCAGCGGGTAGTAGCAGCGGTCGAAGAAGTCCTTGAGTGCCCCGCTCATGTAGCCGAGGTTTTCGGTGGTGAGCAGGAGGACGGCGTCGGCTGAAAGGACGTGGTCGGGGGTGGTATCGAAGGGGCTTCGTGCTTTGGTCTCGACCCCCTCGATCTCCGGCAGCCTCGCCCCCTGGAGCACGGCGTCGCGGAGGGCTGCCGTATTGGTCGAGGGGGTGTGGGCGATGACGAGAAGGTGTTTCAGCCGGTGATCTCGATCTGACTGAAGAAGTAGGCGATTTCGATGGCGGCGTTTTCGGGGCTGTCGGAGCCGTGCACGGAGTTGGCCTCGATGTTCTCGGCGAAGTCCTTGCGGATGGTGCCGGGGTCGGCCTTGGCGGGGTCGGTGGCGCCCATGACCTCGCGGTTGCGGGTGACGGCACTTTCGCCTTCGAGGACCTGGACGACGACGGGGCCCGAGGTCATGAAGCTGACCAGGTCGTTGAAGAAGGGCCGCTCGCGATGGACGGCGTAGAAGCCTTCGGCCTGGGTCTTGGTCAGGTGCAAGCGTTTTTGGGCGACGATGCGCAGGCCGGCTTCCTCGAGGCGCTGATTGATGGATCCTGTGAGGTTGCGGCGGGTGGCGTCGGGTTTGATGATCGAGAGCGTGCGCGCGGCGGCCATGGGGCGAACTCCTGTGTGATCGGGAAGTGAGGCTGAGGATTGCCGGGCTCTTAGCAGCCCGAGGGCGCGTTAGGAAGATGCCGCGCGCTGCCAGCCGCCGCGCTCGGTCTCTTGCCAGTAGACGCGGGTCATCCCTTGTGCCTCGGCCCAGCGCCAGCGTTCGCGGGCGGCGGCTACGGCCTCGGCATCGCGGCCGTCGAAGAGTTCGAGGACGCGCTCGAAGGTGGCGGCATCCTCGGCAGGTGCGGCATCGACGATGACGAGGATGGTGGCGTCGTTGGGGCGGTCCAGGCCGGTGGTGAGCCAGATCGGCTGGCGTTCGGCAAAGCCGTCGGCCTTGCTGCCGTGCGGCAGGAAGGCGTCGTTCCGGTAGGTCCAGAGGAGCCGGTCGAGCTGGTCGAGGCGCTCGGGCTCGGTGCAGCGGACGATGACCCGGGCCCTGCTCCGGTGCGCCTTCTCGAGCAGGCGGGGCAGCGCCTGGTCGAGACCGCTCCGGGTCAGGTGGTAGAAGCCGTACTCGGTCAAGCCCCGGTCTTGCCTGCCTCCTCCGTGCCTGCCTCGCGCATGACCCGCACCACCTCGTCGAGCAGGCGGACGCCGAAGCCGGTGGCACCCTTGGGTGCCAAGGGCAGGTCACGGCTCGACCAGGTGACACCGGCGATATCGAGGTGCGCCCAGGGGACGTCGCCGACGAACTCCTGGAGGAAGACGGCACCGGCGGTGGCACCGGCCTCGCGGCCGCGCCCGACATTCTTGAGGTCGGCGATCTGCGACTTGATGTGCTTGGAGTAGGGCTTGCCGAGCGGCAGCCGCCAGAGGCCTTCGCCCACGGTCTTGGAGGCCTCGAGCAGGGTCGTGGCGAGCGCCTCGTCGGTGGCGAAGAAGCCGGCGTTCTCGTGCCCGAGGGCGACCACCACCGCACCGGTGAGGGTCGCAAGGTCGATCATCGCCCGGGGCTTCAACTCCTCCCTGGTGTAGTGGAGGAGGTCGGCCAGCACCAGCCGGCCTTCGGCATCGGTGTTGATCACCTCGATGGTCTTGCCGGACATCGCGGTGATGACGTCACCGGGCCGCATCGCACTGCCGGACGGCATGTTCTCGACGAGGCCGATCACGCCCACGACATGCGCCCTGGCCTTGCGGCCGGCGAGGCTGTGCATGGCGCCGACGACGGCCGCCGCACCGCCCATGTCCCACTTCATCTCCTCCATGCCGGCCGAGGGCTTCAAGGAGATGCCGCCGGTATCGAAGCAGACACCCTTGCCGACGAGTGCCAGGGGCTGCTCGTCGTCGCTGCCGCGCCAGCGGATGACGACGGCATAGGGTGGGCGCACGCTGCCCTGACCGACGGCGAGGATCGCCCGCATGCCGAGGCGCTCGAGCTCGGCCGGGCTCATGATCCGCACCTCCAAGCCGAGCTTTTCGAGCTCGAGGCAGCGTTTGGCGAAGCTTTCGGGGTAGAGGACGTTGGCGGGCTCGGTGACGAGGTCGCGGGCGCGGGCCACGGCGGCAAGCGCAGCCTCGATGGCGGCGAGATAGTCCTCGGGGGCCGCTTCGTCGAGCTGCACTGTCAGCCGCTCGAAGCGGCTCTCCTCGTCGGGCTCGGGCTTTTGGTACTTGCGAAAGGCGTAGGTGGCGAGTGCCGCCCCCCTGGCGATGTCGGCTGCGGCTTCGGCGGCGGGGGCACCGAGCTCGAGCCCGCCGAGTTCGGCCAGCACCGCCTCCTTGACGCCGAGCCCCTGCAGCTTCCTCGCCAATCCGCCGCCGAGCTCCTCGCGCTCGAGGCGCTTCAGGCCTTCGGGCTTGCCGATGCCGAGCAGGACCACCCGGTCGTGCCCGAGGCCCCGGGGCAGCATCAGGTCGATCGTCTTGCCGTGCTTGAGCGGCCCCGCTGCCTGGAGCGCCCGGCTCAGGGTGCCACCGCTCGCCTCGTCGAGGGCGGCGGCTGCACGCCCGAGCGTCGCCGGCACACCCACTGCAAGGACGATGGTGCCGGTCTCGGGCAGCGCCCCGGTCAGCAAGCTCACTTCGATCAACGCTTTTTCTCCTCTTGCGCGGGACGCCGTGCTAGCAGGCCGCTGCGATGGTCGGGGCGGCAAGTCGGGCACGAACGCAGCAACCGTGCCGTCCAAATGGCTTTCAATGACGGCGAGCGCAAGCGTGCAGGTCGAGGAGCGTGGCAAGGGGCAGGCGGAGCGGGCGGCAGCACCGGCGCGCCTGGTGCAGGCCCTGGCCGTCGGTGTGCTGGCGAGCCTCGTCTGGCTGGCTGCGAGTGCTGCCGGCAGGGCACAGCCGGCGGACGTGGAGACACAACCCATCCTGCTGACCGCCGACGAGATCAGCTTCGCGAGCGAGGCCAATCTCGTCACCGCCCGGGGCAATGTCGAGTTCAGCCAGGACGGCCGGACGCTGCTCACCGATCTGATCAGCTACGACATCGCAGCCGGCACGGTGACGGCCCTGGGCAACATCATCCTGATCGAGCCCTCGGGCGATGCGCTCTTCGCCGACGAGCTGACCCTCGACGACGCCCTCCGGGATGGTTTCGTCGACGGCATCGGCGTGCTCTTGAGCGACGGCTCGCGGATCGCCGCGGTCAGGGGCCTGCGCAGCGACGGCGAGCGCACTACGCTCGATCGGGCGGTCTACAGCCCGTGCGAGGTCTGCGCGGACGACGACGACCCGCTCTGGCAGATCAAGGCCGAACGGGTGGTCCACGACACGGCGAACGGCACTGTCGCCTATCGCAACGCCCGGCTCGAGCTCTTCGGGTTGCCCGTGCTCTACACCCCCTATTTCTATCACCCGGATCCGACGGTCGAGAGCCGCTCCGGCTTTCTCGCACCGGGCTTCGGCAGCAACTCCGAGCTCGGGCTGACGCTCGAAACACCCTTCGTCATCGATCTCGCGCAGAATCGCGACCTCGTCTTGCGGCCACTCTTCACCACCGACGCCGGCGTCCTGCTCGGTGCCGAATATCGTGACCTGCAGCGCTTCGGGCTCACCGAGATCAACGGGGCCGTCACCTACACCGATGCCGCCGGCAAGCGGGACGAAGACGGCAATCTCGAGCCCCTTGGCGACGACGAGTGGCGTGGCCACATCGACGCCCAGGGGCGCTACGCCCTGAACGCACAAGATCGCGCCGGCTTCGATCTCCGGCTGGCGAGCGACGACAGTTTTCTCCGGCGCTACGACATCTCGAGCAGCAATGTCCTCGAGAACCGCGCCTTCGTCGAAAGGTTCGGCGAACGCAGCTATGTGGGCCTCAATGCCTACGGCTTTCAGAGCCTGCGCGAGACCGATGACCAGGACGAGATCCCCCTCGTCCTGCCGCTGGCCGAGGCCGAGGTCGTTGGCCCGCGTGACCGGTTCGGCGGCCGGACCGACTGGCGCACCGGCATTCTCGGCCTCCGTCGCGACGATGGTCTCGACGCGCGACGCTTCTCGAGCGAGGTCGGCTGGCAGCTGCCGCAGATCGGTACGTGGGGCGACGTTCGCTCGCTCCGCCTGTCGCTCAGGGGCGACCTCTACAGCACCAGTGGTAATCCGAGCACCCGTGGCAGCGACGGCGGCACCGACACGACCGGCCGGCTGGTGCCCAACCTCGCCGCCGATTGGGGCCTGCCGGTGGTCGGTGAGACCGGCAGCTGGTCGCATGTCATCGAGCCCCGGGCCGCCTTCAGCTACACCCCGGGCAACCTCAACAAGAGGGCCATACCCAACGAGGACAGCCTGGTCTTCGAGTTCGACGAGACCAACCTCTTCGAGGCCGATCGGTTCACCGGGATCGACCGGGTGCCGAGCGGTGCCGACCTCGCCTACGGGCTGAATTTCGACTCGGTCGGGCCGGCCGCCTGGCGGGTCAGCGGGCTGATCGGCCAGAGCATCCGCAGCGGTCCGGACCGGCTCTATCCGGAGGGCTCCGGGCTCGCGGACGAGCTGTCCGACATCGTCGGCCGGATCGACCTGCGGCCGCTCGAGCTTTTGGACGTGAGCTACCGCTTTCGGCTCGACAAGGACGATCTGGACTTCAGGCGAAGCGACCTCGGCCTCGCCTTCGGCCCGCCGCGGCTGCGCTTCGACATCCAGTATCTCAGGCTCAGCGACGAGCTGCCCGAGGAGGATCTCCGGCGCCGCCAGGAGCTGGTCGCCGGCGTGCGGTTCCAGCTGACGGACAGCCTCGCCCTCGGCCTGCGCACGCGCCGCGACCTCGAGGACGATCGCACCGTATCGACGCAGTACGGCCTGATCTATACCAATCCGTGCCTGGTGCTGGTCGCGGGTCTCGAGCAGAGCTTCAATCGGCGCGGCGAGCTTGATGACGAGGTCAGCTTCCAGCTAAGGGTGACGTTCAGCGGGCTGGCCGACTTCGAGGCTCCGACCAGTTTCTTTTGACCGCCCGAACCGGTGCGTGCCCGCTCGCCGGGGCGGCCTTCGTGAACGGATGAATGGTGCAACGGTCGAATCTTGCTTTGCTCTCGATCCTACCGGGCGTCGCCCTCTTCCTGCTGCTGGGACTGGTGCTCGCAGCACCGCTGCCGGCCGCAGCACAGACCCAGTCGGCGAGCCGCATCGCGGCTGTGGTGAACGACGACGTCGTCTCGACCCAGGACCTGCGCGACCGCCTGCGTCTGGCCATCCTCTTCTCGGGTTTGCCGGCCGATGCCGAGACCCAGCGGCGCATCGCCCCGCAGGTGCTGCGTCGGGTGATCGACGAGCGGCTGCAGCTGCAGGAGGCGCGCCGTATCGGGGTCACGGTCCAGCCGCAAGAGGTGCAGGATGCGGTGCGCAACGCGGCCGCGGCCAACAACATGACCGCGGACCAGCTCCGGGGCTTGCTCGCCGAGCAGGGGGTCGATCCCGCCGCCTTCGAGCGGCAGGTCGAGGCCGAGCTCGCCTGGCTTCGCCTGGTGCAGGGCCAGTTCGCCGACCGCGTCGTGGTCACCGATCAGCAGATCGATCTCGCCCTCGATGCCGCAGAGAGCGGTGGCGAGACCGAGATCCTGCTCTCCGAGATCGTGCTGCCGATCTACGATCCCACCGAGACCGAACAGGTCCTGGCGGAGGCCGAGGAGCTGCGTGCCGCCATCGCCGAGGGGGGCGATTTCGCGGCGATCGCCCAGCAGGTCTCGGCGGCGAACAGCCGCAACGAGGGCGGCGATCTCGGCTGGGTGCCGCTCAACGGCGTGCAGGCCGCGTTGCGCACCGTTCTGGCCGGGCTCGACCCGGGCGAGGTCTCGGCGCCCGTGACGACACCGTCCGGAGTCCAGCTCTTCCTCGTTCGCGATCGTCGCGCCGCCGGTGCGGCCGCAGCGACCGACATCCGCCAGATCGCCCAGCTGCTCTTCCCCTTGGAGCCCTCGGCCCCGGAGGCGGTCGTCAACAGTCTCCTCTCCGAGGCCCGCGCCGCCGCCGAGGACATCACCGATTGTCGCGGCCTGGAGCAGGTGGCCCGGCAGCGGGGCCTGCCGAGCTCGGGCGACCTCGGCTGGTTGCGGCCGGCCGAGCTGCCGGCCGACTTGGCGCAGGTGGTCAGCACCCTGCCGCTCGTGACCCTGAGCCGGCCGGTCCGCACGGGTGCGGGCATCCATTTCCTCATGGTCTGCGCCGATGGCCGGAGCGCCGGCGAGGAGGCCAGGCGCGCCAGCCTGCGTCGGACGCTCGAGGACGAGCAGCTCGAGCGGCTGGCTGGCCGCTATCTCAGGGATCTGCGCAAGGACGCCTTCATCGACGTCAGGGTCGGCGGCTGAGCCAATCGTCCCAGCCGCCGAGCGCCCCCCGCCTGAAGGCGATCATCGAGCGCTTCGGCCTTGCCCCCGACAAGCGGCTGGGCCAGCATTTCCTCCTGGATCCGGCGATCCTCGGCCGCATTGCGGCTGAGGCTGGCAGACTCGAGGGCCGGCCCGTTCTGGAGATCGGCCCCGGGCCCGGCGGGCTCACCCGCGCGCTCCTCGACCGAGGGGCCCGGGTGGTGGCGATCGAGCGCGACCCGCGCTGTGTTGCCGCCCTGGCCGAGCTCCGTGCCGAGGCCGGGGCAGCACTTCGGGTGATCGAGGCCGACGCGCTCGCGGTCGACATCGATGCACTCGCCGGAAGCCTCGAGATCGACAGCCCCTGGCTGATCGTCGCGAACCTGCCCTACAATATCGGCACCGAGCTCCTGGTCCGCTGGCTGCACCGCCTGGAGTCCGTGGCGTCGATGCACCTGCTGCTGCAGAAGGAGGTGGCGCTGCGGGTCACCGCATCCCCTGGCAGCAGCGCCTATGGCCGGCTCGCGGTGCTCTGCCAATCCCTCTGCCAAGTCAGGCGCTGCTTCGATCTTGGCCCCGGCGCCTTCCACCCGCCGCCCAAGGTGACCTCGAGCCTGGTCGAGCTTTTGCCGAAGCCCGTGGCCGACCGGCCGACCGGGGCCCGGCTGGCGGCCCTGGAGACCGTGAGCCGGGTCGCCTTCGGCCAGCGCCGCAAGATGCTGCGCCGCAGCCTCGAGGCCTTGACCAGCGATCCGGCGGGGTTGCTGGCCGCCGCCGGCATCGCTGCCGACCGGAGGCCCGAGACCCTGAGCCTCGCCGAGTTCATGGCGCTCGCCGATGCCGGGCGCCAGCTCGGGCAGACTTTCAAGCGGAGCCGCGGAACTGCCTGACGAACTCGCCGAGCCCCGGCTGCCGCACCCGGCGGAGCCGCTCGGCGGCGAGGATGGCGCGCACCGCGGCCACGCTGTTGCCGAGCTCCTGGTTGATCAGGACGTAGTCGTATTCCGGCCAATGGGTGACGTCGTTGGCGATCTGCGCCAGGCGAAAGCGAACCGTGTCCTCGCTGTCCTGGGCCCGGGTGCGCAGGCGGGCGGCCAGCTCCTCGGTCGAGGGCGGCAGGATGAAGATGCCGACCATGTCGTCGCCGGCCGCCTCGCGCAGCTGCTGCGCCCCCTGCCAGTCGATGTCGAAGAGCACGTCGCGGCCCTCGGCGAGCGCGGCCTCGACAGGGGCGCGCGGCGTGCCGTAGGCATTGCCGTAGACCACCGCGTGCTCCAGGAGCTCGCCCGCCTCGACCATCGTCTGGAACCGCTCGGCGGTGATGAAATGATAGTCCTTGCCGTCCACCTCGGCCGGCCGCCGGGGTCGCGTGGTGACGGAGATCGACATCCGGATCTCCGGCTCCTCGCGCATCACCGCCCGCGAGATCGAGGTCTTGCCGGCCCCGGACGGCGAGGACATGACCAGCATGAGGCCCCGGCGGCGGCCCGGAATGAGACGGTCGAGGGCGATCATCGGACAATCCAGGAGGCTAGATGAGCTTCGATCCAGGGCACGTGCTGATCACCGGGGCAAGTAGCGGCATCGGTGCCGCCCTGGCAAGACGCCTGGCAAGGCCCGGTCGGCGGCTCACCCTCTTCGGCCGGGACAGCGAGCGGCTCAGGGTCGTGGCCGCGGGCTGTTTGGGCTCGATCGAGACCGTCTCGGCGGATGTCACGGACGCACCGGCGATGGCCGAGGTGATCGACGCCGCCTTCGCTGCCGCACCAGTCGACCTCCTCGTCGCCAATGCCGGCATCTCGGGCGGCGACGCGCGCACGCTCATGGCGGTCAATGTCCAGGGCGTGGTCAACACGGTCGAGCCCGCGATCCTCCACTGGCGCGCCCAGGGCCACGGCCAGCTCGCGCTCATGAGCTCGCTCGCCGGCTTCCGGGGGCTGCCCAACGCGCCGGCCTACTGTGCGAGCAAGGCCGCGGTGCGGCTCTATGGCGAAGGTTTGCGTGGCAAGCTCGGGCAGATCGGCATTCGGGTCAGCGTCATCTGCCCGGGCTTCATCGCCACCCCCTTGACCGCCAACAACCCCTTCCCGATGCCCTTCCTCATGTCGCCCGAGGCCGCCGCCGACCGCATCGCCCGCGGCCTCGCCTTGAACCGTGCCCGGATCGCCTTCCCGCGCCGCCTCTACTGGCCGACCCTCTTCGGCAGCCTGCTGCCGGCAGCCCTCACCGACCCGATCTACCTCCGCTTCGCTCTCAAGGAATAGGACGACAGTCGGCACAACCAGCGGTGCGCATCCCCATGCTGCGCGCCACCCGAGCGTTCATTCATGATCGAGGCATTTTCTCTTGCGACGATGACTGCCTGCCTTTCGAGAACGGCGGAGCAAGGGTGTCGACGTGATCGCGCTATCGACGAGCAGCATCGAGCGGCTTCTTTTGACCATCATAACGGTGTTGATGGCGCTTGGACTCCTGGCGATCGCGCTGGCCGATCGACAATTTTTGGCTGAGCGAGGCGAGGGAGAGCTTCGTCCGGCTCTTCACGCCGGATGTCGAAGGCCATGCTCCCACATGGCATGCCTGTGCCGCGCTGTTGTCGGCGGGTGGATCCTTGTTCGTGGCGGGCGGACTCGGCGTTGCGTCGGTCACGGGTCCGGTCGACCAGTTGCACGGACGCAACCGCCGCTACCTGCTCCTGACCGCGGTCGAGGCCGCCTTCGAGAAGTTGGTCGTGCTCCCGACGATCTCGGCCCTTCTCCTGCAGCGGCGCAGCTTGACTCGCATCGAGGTTCGCGTCGGCGACTGACCAGCACCGCGACCCGATCCCGGTGGCCACTGGTAAGCCGCCGCCATCGCACGGCGATCTGCTTCGCCTCGCTGCCGATCCGGGCCGAGGCATCGACGCCTTGTCGGCGAGCGGGCCCGACGGCCGGCCGCTGCAGTGGCACGGACTGGGCCCTCGTCGAGTAGCGGGCCAGACAAGGCGAGCGACGATGCTCAGCGAGCTCGCAGCGATCCGGCAGCAGACGTCATTGATCTCGTGGGTGCCTCGAGCCGGCTTCCGCAGCTCTCGGCACTGATCATGTGCCGGGAGCTGGTGGTGCTGGGTGGCCACCAGCGGTTCTCCGGGAAGGTCCGGTTGTGACGACCAGGCTGAACCGGTGCGACCATGAATGGGCTCCTGGCCTTTCAGGGGGATGACCGGCAGCTCGAAGCGCGAGGTTTCGCCTCACGGCGAGGACATCGACGCCGGAGTCCCCGAAGCGGCCTGCCGCCTCGGGTTGCGGAGCGGGTCGGCGCTTTCCGCAACCGGCCGCTGACCGGCGCCTGGCCATATCCCTGGCTCGACGCCACCTATCTGAGGGTTCGTCAGGGCGGCAGGCATTGCCAGTTCTTTCCAGAAGCCCCTTCAGCGCCTCGTTGTCAAGCAGCGCCTCGGCCAGCAGTTCCCTCAGCCGGCGGTTCTCCTCCGCCAGCGCCTTCAGCCGCTCAGGTCCGAAACGGTCAGCCCGCCTTACTCGGCCCGCCACTCGTAGAACGTCGTCTGCGAGACGTTGCGGCGCCGGCAACGCCCGTCGAGCTTCGCCCCGGCCTCGTACGCCCGGGGGATCCCGATGATCTGCGCTTCGCTGAACCGGCTCTGGCGCCTCTGTCCTGCTTGCGAACCAAGGTAGAACTGATTCCCCTTGCCCGTGGCCCTCTTTCAGGCGGCCGGGTCGGATCAGCTCCGAACCCGCTGGCCGAAACGCGCCGCGCTCATGGACGAGAGCAAGGCCGGCGTGCTCGCCTCCATGAGCTTCCCAAACCCGACCGCAGGAAGCGGCATGCGACAAACCCGATCGAGCGCCTGAACATGCAGCGCATGGCAGACGTCGTCGGGATCGTCCCTAACGAGGACCGTATCGTCCGCCGCATCGGCGCGGTCCTGTTCGAGCAGAACGACGAATGGCGGACCCGGCACCGCTACATGCAGCTCGAGGCCTTCGCCCGCATCGACGCTGCCGACGCCGATCCAATCCGTAGTCCCGAAACCGAGGCCGCCTGACCGTGCCCTCAGGCCAGGCCGCTGTTTCCACCACCTTCGTGGACGCTACCCGCCCTGACCGCTCCGGCGATGGCCGGTCGCCGGTTGTGTCGGTGCGGCCGATGATGGGATCATGACCGGGTCGGGGAGATGGCCTCGGGGCGCCTCGAGCGCGATCGACCGCCGTCGGTTCGTCGGTCTGAGCGATCCGCAGGGCAGCAACCAAGCCGCGACGTGCGCAGGGCAGCAAGCGATGACGCCACTCCCGCAGGACGGCGTTCGCCTCGGTCGAACGGGAGACGAGCGTGTCACGCCCTACGCTCGAGGTTGATCACCGCGAATCGGCTCGAGGCCAAGGCACGAAGCTTGCCGGAAGGCCGCAAGCCGGCTTGGCCGAATCCCGTCCGCTGCAACGCCCGTCCGTTGCGCCTTGCGGCGGCCGGCCGGAGTCTCGTCGTCATCCTGGCCACTGCCTGGCGGCGCCGGTGGCAGCGCTGTGATTACCGCCGGAGTTGCGTGCCGCCGGTCAGGATCTCACCCGCCAGACGTCCCGAAGCGGTAGCGCAACGGGTAGCGGGGATCAGCGAGGACGACCTGGGCGCCGACCTTGCGGCGCGTGTCGATGAACAGCGGGGCGCGAAGGTTGAGGTATTTCTCGACCCCGTCACCGCCGGAGGCCAAGGTCACGATGGCGAGAATCAGGCGTTCGCCCGGGGCGATCTCGAGCATTCGCGAGACCTCGGCGAGGTCGGCGTCGCGCAAGACCGGGACATCGTCCGGCAACGGCATGGTGATGAAGCCGACGTTGCGGGCATCGATCGCCTGGAGAATCATGAGCTCGCTGGTCAGACCGGGGATCGGGTCGAGCTGGAACCACTCGACCGCGGGAAAGCCCGGCAGGCCACCGCGAAAGCGGATCTGCCGGTCGGGATCGAACGGCACGGGGCCGAACCGGGTCTCGAGCAGCTCGTCGCCCGTCCTCGAGCGCGCCCCGTCGATGCCGGCCTCGTCGACCACCAGCGCCGGCCCGCCGAGCGGTCGCTCGTCCCGCGATCGCGTGGCCGGCGATCGCGTGGCCGGCGCTCGACTGGCGGGCGCCGGACTGGCCGGCCCGGGCCAAGGCGGCATTGCGCCAAAGGTTTCAGCTCTGTCCATGGGCGTCTCCTGCTCTCGAGAACCCGTTGCGTACAGACCGAGCATAGCCGCACAGACTGAATTTTCGGTTAAGGCGGCAAAGAAAACGTCGCCACGATCTCGGCCGTAGATCCGTGCCGGGCTCAGCGCAGATAGTCGGCGAGCGACAGGCTGTTGAGGCGGCCGATGGTGAGGTAGGCCGCCTCGAGCGCCCCTTGGTCCTTGGCCATCTGGGCGATGGCGGTCGGCAGATCGGTGTCCTCGATCCGGCTCACCGTCTCGGCGAGATAGGCCGCGTTGGCCCGATGCGTTTCGGTGATCGTCTCGATCCGGGCGGTTCGCGCACCCAGCTCACCGCGCAGATCGACGAGGCCGGAGAAGGCATCGGCCAGCGCGTCGGAGGCGGCCAGCAGACCGGCCTTGTCGTCGGCCACATGGGCTTCCTTGGCTGCGGCCAGGACGTTCATGATCTCGAAAACGTCCTCGGCGAGAACTCCATAGGTCACCTCGACGTCCTCGGCGGCCCGGGCGGCAAGGCGGATGTCGTCGCCCTGGTAGATCAGGTCGGGATCGAGATCGGCCGGACCGTTGATCGTTGCCGGCAGGGCCACGGGTGCCGTGTCGGTGCGGCTGCCGGCGAAGAGATAGCGGTCGGCGAGCCGCACGTTGAGCTGGCTCGCGATCTCCTGCAGCATGGTGTCGATCTCGGTACCGAGCGGCAGGCTGTTGCCGATCGAAGGGTCGGTGCGCTGGACCAGAAGCGTGCGCATCCGGTCGGCCACGTCGACGATATTGCCGAGTGCCCCGTCCATCGTCCGCAGTCGTTCGACCGTCGTCGTGTTGCTCGCGGCGAACGCATCGGCCCGCTTCTGGCCTTCGCGCGCCTGGAGCAGGATCCCGGTCTCGCTGCCGATCTCGGAATAGGTCTGCGCCCGCTTGCCGGTCGCGATCGCCGTCTGCGCCTCGCGCATGCGGCCTTGCGTGCCCTGAATGTAGCCCGTCAGCCGGTTGCTGTGGGCGACGTCGCCGGTGCGTCCGAGCATGCTCCTAGCCTTTCGCTCAGCGGACCATGTTGACGAGCTCGCCAAACAGGTCGTTGGTGATCGAGATCAGCCGGGCCGAGACGCTGTAGGCCTGCTGGTAGAGGACGAGCCTCGCGAGCTCCTCATCGAGATTGACGCCGGAGACGGCGCCTTGGCGGAACTCGAGGTCCTCGACCAGAGCCAGACCCGACGCTTCGCGGTTCGCCGCCTGTGTCGACTGGGCGGCCACCTGGGCGGTCAGATCGCTGACATAGCGGCTGACCGTGGTCGACGAGCCCGGCAGGCTGCCACGATCGGCGGTCATCGCCTCGGTATCCAGGGCGCCGGCGAGGCGCTGCAGGCCGCGCTTGTCGCCCACCCCGCCGACCACCGGCACGCCGGCCTCGCGGGTCATGACCACATTGGCCAGGAGCCGGCTGTCGGCGGCGATGTCGTCGCGCACCTTGAAATCGCCGCGCTGGCTGCTCTGTGCCACAGCGAGGTCGTTGAGGCCGAAGAAATGCGCAAAGCCGTAGGACCAGTCGCGGTCGGCCGCGTCCCGGACGATGATCTGGCTGTCGCCCTCGTCCCAGGCCATGCGGTAGGGCTGGCCTGCACCATCCGTGCCGAGCGTGATCGAGAGCGCCCCGCTGGCCGGGTCGAGCAGGGCCGTGCCGGTGCCGCCCAGCTGCGCGTTGAGCTGGCCCTCGACCGCCGCCGCACTGCCGGCCGCGGCGAGGTCGATGGTGACGTCGGCGGCAACCGTGCCGTCGCTGGCGAAGACCACGAGCGAGGCCGTGCCGGACCGGTCGGCGGCCGCAGCGGGAAAATCGGTCACCGCATCGCGGGTGCCGGCGACCGTGGTCGGCAGCGGCGAGGGCATCGCCGAGTTGTGCGCCTTGTTCAGGCTGTAGGCGGCGAGTTCGGCCACCTCGCCGAGCTGGTCGCCCAAGGCCGGCAGGATACGATCGCGAACCTCGATCAGCCCCTGCAGACGACCACCGGTCAAAGGCGAGACGATTTCGTCGGTCCAGCCCTCTGCCGCCATCTCGGGCGTCACCGCCGCACGATAGCCGCCGGAGACCAGCTCCTGGCCCTGCGCACCCGGCAGCGGCTCCAAGGTCTGCGGATCGACCTGGCTCGCCATGAAGATCCGGATCGGCTGCAGCGGCACGTTCTCGGCGAGCGTCGAGGCCGGTGTGTACGCCAGCACCCGCGGCGTCTGCTCGAGCAGGGCGTGGCCGCCGCTCGTGTAGACGGCGATCTGGCCGTTGTCCTTGCGGTAGGTCGTTATCTCGATCTTCTCGGCGAGCCCATTGAGCACGGCATCGCGGCGATCGAGCAGATCAGGGGTGCCGCCGGTGCGCGAGATTTCCTGGTTGAGCTGGTGCAGCTCCTGCAGGTCGTTGTTGATCGCATCGACCGTCTGGACGATCCGCTGGTCGGCATCGCGGCGCAGCTGTTGGACGGTCGCAGCATCGCTGGTGATCTGATTGAAGAGGTCTTCGATCGAGCCGAGCACGGCCGTGCGCAACGGCCGGGCCTCCGGGTCGTTCGCGAGTTGCTCGAGCTCGGCCGTGAGCTGGCCGAGCCGGGCTGCGATGCCGCGGTCCTGCTCGCCGGGTGCTCCGAAGACGCCACGCTCGATCCGCTGATAGGCCTCGGCGATCACCGTGCTGCGACCGAGCGAGCTCTCCTGCCGGCGCAGCTCGGTGGTCAGGAACTGGTCGACCACCCGGGTCGGCTCCAGGGCCCGCACGCCCAGGGACTGACCGTTGACGATCTGGCTCGCCTGGTTGACCTGCTTGCGCGAATAGCCCTCGGTGTTGGCGTTGGCGACATTGTTGGCGGTCACCGACAGGGCCCGCTGCGCCGTCGAGAGACCCGAGAGCGCGTTGTTGAGGGCAGCCGAAAGGCTCATCACACCCTCCCGTCGAGCGATGTGGTGGCCGACATCGCTCAGATCTCGCGGTTGAAGGCGACCGGCACGGCGGCGCTCGCTGGCTCGGTGACCCTGCCGCCCGCCTGATAGCTCGGCCGGCGCTGGACGCTCTCGAGGCTGGCGCTGATGGTCTTCACCATCCCCTGGACCACATGGCGGGCGGCCTCGAGGGCGCGAACATTGGCGGCGATGGTCGTCTGCAGCTCGCGGCTCGCCTCGGCGAAGGCCTCGCGCACGGCATCGTCGAGGGCGGCGAAGATCTCGGGCGTCGCGCGCAGATCGCGCACCTCGCGCTCATAGGCCACAGCGAGGGCCGTCTTCTCGGCCTGGAGGTCCGCCAGTGGTGCCAGTTTCATCTGGCGCAGCGCCTCGGTCTCGCGCGCCACCACATGGCGCAACTGGCGCATCAGGGTCAGCGTCATGCTCACCCGCTCGAAGGGGGCCATCATGCGATCTCCTGCATCTTCAGCATCTCGCGAAGCAGTGCATCGGCGACGCCAATGCCGCCACTCCTGCTGATCAATCGGCCGTATTCTTCCTGCAGCATGCCGGTCCAGGCCTCGTTGTCGCCGTCGCTCAGCGGCCCGGGGCCGCCGCCGCCGAGATTCATGGTCTGCAGCACCTGGGCCAAGAAGACCGCCTCGAACTCCTCGGCAGCCTCGCGCATCCGGGGGTCGACCTCGCCGTGTCCGCGGACGGCGGCGGCACTTCCCGCAGATGTCAGAAGGTCGGGTGCCAGCATCTCAGCGCACCTCGATCTCGGCCTGCAAGGCACCGGCCGCCTTGATCGCCTGGATGATGCTGATCATGTCGCGGGGGCCCACGCCCAGCGCATTGAGGCCGGCCACGAGGTCGTCGAGCGTGACGCCGGTATCGAGCACCGCGAGCTTGCGGTCGCTGCCGTTGTCGACGTCGATCTGGGTGCGCGGCACCTCGGCCGTCTCGCCCAGGCTGAAGGGCTCGGGCTGGACGATCTCGGCGGTCTCGGTGACCCGGACGGTGAGGTTGCCCTGCGCCACGGCGACCCGATCGATCCGCACGTTCTCGCCGATCACGATGATCCCCGCACTCTCGTCGATCACGATCTTGGCCGGGTTGTCGGGCTGGACGCCCAATTGCTCGACCTCGGTCAAGAGGGCCGCAAGACGGCCAGCGTACGCCCCGGGCACCGGCAGGCGAACGGTGGCAGGATCGATCGCCTCGGCCACACCATCGCGCAGATAGCCGTTGATCACCGCCGCCATCCGATTGGCGGTGGTGAAGTCCGGATTGCGCAGCGACAGATGGACCTCGCGGAGGTCGTCGAGGGCGAACTCGACCTCGCGCTCGACGATCGCCCCGTTGGGAATGCGGGCGGTCGTCGGCACGCCCTGGGTCACGCGCTCGGCGTCACCCTCGGCCTGAAAGCCGCTGGTCGCCAGGGCCCCCTGGGCCACGGCATAGACCTCGCCATCGGCACCGACCAGGGGTGTCACGAGCAGCGTGCCGCCGGCCAGAGACTTGGCGTCACCCATGGCACTGGCCGCGATGTCGATCCGGCCGCCCTGTCGCGCGAAGGGCGGCAGTGTCGCCGTCACCATCACCGCTGCCACGTTGCGCGTGTTGAGGTTGCGGCCGCGCGTGCTGACACCGAGGCGCTCGAGCATCGCAACCAGGCTCTCCTGGGTGAAATTGGCGTTGCGCAGGCTGTCGCCCGTGCCGTTCAGGCCGACCACGAGACCATAGCCGACGAGCATATTCTCGCGCACGCCCTCGAAGCTCGCGATGTCCTTGATCCGCACGGTGGCCGTAGCCGGGCCGGCCCCGGCGGCCAGCAAGGCCAAAAGGGCGATACCGAGGACGGCCGTGCGATGGATGAGGCGACGAGTGCCTGGCATGTCGATCCGGCTCTGGTGTTGCGCATTCGTTCGCGGCGATGAACGCAAGCAACGTGCCAACCCGGCGCAGCCAGTGGTTTCGGGGGCGGGATCGCGTGATCGACCGGGTGACTGGGCAAGAATGACCGGGAGACCCGGCAAATTCTGCCGGCCGGCACTTTTTCTGCCGCCTCGGTTGCCATCTTTAACCGTTTGTTTACCGGAGCTTGCGATAGTGCGCCGCGAAGGAGACGATGGCGATGCGGATCGGGCAGAGCTTCGCGCCTGCGGGCGTCGGATTGCCGCGCGGTGTCGACCGCCGCTCGGGCGAAGCCGGCTTTGCCGAGCGGTTCGGCGGTGGGCGACCGGCGGGTGGGGCTGCGGCAGCGGCGGGGCTCGCCCCCTTGACTTCGCTCGGCGCGGTGCTCGCGGTGCAGGCGGTCGAGGACCCCTTGACCGGGCGGCGGCGCGCTCGCGAACGGGGCGAACGGCTGCTCGATGCCCTGGAGGAGCTGCGCCTGGCGTTGATCGACGGGCGATTACCGGCGGCCAGGCTCGGGGCTCTGCAGCACCTCTTGCGCGAGCAGCGGGAACGGGCGGACGATCCGAGACTGGCCGCCGTCCTCGACGAGATCGAGCTTCGCGCCGCGGTCGAGCTCGCCAAGCTCGAGCGTGACGGTGCGACCTGAGCGCTTTTCAGCCGCCGGGTGCGACTGCCCGCAATATCCGCAGGGCGGCGCAGGCGGCGCCGTAGCCATTGTCGATATTGACCACGGTGATGCCGGGCGCACAGCTCGTAAGGGCGGCGTGCAGCGCCGTCCGCCCGCCTTCGGCGACACCATAGCCGATCGAGGTCGGCACGGCGATCAGAACACCCTGAACGAGGCCGCCGAGCACGCTGAAGAGCGCTCCCTCCATGCCGGCGACCGCGATCACCACGGGGTAGGCGGCGATTGCGTCCCGTTGCTCGAGCAGCCGCCAGAGACCGGCGACGCCACAATCGAGGAAGTGGGCGGTGCGCTGCCCGTAAAAGGCGAGCGTGCGCTCGGCCTCGGCGACGATCGGGCGGTCCGACGTACCGGCAGCGACAATGGCGACCCGGGCCGGGCTCGCGAGCGACAGCTCTTCACCCAGCACCGCCGTGCGCGACAAGGGGTGATAGGCGAGACGCCGGGCGGCAGCGGCCGGCAGGGCCGCGAACGCCTCCGGGGCGAGGCGCGTGAACAGGCGCCGGCGTGCCGGGTCCAGGGCGATGATCCGGGCGAGCTGGTCCGTCGATTTGCCGGCGCAGAAGACCGCCTCGGCGATCCCGATCCGGACCTCGCGCTCGAGATCGAGCCGGATGTCGTCGCTCATGCGCCGGCCGGCCGGCGAAAGGCGCTGCCGCGGCGATACCGAGCGAAACGGACCTCGCCGTCGAGCGCGTGCGCGGCCATCACCGCCCGCGCCAGCCCTTCGATCGACGGCCGGTCGGCCCGGGCGAGGGTTGCCTCGTCGAGCTCGATCTCGATGCCGAAGGGCCTGAGGCGGCAGCGCAGCGTCGCGGGCGTCAGGGCTTTTTCGATGTCCCGCTCGAGCCGATCGATCACGGCAAGGGCACCGACGGTGACCGGGATGCCGGTCTCGATCCGGCTCGAGAGGCAGGGTGAAGCCGGCAGCTCGGCCAGATCGAAAAGCCCGTGGCCGGCGGCGATCCTTCGGATCTCGGCCTTGCCGATCCCGGCCTCGATCCAGGGATGCCGCACCCCGTGCTCGGAGGCGGCCCTGAGCCCGGGGCGATAGTCGCCGAGATCGTCGAGATTGGCGCCCGAGGCGATCGGCCGGTCGGTGCGGCTGCGAATCGTGGCATAGAGGTTGGTCTTGCACCAGAAGCAGCGGTCGTGGGGATTGGCTGCATAGCGTGGATCGCGGACCTCGCCCGCGTCGATCATCCGCAGGCGCCAGCCATGCGCTTTGGCATACCTGCGAATGCGCGCTGTGGCCTCCGCCGGCACGGCCGGCGAGGCCGCGTGCAGCGCGAGCGGGCCGCCGGGATCGAGGCGGTTGGCGAGATAGGCGAGGGTCATGCTGTCGACGCCGCCGCTCACCGCGATGGCGAGCCCCGGCATGGCCTCGAGCACGGCTGTGACGGTGGCCTCGCTCATGAGGGCTCGACGGTTTCGAGGCGGCGGCGAAGGGCGGCGCGCTCGGCGGCATCGATGGCGCGCGCGGCGATCGCGTCCGCCTCGGCCTTGCGGGTCAGCTTGCCGTTCGGCCGGCGCACCTCCTTGACCGGCAGCGCCTCGACCGCCGTCGCCCGGCGCTCGAGGATCGCGCGCGCCACCCGGTCGTGGCGCAGGCCGATGGTCGTCGTCTGGGCGAAGCAGGCCTCGATCGCGGCCGCGAGCCCCTCGGGTCGAGCCAGGACCTGAACGGCCGTGGCGATCCGGCCCTTCTTGCCGAAGACCGGCCAGGCGACGACGTCGACCACGCTCTCGCCCGCCCGGACCGCATCGAGGCCGATGGCCAGATCCTCGCCACTCTGGTCGTCGACCTCGAAGCGGATCCGCGCGATCTCGTCAGCCTGGCTGCCGGCCGCTACAGCCTCGAACAGAAGTGCGCGAAGCTGGTTGGCGCGGTCGGGCAGATGTCGCGTGCCGAAGCCGGCACCGCTCCCGACCAGCGCCGGCATGCCGGGCAGCCGCGCGGCTGGTGCCAGGTGGGCAAGAATGGCAGCACCCGTCGGGGTCACCCGCTCCCCGCCGATGCCGTCATCGACGAAGCGCAGGCCTTGCAGCAGGCGCAGGGTGGCGGGTGCCGGGATCGGCAGGGCGCCGTGCGCACTCTGCACCGTGCCGCCACCGAGCGGCAGGGGCCCGATCGAAACCGTCTCGATCCGCAACGTCTCGATCAGGGCTGCGGTGAGCGTGAGGTCGATCAGCGTATCCCAGGACGCAAGCTCGTGAAAATGCACCTCCGCCAGGGACACCCCGTGGACCGCAGCCTCGGCCGCGGCCAACCGCTCCAGCATGTCGGTGACCCGAGCTCGGACCTTGTCCGGCAGCGGTGTCTCGGCGACGAAGGCGATGAGAGCCGCCGCCCCGCGCGGCGGCGGCGGTGCCTCGCCGCGAATGGCGAGCCTCGAGCCGGCGAAGCCCGCGTCGCGCGCCGGCGCCAAGGCCACCTCGACCGATGGCGGTACACCGAGGGCCGCGAGGCTGTGCGCGGCGCGGAACGTCGGGGCCAGCGCCCAGAGGGCCGCCACCATCATGTCGCCGGCGATCCCGCCCAAAGGGTCGAGATGGAGGTGGTGGGGGCCTTCAGGCGGCATGACTGCGTGCCACGTAGCGGGGGACGACGTAGGGGCCCTCGGGCACGAAGGCCACCGCCGGATCGCCGTGCCGGCCGATACTCTCGGCGATCGCGGCCCCAAGATCCGTCACCCGCTCGACCCCGGTCAGCGCGAAGGTCGCCTCGTCCAGCCCTCCGGTAAAGAGCCGCACCCGGCCGACCTGCATCGGCTTGAGCTGCATCTGGGTCTGCCATTCGTCGATATCGGCATGGCTCTTGCCCTCGATGCTGGCCCAGAAGCCGTCCGTCCCGAGCTCGACCAACCGGCGTTGCGCCTCGACGAAATGCGGCGAGCCCATGCCCTCCGAGCAGGCCGAGGCGATGATCAGATCACCGCCGGGGGCGAGGATGTCGAGCGGCCCGACCATGCCCTTGACGGTCTGGTAGTAGGTCTTGTCGAGCGGGTAGCCGGCGGAGCTCGTCACCACGGTCTTGAACTTCCGGTCGAGCTCGACCTCGGCAAAGCGGCGGGTGAAGGCCACGGCCTCGAGGTGGCTCGCGACGATCTCGCCGAAGGTGACGAAGGCGAGGCGGCGCTTGTCGTCGATCACGGTGTTGAGCGCCAGGGCCCCGCCCAGGAGGCCTACGATCTCCAGCTGTTCCTCGTGCAGCGGATTGCCGTCCAGCACACAGTTGGCGGCCTTGGGATGCGCCATGAAGGTGGAGTTGTGGAAGGTCGTGATGGTCTCGGCATGCGCCACACCCGGGGCAATCACCTTCCGCCCGCCGCTGTAGCCCGCCATGAAATGCGGCTCGACCAGACCGGTTGCGATCTTGAGCTCGGCCTCTACCAGCCGCCGGTCGAGCCGGACCACCGTCCCCCGTCCCCTGGTCCGGCCGAGATGGACGTGATCCTCGTCGCGGGTGGCGAAATGGTTGGCGACCCTGACGGTCTCCAGAACCCAGGGATCGCCCACGAGCTCGGCCAGCTCCTCGCCCTCGTTCGGCCGATGCAGCCCGGTGGCGACCACGACGTCGATCCGATCCCTGGGCACGCCTGCCTCGAGCAGGGTCTCGATCAGCGGCTGCAGGAAGAGGTGATTGGGGACCGGGCGGGTGATGTCGCAGATCAGGATGCAGGCCGAGCCCTTGCCCCTGGCATGCTCGGCCAGCGGCGGGATACCGATCGGCTGCTTGAAGCTTTCGCGGATGGCGGCCACAGGGTCGGGCAATACCGGCATCGGCCGCTTCTCGACGAGGTGCGGCACGCAACCTGCGGGCGGGTCGATCGCGATCGTCCCCTTGCCGTAGAGCAGCTCGATGGTCATGGCCTCGCCTCCCGCCTGGTCGGTCCTCTCTTAGCCTTGGAGATCGGCCGCGCCTAGCGGCCTGTCCACCCTTGGCGACGCGCGAACGTTGACCAGCGGGTACCGCGCTCTAGCTGCATTGCGGTAATCGTGACACCTCTTGGGTCGACGCAGCATGGTGCCATCGCCTTCGGCTCTCCTCGCTGCCGCTGCAATCCTGCTCGGCAGCCCGGCGTTCGCCACGGGGCCGATGCCGCACGCCGCCGCCGAGCCGGTCGAGGTGCAGGCGGCCCTGCCGGTCGACGTGGCGCTGGTGATCGTCGTCGACGTCTCGCTCTCGGTGGACCCTGGCGAGCAGGTCCTGCAGCGCGATGGCTATGTCGAGGCGTTCCGCCATCCGGATCTCCTGTCGACGATCGCCAACGGCCTCTACCAGCGGATCGCCGTCGCCTATGTCGAATGGGGCTCGGCGGTCGACCAGGCGGTGGTGCTGCCCTGGACCATCGTCGAGGATGCGACCTCCGCCGAGGCGGCAGCCGCCGGTCTCGCCGCGTCTCCCACTCGCCGTTCCCGCTCGACCTCGATCTCGGCTGCCATCGACTTCGCGGTCGGGCTGCTCGACGAGGCGGAGGTGGAGGCCATCCGCCGCGTCGTCGACGTCTCGGGCGACGGACCCAACAATGATGGCCGTCCGGTTCTCGAGGCCAGGGCCGATGCACTCGCCCAGGGCATCACCATCAACGGCCTGCCGGTGATGCTCAGGCCCATGGGCTTCAGCCCCTGGTCGATTCCCGAGCTCGATCGCTACTACACCGACTGTGTCATCGGCGGCCCGGGCGCTTTCGCGCTGCCGGTCAAGGATCCCGCCGACTTCAAGGCGGCGATCCGGCAAAAGCTGCTGCTCGAGATCGCCGAGCGGCCGAGTGCCATCCGCGCCGCTGCCTACAAGCACACGCAAACGGCACCCGGCACCAGCGACTGCCTGATCGGCGAGCGGCTGCGCCGGCAGATGTGGCCGGATTGAAGCCCAGGCCGGACGGACGGGTAGGTGTTCCGCTTCACCGATCACGATCGGGATCTCGAGGTCGACGGCGAGATGTACCAGGCGAGCGCCGCCGCTTCGCGCACCGCGATCAGCAACGCTGCCGGCATGGGGGTCGACAGTCTCGACGTCGAGGGCGTGTTCGACAGCGCTGCCGTCACCGAGGCGGAGCCGCGCGCCGGGCTCTTCGACCGGGCCGAGGTGCGCATCTTCCTGGTCGACCGGGCCGCTACGCTGCTCGATGCGCCCGGTCAGCCCTGCAGCCAGAGGCCGAGGCGGACGGTGAAGAAGATGGTCCAGAGGGCCAGCGCCAGCCTGCCGGCGAGGCGGGCGAAGCGGCGATAGACGTCCTCGAGGGCGGTGCCCAGGGCGCGCTGCGCGATCGCGGCTGGCGGCCGGGCGGCGGGATCGAGGAGCAGCCAGGCGTCGGTCTTCTTGTAGGGGCGGCCGCGGGCCAGCTGGGCCTGGACGAGAAGGATGGCGGCGAGGCCGGTGACCATCACCGCTGCGGCGCGCAACAGGGCCAAGGGGTCGTGCGCAAAACCGAGCAATGCGCAGGCCATGCCGAGCGAGGCGAAGCCACAGCCCCGTGCCACCGCCGCCTCGGCCGCCCGCTCGACCTGCTGCATCGTCGAATCCCCGAACGGTGCCTCGATCAAGCTTTGCAGGTGGACGAGTCGAGCCCTTCCTTCAAGTCCCGCGGGCAAGCCGCTCAAAAGCCGAAGGTGAAGAAGTTGCCGAAGGCGGGCAGGGCGATCAGCGCCATGCCGACGAGCCAGATCCAATAACTCACCTCGTCGGTCTCGGGGCGACCGGTGAGGCGCTCGAACAGGGCGGCGGGGATGCCGGCGAGGATCAGGCAGCCGGTTGCGAACATCAGGGACGAGAAGAGGAAGACGAGCGGCATGAAGCCGAAGAAGACATCACCCATCAACTGAAGCGCGAAGATGACGACGGCCGGCATCAACGGATGAAAGAGGCCCGAGACGATGGCGAAGCCCATGATGGTGAAGATAAAAGCGTTTTTACTCATCGGCGCCGGCTCAATAGGCGACCCTGAAGGCGCCCATCGCGGCAAAGAGAAGGAAGAGGGCAACGCGGGCGAAAAAGGTCCAGACGAAGGTGAAAGCGACGATCAGGCCTTCGGGCACGGCCCTCGGCGTGACGACGGCGACGATGCGAACCACGGGTTCGGTGAGCATCACGAAGAAGCGCATGATGAAGTTGGGCGAACCGGGCCCGAGGAAGAGACCGAGCAGCAGCCGGCCGGCCAGGGTGTACATCAGCGCCGCGAGAACGAAGTTGACGAGTTGGAAGAGGCCGGCAGCGAGCATGGCGGTCCTTGGACGTTGCCACCCCGTCCTATCCGTCGGGGGCGGTGCCCGGCAAGAAAAAGGGGCGGCGCGCACAGCACCGCCCCTCGAGGTCGTCAGGCTTCAGGCGCTGGTCAGCCCGCCCTGTCCTGCATGATGGTCTCACCGCGCGGGCGCCGGACCTCGTCGATGAAGTCCTGCAATTCCCGGGACGGCGCCGGGGTGACCTGGCTCACCAGCCACATCACCAAAAAGCCCGCCGGCAGGCCGAAGAGCGCCGACGAGATGTTGTTGATGTTGAACCAGCCGACCTTCGAGTGGATCATCGCCGCGGCCTCGGCAGCCGGCAGCGCCAATGCTGCGGCGAGGTCGACCACCGGGGCCCCGGTGATCGGGTTGAGGTTCGAGACCATGCCGAACATCGTCACCCCTTCGACCGGGAAGTAGCGGGTGACGACCAGGTAGAAGAGGGTGACGAAGAAGCCGACGAACATGCCGGCGATCGCCCCGAGGGTCGTCGTCTTCTTCGACCAGACCCCCATCACCAGCGCCGGGAAGAGGCCGCCGGCCGCCAGGCTGAAGGCCCAGGAGACCATGGCCAGGATGTCGGCTGGACGGGTCGACGCGGTATAGGCCGCAGCGAGCGCCACCAGGACGAGGAGCGTGCGGGCGACGATCAGACGCCGCTTCGCCGGCGCGTTCGGGTCGATCATCTTGTAGTAGATGTCGTGGCTGAGCGCGTTGGCGATGGCGAGCAGGAGCCCGTCCGCGGTGGAAAGGGCCGCGGCCAGGCCACCGGCGGCAACCAGGCCGGCGATGACATAGGGCAACCCCGCGATCTCCGGCGTCGAGATGACGATGACGTCGGTGTTGATCGAGAGGTCCTGCCAGCGGAGCAGGCCTTCGTGGCCGTCGAGGGCGCTGCAGGCGGCAGCGACCGCGGCAGGATCGACGGCAGCCGCGCCGCAGACCGAGACGAGGTTGAGGTTGCCGTAGGTGTAGATCCAGGCCGGCAGTGCCTCGACGCCGGCACCGATCACGTTCTGGTAGACTTCGAGCTTGGCGAAGGCGGCATAGGCCGGGGCGGTGAAGTAGAGGAGGAAGATGAAGAACAGCGACCAGGCGACCGACTTGCGGGCGTCACGGACGCTGGGCGTCGTAAAGTAGCGCATCAGGATATGTGGCAGCGAGGCCGTGCCGACCATGAGGCAGAAGATCAGCGCAAAGTAGTTGGCCGGGCTGAAGCTGGTGAACGGCAGGATGTGCTGCTTCATGGTCTCGGGTGCCAGGCCCGAGGCGATCATCTCCTGCTCGAGACGGGTGATCTCCTGCAGGGCGCTGCCGTAGACCAGCTGCGGGATCGGGAAGCCGAAGTTCTTGGTCGAGAGCCAGACGACCGGGATCAGGTAGGCGATGATCAGCACGATGTACTGGGCGACCTGGGTCCAGGTGACCGCGCGCATGCCGCCGAGCATTGAGCAGAGCAGGATGCCGAGAAGGCCGACGAAGACGGCGATCTCGAATGAGATGCCGAGGAAGCGCGAGGCGATGATGCCGGTCGCGAAGATCTGCGCCACCACGTAGGTGAAGGAGCAGGCGAACAGCACGACGATGCCCATGAACCGGGCGGCGTTGCCGCCGTAGCGGGCGGAGAGGAAGTCGGGCACGGTGTAGGCGCCGAACTTGCGGAGATAGGGTGCGACGAGCACCGCCACCAGCACGTAGCCGCCGGTCCACCCCAGGACGAAGGCGAGACCGTCGTAGCCGAGGATGTAGAGCGAGCCGGCCATGCCGACAAAGGAGGCGCCGGACATCCAGTCGGCACCCGTCGCCATGCCGTTGTA
>DAIRDJ010000052.1:0-25375 GCA_036796215.1 Geminicoccaceae bacterium
TATGCCCGAGGGGCGGATGCCAGAGGTGTGGACATCATCCAGAACTGTGCCGTCACCGGGATCCGGACAGAGAACGGCCGCGTCGTCGGGGTCGAGACCACAAAAGGGTTCATCCGGGCCAAGAAGGTCGGGGTTGTCACGGCCGGCCACACCTCGCACCTCATGGCGATGGCGGGGATGCGGATGCCGCTCGAAGCGGTGCCGCTGCAGGCGCTGGTCTCCGAGCCGGTCAAGCCGGTCTTCCCGTGTGTCGTCATGTCCAACACCGTGCATGCGTATATCAGCCAGTCCGACAAGGGCGAACTCGTCATCGGTGCCGGCACCGACCAGTATGTCAGCTACAGCCAGCGCGGGGGTGTGCAGATCCTCGAGCACACGCTCGAGGCGATCCTCGAACTCTTCCCGGTGTTCTCGCGAATGTCCATGCTGCGCCAATGGGGCGGCATCGTCGACGTCACGCCGGATCGGAGCCCGATCATCGGCAAGACGCCGGTGGACGGCCTCTACGTCAATTGCGGCTGGGGCACCGGCGGGTTCAAGGCGACGCCGGGCTCGGCGCATGTCTTCGCGCATACCCTGGCGACCGGCGAGCCGCACCCGATCAACGCGCCCTTCACCCTCGACCGCTTCAAGAACGGCCGGCTGATCGACGAGGCGGCGGCAGCCGCGGTGGCGCACTGAGCGCGCGACCTGAAGTCCTTCTTGGCGCAAAGAAATGCCGCTTTCCGGCTGTTCAACTTCACAGCAGTTCACGAGTTCTTGAGAACACTAGAATTGAACTGACGCGGCGGCGGCATCGCCTTTGAGTTGTCATCATCTTGCAATAGCGTTCTGACGCTCGAAGCGCTTGGTGACGTGGCCCATTCCGGGCGGTCTCACATCACAACCAGAGGAAACGCTGATGAGTGACTTGTCGCAACTCGTGTTCAATCCGCCCTCGGCCCGGCTCAAGATCACGGTCGAGAACCTCGCACCGGCCAATGGCGGCACCTTCGTGACCCCGGTCTGGGTCGGCGTGCACGACGGCAGCTTCGACCTCTACGATCGGGGCGCGCCCAATTTCCGCGAGGGTCTGGAGCGGATCGCCGAGGACGGTACCACCGACACCATCGCTGCCGAGTTCATGTCCGAGCAGCCGAATGGCAGCGCTGGCGTGGTGCTCGGCCTCGCCGGCGTGCCAGGGCCGATCGATCCGATCGAATCGGCCTCGCTCTACCTCGACGTCGGCCAGACCGATCTCAACCGCTTCTTCTCCTTCGCCACCATGGTGATCCCCTCCAACGACGCCTTCCTGTCGTCGCCCGGTGACCCGCTCGCCATCGAACTCTTCGCCGAGGACGGCAGCTTCAAGGGCCCGTTCGAGACCGTGCTCACCGGCAATAACGTGCTCGACGCCGGCACCGAGGTGAACACCGAGGAGGACGCGGCCTTCCTCAACCAGACCGCACCCGATACCGGCATCGACGAGAACGGCACGGTCGAGCTGCACCCGGGCTTCAACGGCTCGATCGGCAATCCCGATGCCACGCCGGTCAACATCCTCGGCGGCACCACCGACCCTGGTGCCGTGATCGACCCCTTCTTCGGCGACTTCACCCGCAATGACGGCAACGGGCCACTGCTCCGTGTCACCGTCGAGGAGGTGCCGACCGGGATCGAGGCACTCTTGAACCTCTTCCCGGTCGACTTCGCCAGCTTGCCCGAGATCGAGGCCGGTACTCTGCCCGGCGACGGCGGCGGCGAGATCACCTTCACCTTCCTCGCCGCGGAAGCCGCCCAGGACAACGTGCTGGGCTACTACATCTACGACCTCGAGACCGGGGTGATCGGCGAGGGCTTCGTCACCACGCCGACGACCAAGCATGCCGAGTCGGGCGATATCACCACCATCAGCATCCCCGACGGCCAGGGCATCGTGCCCTTCCTGATCCCGGACGGGGCGGCTCTCGGCATCGACTTCGCGCTCTTTGTTGATGGCGGCATTACCTTTGCGGCGCCGGATGGCGGCTCTGCGACGATCTTCGACGATGCGCCGCCGATCGTGCTGGCCAATGGTACGCCTACCGGCCTCACGCCGCTGCACGGACTCGACGGCAACCCCAATGACGGCACCAACCCGCTCAACCCCGAGGGCTTGGTTCATGCCACCTCTGTCACTCTCGAGGACGGGCTCGACATCATCGCCTTCGAGGACCTGATCGGCGGCGGCGATGGTGACACCAATGATGCGATCTTCGCGCTCAGCGACGAACCGTTGTCAGAAGCCGATATCGCAACCCTGCTCGCCATCATCGAGCCCGAGGGCTTCGTCAATAGCGTCGACAACGCGCCCTTCACCGATCTTCGTGCCGAGCCCTTGAGCTTCGCGGATCTCCTCGATGTCGGTGCCGGCGGCGGCCTCTACGTCAACGTGCACACCACCAGCTTCCCCGGCGGCGAGGTGCGCGGTCAGCTCCACGAGGTCGACGATGGCGACGACAGCATCCTGACACTCATGGCCGAGCTCACGCCGGAGGCAGAGGTCGTACCGCCGGGTGGCCTCGATCCCGCGGGCCAGAGCGATGCCGTGGGCACGGCCACCGTCGTGGTCGATACGACGACGCAGCTCTACGACGCCCTGATCAACGTCGAAGGCATCCGTCCCTCCGAGCTCGCTCCGGTGGGCGGCCCCGCCGTCAACAGCCCCGTCCACATCCACATCGGTGGTGCGGACGAGAACGGCCCAATCGTCGTCAACACCGGCGCGCCCGGGGGCGACGGCAGCATTGTGCCGCTGCTGGCGTCCGACGACCCGGCAATGATCGGCTGATCGCTCGGCTCTCCCCCGGGGAGCGGGCGGTCTGCCGCCCGCTCCCGAACGGGGTCCTCGGAGCTCAGTACCCCTGGCTGCGCGCGGCGTCCTCGACTAGGGTCGGGCCGAAGAGTGCCGATGGAACGTCGCCTGGCTGCCATACTCTGCGCCGATGTGGTCGGCTATTCCCGGCTGATGGGCGCCGACGAGGCCGGCACGCTCGCCCGCCTCAAGGCCTTCGAGCGGGAAGCCGTCGAGCCCATAACTGCGCGCCACGGCGGGTGCATCGTCAAGCGCATGGGCGACGGCTATCTCGTCGCCTTCAACAGCGTCGTCGCCGCCGTCGAGGCCGCCCTCGCCTGGCAGGCCGAGGCATCGCCACCGCTCGCCTTTCGCATTGGGATCCACCTCGGCGACGTGATCATCGAGGGCGACGATCTCTACGGCGACGGCATCAACGTCGCCGCCCGCCTCGAGGCCTTGGCCGAGCCCGGCGGGCTGTGCCTTTCCGATGACGCGCAGCGGCAGATACGTGGCAAGCTGAAGCTCCCGCTCGAGGACATGGGCGAGCAGCAACTCAAGAATATCGGTGAGCCGATCCGGGTCTATCGCACAGCAAGCGCCGGAGAGAACGCGGCCGAGCCGGCCGTCGACCCGGCCCTTGCCGCCTATCGCCTGCCCAAGATCCTCTTGGCCCCCTTCCGCCATCTCGGGTCGAGTGGCGACGCCGAAGCCCTGGCGGCGGGCGTCACCGAGACCCTGGCGGCGGCCCTCGCGCATTTCGAGGATTTCGAGCTGATCGACCCCGGCAGTGCCGGGTCTCTCGTCGCCGAGCGTGGGGCACGGGCGGCTGGCCGGCAGCTTGGCGCCACCTACGTGCTCGAAGGCTCGCTGCAGTTGGCACTGGACAAGGTGCGGGTCGGTGTTCAGCTGGTTGACGCCGAAAGCGGCAGGCGGGTCTGGTCGGAAACCCTCGATCGGGCGAGCGACGACGTCTTCGCGCTGCAGGACGAGATCACGGCACTGGTCGCCTCGACGGTCGGCGAGGCCGTCGGCGAGGAGCAGGCGCGGGCGATCGAGGGCCTGCCGGAGACGGGCCTCGATGCCTACCAGCTGATGCTGCGCGGCCTGCAGCACATGCATCGGCTGACACCCGAAGACGTGCGCACCGCCCGCGACTACTTCGACCGGGCGCTCGGTCGCGCTCCGGACCAGTACTTTCTCACGCTTTGCCAGTGCTGGACTTATGCCGCCGAGCTCGGCAATGGCTGGCAGTCGCCACGCCCCGACGCGCTCGACCACTGCCTCGGGCTCGTGCGCGACGTCCTACGCCGCCATGATCGCTCGGCCCAGACGCACCGGCTGATGGCGCGCCTGTTGTCGATCCAGGGCGAACATGGCGAAGCACTGGCCCAGTCGGAACGTGCCTTGCGCCTCAATCCCCACAACAGCGACATGCTGATCAGCCACGCTTACCTCCTGGCCCGTGCGGGACGGGCGGCGGAGGCGGTTCCCCTGGCCGAGCGGGCGCTGGCGATCAACCCCTACGCGCCGATCTACTACAGCAGCCATCTGGCCTTCGCCTGTTTCTTTGCCGACGACTACGAGAAGGGTCTCGCTGCGCTGCAGACGGTCCATCGTGCTGTCGGCCACTCACGCATCATCCGGATCGCCTGCCTGGCGGCGATGGACCGCATCGAGGAGGCCTGCACCGAGGCAGAAAAGCTTCTGGCGGAGACGCCCGACTTCGACCTCGACTGCCTGATCGAAGGTTTCAGCCTCGCCAGCGACAGCGACCGGACCCGCCTGCGGGACGCCTTGCGGCACGCCGGCCTCTGACAGGCAACGAGACGCCAGGGCCACCCTCGACGTCGCTTCCCGCATCGTTATTGTCGCGGCCAGCCACGCGGCCCGGTGCCGGGCCCTTTAAGCCTCCACCCGTGAAGCCACCCCGTCACTGTGTTCGAAGAGCCGTTCGATGCTGTTGATCACCTGCCCCTATTGCGGCCCCCGGGCCGAGATCGAGTTCCGCTGCGGCGGCCAGGCGCATATTGCCCGGCCGGCACAGCCAGAAGGCGAGACCGACGACGCCTGGCGGGATTATCTCTTCATCCGCACGAGCCCCAAAGGTCTGCATTTCGAGCGCTGGAACCACGTGCACGGCTGCCAGCGCTGGTTCAACGTCGCGCGCGACACGGTCACCGACGAGATCATCGCCGTCTACCGGATGGGCGAAACGCCGCCGGAGACCGTGCGGTGAGCCAGCCTTTTCGTCTTGCCACAGGTGGGCGGATCGATCGGTCGCGGACCATCCGCTTTCGCTTCGACGGCCGGGATTGCACGGGCCATCCGGGCGACACACTGGCCTCGGCACTCCTGGCCAACGGCGTGCATCTGGTCGGCCGCAGCTTCAAGTATCACCGGCCGCGCGGCATCATGACGGCGGGCTCGGAAGAGCCCAACGCGCTGGTCCAGCTGGCCCCTGGGAAGTCGAGGACCGAGCCCAATGCCCGGGCGACGGTGGTCGAGCTGAGGGACGGGCTCACGGCCCGGAGCCAGAACCGCTGGCCGTCGCTGGGCTTCGATCTGGGCCAGCTCAACGACCTGCTCTCGCCGCTCTTTCCGGCGGGCTTCTACTACAAGACCTTCATGTGGCCGAAGGCGTTCTGGGAGCGGGTCTACGAGCCGCGCATCCGCAAGATCGCCGGGCTCGGCGACGCACCGATCAGGCCCGATCCCGACCGCTATCTGCACCGCCACGCGCATTGCGACGT
The DNA here is from genome assembly GCA_036796215.1 of Geminicoccaceae bacterium. Classification (GTDB taxonomy): domain Bacteria; phylum Pseudomonadota; class Alphaproteobacteria; order Geminicoccales; family Geminicoccaceae; genus SLRI01. The sequence continues at coordinate 5,566 of DAIRDJ010000052.1, forward strand.
TCTGGTCGTGGGGGGCGGGGCTGCCGGCATCCAGGCCGCGCTCGAGGCCGGGCGGCAGGGCTTGCGGGTGATCTTGTGCGACGAGCAGCCGGAGCTCGGTGGCGGTCTCCTCGCCTTGCCCGATGCCACGATCGAGAGGCTGGACGAGCTCGAAGCCCTGCCCGAGGTCCGGGTGCTGACCCGCACCACCTGCACCGGCTACTACGATCACAACTATCTCGTCCTCCTGGAGCGGGTCACCGATCACCTGGCCGACCCCGACCCTGACCTACCCCGGCAAAGGCTCTGGCGGGTGCGGGCGAAGGAGGTGGTGCTGGCCACAGGGGCGCTCGAGCGGCCCCTGGTCTTTCGCGGCAACGACCGGCCGGGCGTGATGCTGGCCTCGGCTGGCCGGAGCTTCGTCAACCGCTATGCCGTCAGGCTCGGCAGCCGTGCCGTCGTCTTCACCAACAACGACACGGCCTATGCCGCGGCGCTCGACCTGCACGCGGCCGGGATCGAGGTCGGCTGCATCGTCGATGCCCGCCCGGTTCCTGCGGGGCCGCTCGTCGCCGCCGCCCGCGATCAGGGCATCCGCATCCGGGCAGGCTCGGTCGTCACCGGCGCCGAGGGCCCGCAGCGCGTCAACCAGGCGGTGGTGGCGAAGCTCGACCCCGGAGGTGCGATCCAGGGCTATCTCGGCGAGGTCGAGCCTTGTGACCTGCTCCTCGTTTCCGGCGGCTGGAACCCCAATGTCGGCCTCTTCAGCCAGGCCCGCGGCAAACTCCGCTTCGACGCCGAGCTCCAGGCCTTCGTCCCCGGCGACGCTGCCCTGCCCAGGGAGCAGCGGCTACGCTCGGTGGGGCCGTGTGCCGGCGATTTCTCGGGCTTCGACGCCCCACCCACCCCGTTGCGCGCCCTTTGGGCGGTGCCGTCGGACAGGAACGGCAAGGCCTTCGTCGACTTCCAGAACGACGTGACGGCCAAGGATCTGGGCCTGGCGATGACCGAGGGCTTCCGCTCGATCGAGCACGTCAAGCGGTTCACCACGACGGGCATGGGCACCGACCAGGGCAAGACCTCGAACGTCAACGCCTTGGCGATCGTCGCCGAGACCCTGGCCAAGCCCGTGGCCGAGGTCGGCACCACCACCTTCCGCCCGCCTTATGTCCCCGTCACCTTCGGCGCGCTGGTCGGCCACAGCCGGGGCGAGCTCTTCGACGTCGAACGGCGCACGCCGATGCACGACCTCGCCGCCCTGCGCAGTGCGGTCTTCGAGGATGTCGGCACCTGGAAGCGCGCCTGGTATTTCCCCGAGCCGGGCCAGAGCATGCACGAGGCCGTCGCCCGCGAGTGCCGGATGGTGCGCGAGACCGGCGGCATTCTCGATGCCTCGACGCTGGGCAAGATCGACATTCAGGGCAGGGACGCCCGGACCTTCCTCAACCGCGTCTACACCAATGCCTGGTCGAAGCTCGCACCGGGATCCTGCCGCTACGGGCTGATGCTGCGGGACGACGGCATGGTCTTCGACGACGGCGTCACCGCCTGCCTCGACGACCACCATTTCCACATGACGACGACGACGGGTGGTGCGCCCCGGGTGCTCGCCTGGCTCGAGGACCTGTTGCAGACCGAGTGGCCCGACCTCGAGGTCTACCTCGCCTCGGTGACCGAAGAATGGGCTACCATGGCGGTGAGCGGCCCGCTGGCGAGGGAGATCCTGACCCCGCTCGTCGAGCATTGCGACCTCGGGGCAGAGGCCTTCCCGCACCTGGCCTGGCGCCCGGCGACGATTGCGGGTGTCAAGGGCCGCATCTTCCGCATCAGCTTCACGGGCGAGCTCGCCTTCGAGGTCAACGTCCCGGCCGATCGCGGCGCCGAAGTCCTGGCCGCCATCCTGGCCGAGAGCGAGCCCCGAGGGGTGACCATCTATGGCACCGAGACCATGCACGTGCTCAGGGCGGAAAAGGGCTTCATCATCGTCGGCCAGGAGACCGACGGCACCACCACACCGCTCGATCTCGGCATGGACTGGATCATCGCCAAACAGAAGGGCGATTTCATCGGCAAGCGCGGCCTCGCCCGGCCCGATCTCGTGGCCACGGACCGCAAGCAGCTCGTGGGCTTGCTCACCAAGGACCAGAAAACGGTGCTGGAGGAAGGTGCCCAGGTGGTCGAAGCGCCGAGGGGTCGGGTACCCTGGCCGATGCTCGGCCACGTCACCTCGTCCTATTTCAGCCCCACTGTCGACCGGCCGATCGCCCTGGCACTCGTCGCGGGCGGTCATGCGCGACATGGGACAACGCTCTACGTGCCGGTCCCGGGCCGGCGACCGGTGCCCGTCGAGGTGACCCGGCCGCTCTTCTTCGACCCCGAGAATGCGAGGCTGCATGGCTGAACAGGCACCCCTGACCATCGTGCCCGAGGTGCCGCTCGGCAAGCTCGTGCTGCGCGGCGGGGACGAGGTCGCCGCGATCGTGGAGCCTACGCTCGGTTGGGCGCTGCCCGATCGGATCAACCGGGCGAGCGTCGCCGAGAACGGCCGGGCCATTCGTCTCGGACCGGACGAGTATCTGCTGTTGGTCGAACGGCATAACGTTGATGCCCTTTTCGCGACGCTGCAGGCGGCGCTCGCCGGGCGGCATCATGCGTTGGTGGACATCTCAGCCCGGCTGGTCGCGATCGAGATCGGCGGTGATGCGGTGCGCGACACGCTGGCCGCCGCCTGTCCACTCGATCTCCACCCTCTCGCCTTTGGCCCCGGTCAGGCGACCCGCAGCCTCTTCGGCAAGGCGGAAGTTGTTCTGGATTGTCTGGCCGAGGCGCGGTTTCGCCTGCTGACCAACCGTTCCATCGCACCTTATGTGCGACGCCTGATGGTCGAGGCCGGCCGGGAGTTCAAGATAGTCCAGGCAGGCTAGCCACCACCGCCAAAGGTCTCGACGGCCTCGACCCTGAGCTTGGCGACGCTAACGGCCCGCTCCAGGCGTTCCCGCTCGCCCTCGCTCGGTTCCCTCGAGTCGGCGAGATCGTCCTCGGCACGCTGCAACAACGAACGGGCCTCGTCGAGCGACAGCTCGGAGAGCGGGTTGGCCGCCTCGGCGAGGACGATGAGCCCATTCGGGTTGACCTCGGCAAAGCCGCCCTCGACGAACACACGCTCGCTGACCTTATTGCCGTCGTAGATCTCGATCAGCCCCGGGCGGAGCAGTGACAAGACCGGCGCGTGCTGGGCAAGGACGCCGAAATCGCCCTCCTCACCCGGCACGACGACCATGTCGGCCTCGAGGCTGGCCAGCACCCGCTCCGGGGAGACCAGCTCGAACGCTACCTTGCCGGTCGTGCTGTCGCTGATTGTAGTGGCCATGGTCTAGCTGTCCCGATCCGCCTCAGGCGGCCTCGGCCGCAAGCTTCTTCGCCTTCTCGATCGCCTCGTCGATATTGCCCACCATGTAGAAGGCAGCCTCCGGTAGATCGTCGTAGTCACCGGCGACGATGCCCTTGAAGCCCTTGATGGTGTCCTCGACCGAGACCAGCTTGCCGGGGCTGCCGGTGAACACCTCGGCGACGAAGAAGGGCTGGCTCAGGAAACGCTGGATCTTGCGGGCGCGGGCCACCACCAGCTTGTCCTCCTCGGAGAGCTCGTCCATGCCGAGAATGGCGATGATGTCCTGCAGTGCCTTGTAGCGCTGCAGCGTCTCCTGCACCGAGCGGGCGACCTGGTAATGCTCCTCGCCGACGACCGAGGGCTCGAGGATGCGCGAGGTGGAATCCAGCGGGTCCACGGCGGGGTAGATGCCGAGTTCGGCGATCGACCGGCTGAGCACCGTCGTCGCGTCTAGGTGCGAGAAGGCGGTGGCCGGGGCCGGGTCGGTCAAGTCGTCGGCCGGCACGTAGATCGCCTGCACCGAGGTGATCGAGCCCTTGTTGGTCGAGGTGATCCGCTCCTGGAGCGCCCCCATGTCGGTGCCGAGCGTCGGCTGGTAGCCAACCGCCGAGGGGATGCGGCCCAAGAGTGCGGACACTTCCGAGCCCGCCTGGGTGAAGCGGAAGATGTTGTCGACGAAGAAGAGCACGTCCTGGCCTTCCTGGTCGCGGAAATACTCGGCCTGGGTGAGGCCGGTCAGCGCCACGCGGGCGCGCGCGCCGGGCGGCTCGTTCATCTGGCCGTAGACCAGCGCCACCTTGGACTTCGAGCGGTCCTCCTCGTCGATGACGCCCGAATCGACCATCTCGTGGTAGAGGTCGTTGCCCTCGCGGGTCCGCTCGCCGACGCCGGCGAAGACCGACACGCCGCCGTGCGCCTTGGCGATGTTGTTGATCAGCTCCATGATGAGCACGGTCTTGCCGACGCCGGCACCACCGAAGAGGCCGATCTTGCCGCCTTTCGGGTAGGGGGTGAGGAGATCGACCACCTTGATGCCGGTGGCCAGGATCTCGGCCTCGGTCGACTGGTCGACGAACTCGGGGGCCGGGGCGTGGATGGGGGCCGTGATCTTGACGTCGATGGGGCCGGCCTCGTCGACCGGTTCGCCGATGACGTTGAGGATGCGGCCCAAGGTCTCGCGCCCGACCGGCACGGAGATCGCGGACCCGGTGTCGATCACCTCCTGGCCACGGGTGAGCCCGTCGGTACCGTCCATGGCGACGGTGCGCACCGTCGCCTCGCCCAGATGCTGGGCCACCTCGAGCACCAGGGTCTTGCCCGCGTTCGCCGTATGCAGCGCGTTCAGGATCGGCGGCAGAGCGCCTTCGAATTGGACGTCGACAACCGCACCGGTGACACGGGTGATGTGCCCCTTGGCGATGTTACCCTTGGCTAAGGCCTCGTTCATGCTCCAGCTCCCAGTATCAGCGGCGTGCCGTCGGCGATCATGCTAGACCGCTGCTTCCGCACCCGAGATGATTTCGATGAGTTCCTTGGTGATCTGTGCTTGGCGCTGCCGATTGTACTGCAGTGTCAGCTTTTTGATCATCTCGCCGGCATTGCGGGTGGCGTTGTCCATCGCGGCCATCCGCGCCCCCTGCTCGGAGGCCGCGTTCTCGACCAGGGCACCGAAGATCTGCACGGCGAGATTGCGCGGCAGGAGTTCGCCCAGGATCTCGCCCTCATCCGGCTCGAACTCGTAGATGGCGGTCTCGCCGCTCGTCGCCTCGGCCGTCTCCTCGATCTCGGGCGGCTCGATCGGCACGATCTGCTGCAGCGTGACGATCTGGGTCACCGCCGACTTGAACTTGTTGTAGGCGATGGTGCAGACGTCGAACTCGTCGGCCTCGTAGAGGTCCAGGATCTTCTTGGCGATCACCTGCGCGTCGGCATACTCGACCCGCTTCTTGCCGGCGACACCGTCGACGAATTCGACGATCAGCCTGCCGTGCTCGCGACGCAGCATGTCGCGTCCCTTGCGGCCGACGCAGATCAACTTGACCGTCTTGCCCTCGTTCTGCAGATCGCTGATCCGCCGCCGCACACCGCGGACGATCGAGCTGTTGAAGCCGCCGCAGAGGCCGCGATCGGAGGTGGCGACCAGCAAGAGATGGGTCTCCTGCTTGCCGGTGCCGGCCAAGAGCGGTGGCGCTCCCGGCAGGTCGCGCACCGCCGACGAGAGATTACCCAGCATCACCGCCATGCGCTCGGCGAATGGGCGCGACGCCTCGGCCTGCTCCTGCGCTCGCTTGAGCTTGGAGGCGGCCACCAGTTTCATGGCACTGGTAATCTTCCGCGTCTGCTGGACGCTGGAGATCCGACCCTTGAGTTCCTTGAGACTTGGCATCGAGAGTGCTGCCCGACCTCAGGCAAAGGCGTTGGTGAAGGTGTTGATCAGCTCGCGCAGCTGCTTCTCGGTGTCGTCCTTGAGGTCGCCGGTCTCGCGCACCGCGGCGAGGATCGCCTGGCCCTTGTCCTGAAGCTCGTGCTTGAGCTCCTCTTCGTAGCGGCCGACCTTCAAGACCGGGACACCGTCGAGATAGCCGTTCACACCGGCAAAGATGACGCAGACCTGCTCTTCCATCGTCATCGGTTTGCGCTCGCCCTGCTTCAAGAGCTCGGTGAGCCGGGCACCGCGGGCCAGGAGCCGCTGGGTGGCGGCGTCGAGATCGGAGGCGAATTGGGCGAAGGCCGCCATTTCGCGGTATTGCGCGAGCTCGAGCTTGATCCGCCCGGCCACCTTCTTCATCGCCTTGGTCTGCGCTGCGGAGCCCACACGGCTGACCGAGAGACCGACATTCACCGCCGGCCGGATGCCCTGGAAGAAGAGGTCGGTCTCGAGGAAGATCTGGCCGTCGGTGATCGAGATGACGTTCGTCGGAATGAAGGCCGAGACGTCGTTGGCCTGGGTCTCGACGATCGGCAATGCCGTGAGCGAACCCTTGCCGTTCTCTTCGTTGAGCTTGGCCGCCCGCTCGAGCAGCCGCGAGTGGAGATAGAAAACGTCACCGGGGAAGGCTTCGCGGCCGGGCGGCCGGCGCAGCAAGAGCGACATCTGACGGTAGGCAGTCGCCTGCTTGGTCAGGTCGTCATAGACCACCAGTGCATGCATGCCGTTGTCGCGGAAGTACTCGCCCATGGCGCAGGCGGTGTAGGGGGCTAGGTATTGCATGGGTGCCGGATCGGAGGCAGTGGCAGCGACGATGATCGAGTACTCGAGCGCCCCATTCTCCTGCAGAATCTTGACGAGCTTGGCGACCGAGGAGCGCTTCTGGCCGATTGCGACGTAGATGCAATAGAGCTTCTTGTGCTCGTCGGCGCCAGCCGCCTCGTTGTAGGGCCGCTGGTTGATGAAGGTGTCGATGGCAATCGCTGTCTTGCCGGTCTGCCGGTCACCGATGATCAGTTCACGCTGACCGCGGCCGATCGGAATGAGTGCATCGATCGCCTTGAGGCCCGTCTGCATCGGCTCGTGCACCGACTTGCGCGGCATGATGCCGGGTGCCTTGACGTCAACGACGCGTCGCTCGGCCGCATCGATCGGCCCCTTGCCGTCGATCGGGTTGCCGAGCGCGTCGACCACCCGGCCGAGCAGGCCCTTGCCGACCGGCGCGTCGACGATCGACTTCGTGCGCTTGACAGTGGAACCCTCGCCGATCGCCCGGTCGTCACCGAAGATCACGATGCCGACATTGTCCTCTTCGAGATTGAGGGCCATGCCGCGGGTGCCGTCCTCGAACTCGACCATCTCGCCGGCCTCGACCTGGTCGAGCCCGTAGGCGCGGGCGATGCCGTCACCGACCGAAAGGACCCGACCGACCTCGGCGATCTCGGCCTCGGTGCCGAAGCTGGCGATTTGATCCTTGAGGATCGACGAAATTTCAGCGGCACGGATGTCCATCAACCGGTTCCTCTATCTTATGCCGAGCCGCGGGCGATCACTCCCGCCCCACTGCCCTTCAAGACCTGCTCGAGCTGCATGAGCTTGGTGCGGAGCGAGGCGTCGAGCATGCGCGAGCCGACGCGCACCACCACTCCGCCTAAAAGCGCCGGATCGACGCGCGTCTCCACGCTGACCGCCTGGCCGACGAAGCCCGCGATCGCCTTCTCCAACATCATGACGTCGGCTGCACCCAATGGCACGGCCGATACGATCTCGGCCGCGACTTCGCCCCTCTCGGCCGCCAGCATGCCGGCATAGGCCTTGGCCACACCCGGCAGGGCGAAGAGACGACGATGCGAGGCCATGAGCCCCAAAAGACGCTTGGTGAGACCGTCGAGCCCCGCCCGCTCGGCCACGGCGGTGATCGCCTTCACCTGGTCGGCGCGGCTGATCACCGGGCTCTCGACCACGCGCTTCAGGTCCGGGCTCTCGCCCATCAAGCGCGTGAGCCCGGCGAGGTCGGCCTGGACCCGGTCGAGCTTCTTGTCCTGCTTGGCCAGATCGAACATGGCAGTGGCGTAGCGCTGAGCCAAGCCCGTCGCTGTGGCGGATGTCGCGGGCACTTCCGTTTCCCCGGCTAATCGCAAAGGCCGCGCCGGTCGACGGACCGCTCGGCTGTGACTTTCGTTCCGCTCGCCCCGTCAGCAACCGCAAACGTGGTTCTCTGCCGGGTGACCCGACGAAGACGGGTGGCGATTAACACATGGAATTGGCATCGGCAAGCACACCACGGCGACCTGAGCAACGCCATGCCGTCGCAGGTCCGCCCCCCGCTCGATTGCCCTGGCCAGCGAGCGTCACCATCTCTGCCATCAGTGCACGCATTCAGCCTATCCTCTCCCCCGCCCGAGGGGTCCGAGATGAACCAGGTCACCATCCGCCGCCTCGATCCGGCCGTCGTCCAGGGCCTGAAGACCCGGGCGGCAGCTGCCGGTCATTCGATGGAGCAGGAAGCCAGGAGGGTCCTGGAGGCGGCCGTGCTACCGTCGCGCGAGAGCATCGTCGACAGGCTGCGGCTCGCCACGGCGGCCCGCAAGCCACGAACCGCTGCCACCTATGGCGACGACGCCATGCTGCTGCACAAGGTGCGCGGCAGGCCGTCCGAGGCCAAGGCGTGACAGTCAACCAAAGCATCGTTGTCGACCCCACCATCGCCCTGAAATGCCTGCTCCCCGAGGCGGACAGCGAGAAGGCCCTGGCGGCCATCGACCGCCACGCCCTGCAGACGCCCGAGTGGCTCGCCGCAGCGTGTGCCGCCGTCCTGGCGCAGCGACTGCGGCTGGGTGAGATCGAGCGCGAGAAGGCGGCAGCGGCCCTGGCCGATCTCGACCTCTTGCCGATCAGCTGGGTCGCCGATCGACAACTCGTGGCCGCCGCCTTCGACATCGCAGCCGACATCGACCGGCCGATCCAGGCCTGCCTCCATCTGGCCCTCGCCGTCGAGCGCAATCTCCAGCTCTTGACCACCGATCGCTCCCTGCTCGAGGCGCTGGAGGACCATCCCCAACTCTTCGTGCGGGTCGACCTGCTGGATGAGCTGAGCGGCTAGGCCTCGGCCGGCTCGTCTGCGGGCCCCGGCATGCTCGCTGCGAAGCGCTGCGGCAGAGGCGCCTCGATGACCAGCGGCGGCCGGCTCGGGTAGAGCGGCAGCGTCAACGACTTGGCGTGCAGCAGCAGCCGCTCACCGGGTCGCGCCGTGCCATAGACCGGATCGCCCCGGATCGCGTGACCGAGGACGGCGAAGTGCACCCGCAGCTGGTGCGTCCGCCCGGTCCGCGGCCGGCATTCCACGAGGCTGCAATCCTCGGCCGCGGCCAGCACGCGGTAGTCGGTGACCGCAAGCTGCCCGTCGCCGTCCGGCGCGGGCTCCATCCACCAGCCGCGTGCCTGGGTCGAGCGCTTGCGCAAGGGCTGGTCGATCCGCCCTGCCCGCTCGGCCGGTTGCCCTTCGACCACGGCCCAATAGACCTTCTCCACCTGCCCGCTCTCGAACAGGCGACCGAGCCGGCGCAGCGCCTTCTTGTGTCGGCCGAGGACGAGGCAGCCCGAGGTGTCGCGGTCCAGCCGGTGCGCCAGATGCGGCGGGCTCGGCAGGCCGAAGCGCAAGGCGTCGACATAATCCTCGAGGTTCGGCCCGCCCTTGGGCCCGGCATGCACCGGCAGCCCTGCCGGCTTGTCGACGACGAGGATCAGCCCGTCGCGGTAGAGCAGGCGGTCGAGGAGGAAATCGGGCGGATAAGACTGCATGATCCGCTCATGTATTGCAGGCTTGCCGCGAATGCGAGCGGGCGACACGATGCAGCATCGATTGTGGAGCCCGCCGATGCCGCATCCGACCCGCCACGCCGTTCGCGGCCGCCTCGTCTGGTTCGCTGCCGATCCGGCGATCGCGGGTACCGAAGCTCTGCGTGACGTACCGGACGGCGCCGTTGTGATCGAGGCTGCCCTGATCCGGGCGGTCGGCCCGGCGGCCGAGGTCCTGACGCCCGACCTTGCCGTGGCCCACTATCCCGACGGCCTCGTCCTGCCGGGGCTGATCGACACCCACATCCACTACGCGCAGACGCAGGTCATCGGCTCTTATGGGGCGCAGCTTCTCGACTGGCTGAACCGCTATACCTTCCCGGCCGAGCGCCGCTTCGCCGACCCCGCGCACTGTGCCAGGATCGCCCGGTTCTTCCTGGCCGAGCTCTTCCGCAACGGCACCACGACAGCCGTGGTCTACCCCACCGTCCACGCCGGCTCGGTCGATGCGATCTGCGCTGCCGCCGACAGCTTCGCCGTGCGCCTCCTGACCGGCAAGATCATGATGGATGACGGGCCAGAGGGCCTGCGCGACACGGCCGAAAGCGGCTATCGGGACTCCAAGGCGCTGATCGAGCGCTGGCATGGCCGCGGCCGAATCGGCTACGCCATCACCCCGCGCTTCGCCGTCACTTCGAGCCGCGCGCAGCTGGAGGCGGCAGGCGCTCTGCTCACTGAGCATCCCGAGTGCTGGCTGCAGACCCACCTCTCGGAGAATCTGGCCGAGATGCACACTGTCGCCGAGCGCTTCCCCGAGGCCCACGATTACCTCGATGTCTACGACCGGGCCGGGCTCCTCGGGCCCCGCTCGCTCTTCGGCCACGCGATCCACCTGAGTGCGGTCGAGCGCCGACGGCTGAGCGAGTCTGGCAGTGTCGCCGTCTTCTGCCCGACCTCGAACCTCTTCATCGGCTCCGGCCTTTTCGATCTCGCCGCCATGCGCAATCCCGCAGCCCCCGTGCGCGTGGCGCTGGCGACCGATGTCGGCGGCGGCACCTCCTACTCACTGCTGCAGACCGCGGCCGAGGGCTACAAGGTGCTGCAGCTACAGGGCCAAAGCTGGCCAGCTGCCGAGGCCTTCTACGCCATGACCCTCGGCAACGCCCGGGCCCTTGGTCTAGAGGCCGAGATCGGCACCCTCGAGCCCGGCAGCCACGCCGATCTCGTGGTGCTCGAGCCCGGCGCCACGCCTGCCCTCGCCCATCGGCTCGAGGCCATCGACGAGGACGGTCTCGACGAGCGCCTCTTTGCACTTTTGACCATGGGCGACGATCGGGCGGTGGCGGCGACATACGTCGCCGGACGCAAGGTGCACGACCGGCGGTGGTGAGGCTCAGTCCGCCGGGGCCTCCTCCGCCGCCATCATCCCGAGCAGCATGAGCATCACCGTCGCGTGGTAGACGCTGTTGAAGTAATTCTGCAGCAGGCACTGCGCCAGCATGTCGGCGGCAATCGCGAGAAGCAGCACGCGCTCGACCGGATCGCTCGTGACCCGCGCCCGCCGCCGCGCCCGGCGCAACGCCTCGCCGATGACGATCAGAACCAATACGAGGCCCAGCATGCCACCCTCGACGAAGAAGCGCACGATCTCGTTGTGCGGCCATTCCAGCAAGTGGCCACCCGCGATGATCGGCCGGCCGGCTTCGAGTGTGGCGCGGACCGCCCCGATCCCGAGCCCGAACGGCTGACCCGCCGCCAGGGTCACCCAGTGAAGGATCGAGGGCCAGCGGCCCGAGGAATAGCCAGTTCGTCCGAGATCGGCGAGGCGCGCCAGGATGGTATCGCTGGCGAAGAACGACATCGCGAGAAAGGCCAAAAGGGCCATGACTACCGTACCGATGAGCCGCGGCCGTGCGAGATCGGCCATGCGGCCGGCGCCGGCCCAGAGCAGGACGAAGAGCGAGACGGTCAAGAGCGGGCTGCGCGTCCCCGTCAGGACCACCATCCAGGCGGCCGCCGCCAAAAGGAACGTGATGCCGAGCCGTGCTGTGGGCGAGCGCTGCTGCATCAAGACAGCGGCGAGACTGAGTGCGATGATCGTAGAGAGGCTGGCATGCAGGACGACCGAGCCCGTGATGTCGACGCGGACATGGCCCGCTACGTTGCGCAGCACCGCGAGCGATGGCACGGCCAGGGCGAGAACCGCGGTGATTGCCACGTAGAGCCCACCGGCCGCAAGGGCGAAGCGGGCGAGATCGATCTGGCCCATGGCGGCGCGCAGGTTGGGGGCGAGCAGCAGGGCCAGGATCGGCATGGCAATCTTGTAGTCGAGGACCGACGCCTCGCCGCCGCCCGCGACACCCTGCGACAGCACGGCGAGAACCGTCAAGAGCCAGAAGGCGACGAGCGGCGCTGCCCGATCGCGCGCGGTAAAGCGCGGGCAGCGCATGACGGCGCCCAGGCCGAGGGCGGCAAACAGGCCGGCAAAGACCACCATGCGCACATCGCTGAGGCCGGCGGCGGAGAGGGTCGTCGCCGAGAACGCCAGCGAGGCCGTGACCAGGGCCAGGAGACCCTGCATCAGCCGCGTGGCGAAAACCGCCCGATGACCGAAACTCACGCTACACCTCGCGGACAAAATCTACTATGGGTTGATTTAGTAGCTCGCGAGACTGTGCAGATGCAACCCAAAGCCAAGGTCTACAGGTTCCGCGCCACCTCGGCGGAACGCCTGTTTCAGAGTCGCAACTGCCTGTTGATCCTGGCAGTCAACTGGCTGTTTCAAGGGATGCGCGGCATGCGCGGCAAGGAGCTCGGCTTTCGCCTACTGCTCTTGGCCCTCATCGCCGCACTTGCGGCCTGGCTACTGGCGGCGCTCACACCCCTGCCGGCGCTGACGGCGCTCGCCGTCGGCCTCGGCATCGGCCACACCCTCAACTTCCTCTGCAACGGCCAGCTCTGGGTGGTCGTGCGCTATTGTCCGAGCTATCGGCGCGACCCCGCCTGGCTCGCCCGCTCGATCGAGACCCTGCTCGACGACGTGGCCCGACAGCAATGGCTCGGCGAGGCGGTGCTCCTGGGCTCGACCGTAGCACGGCCCGCCACCCCACGCTCGCGCGCGGACATCGACCTCCGGCTGATCTTCCCGCCTGGACTGCAAGGCTGGCTGCGCACCAACCTCTACCTCCTTCGGCTGCGTTATTGGGCAGCGTTGCGCGGCCTGCCGCTCGACCTCTACGCCTACGAGCATCCGGCGGTTCTTCGGCGCTTCGACCAGAGCGAGCCTTTGGGCATCATTCTCGACCGCGAGGTCCGCCTCAGGCGCGGCTTCGCCAACCGTCGACTGGTCTTCCTTCGATGAACGCGCCGGCACCCGGTCCCTGGCACGAGACCCGCCGCACCTGCCTCGCCTATTCCCCCGGAGGGCATCGGGCGGAGCTCGAGCGGGCAACCGCCGGGATCAACTTCGCCGACGTCTTCCATGTCACCTTCGACGACGGCCGGCCCGCACCGCCGGGTGTGCGCCGCTATCACCTTTGCCACCCGCGCCGCTCGCTCGGGCGCAGCCTGGTCAACGCCTGGCAGAGTCTCTGGGTGCTCCAGCGCGAGCGGCCGGCTCTCGTCATCTCGACCGGCGCCGACGTTGCCGTCCCGATCCTGATCCTCGCCAAGCTGATGGGGGCCCGCGTCGTCTTCATCGAAACCGCCGGCAGCACCGAGCCCACCCTCGCGGGCCGGCTCGTCTACCCGTTCGCCGATCTCTTCATCGTCCAGTGGCCGGATCGCCTGCAGCACTTCCCGAAAGCCGCACTCGCCGAGGGGCTGCTCCTGTGATCTTCGTCGGCGTCGGCACCTTCATCCGCGGCTTCGACGAGCTCGTCCTCGGTGCCGACCGGGCCACCGCCGAGATCGGTGTTACCGGCTTCGCCCAGATCGGCCATTCGACAGTCGTGCCTCGGCACCTGGAGCATGTGCGCTTCCTAGAGCCCGCCGAGCTCAACCGGCGCCTCGCCTCCAGTCGGGTTGCCATCTGCCATGCCGGCATGGGCCTGATCGGCGACGCGCTGCGCGCCGGCTGCCGGCTGATCCTGGTGCCGCGCCGTGGTGCCACCAGCAGCGATCATCCGGCCAACGACCAGACCGGTTTCGCCGAGCGCCTCGCCCGGCTGCTGCCGCTCCGCCTCTGCCACGATCCCGCCGAGCTCCGCCCGCTCATCGAAGCGGCACTCGCCGACGATGGCCGGACCGCACCGCCACCGCCCTCCTCCGTGCCCGGCTTGCTTCGCGAGTTCCTCGCGGCAACCGCTCAGTCGCGGCCGGCCTCGTCGTCGTAGCCGCGCCGACTGCTGAAAAAAGCGAGACTCATCAGTGTGACCCAGAGCAGGATGGTGAGGCCGGCGCCGAGCCCGAGTGTCAGATAGCCGTGCCAGCCGATATCGACCTCGGCGAGCTCCTGCCAGCTCCAGTAGGCGACGAGGCTGGCCAACGCGAAGGGCAGCCCGAGAACGACGATGACAAGAGTCGTGCCACGCAACGATCGATCGCCCGAAAAGCCGTCGGGCAGGGCTGGACAACCATAGCGCCCTGCCCGGAGAAGACGTCATGCATCAGCATCCGCCGACCAACCTCGACCTCGGCGTCACGACCACCAAGGACGTGCTCCGCGGTGTCTTGTCGCTACCCGCTGCGGAGCCCGGCCGGCGCGTGCTCGACATCGGCTGCGGCACCGGTGCCGTCACCCGCCTGCTCCTGCGCGACGGCTTGGACGCTTTCGGCATCGAGCCCAACGCCAACCTGCTGCAGGAAGCACTCGGCGACGCGAAGCGCCCTGCCCCACCCGGCCGCTGGATCGCCGGCCGCGCCGAACGGCTGCCGATCGCTTCGGCCAGCATCGATGCGGTCCTTTTCTGCAACAGCCTGCACCATGTCCCGTCGTCCGAGCAAGTCGCGGTCCTCGCCGAGGCCGCCCGGGTGCTGCGGCCAGAGGGTGAGGTCGTCGTCATCGAGCCCGTGGCGGCCGGCGATTTCTTCGAGCTCTTGGCCCCGCTCGACGACGAAACCCCGGTGCGGGCAGCAGCACAGCGCGCCCTGCGCGCAGCTGGAAGCCGCTTTCTGCTCCCCGTTGTCGAGGCGCGGTTCTCGACCGTCATCACCTACACCTCTCCCGCCGACGTGATCGAGAGCTTCACCCGGGCCGATGCCCGACGGCGGGATCGGCTCGAGGCTGCGACGACAGAGATCAACTATAGGTTCTGGGCGCTCGGCGAGCCGCAGCCCGACGGCAAGCGATGCTTCGCCCAGCCGATGACCCTGCACAGACTACGAAAGCGGGGGCCGGCGCGATAACAAGCGTAAAATTTTCAACTATAGCGCGATATTTCCATGCTTCGCCGTTAACCTGGAAGTAAGGTTTGCGTGCGACAACGGCATTGGCTGTCGGGGCGATGGGGCGCCCGGCGGAAGTGCCTTCGGGCCGCGGGTGAACGGCAGGGGATCGTGCAGCTCTACCTGGATCGCGAACGGACGAAGGATACCGGGCAACAGCCACGGCAGCGGCCGCAGCGCGCCGATTGGCTGGCACCGAGCCTGATCACGGGCTCGCTGCGGCTGATTGATGTGCTCGTTGTGCTGCTGAGCGGCATCTTCGCCCATTACGCGCGCTTCGCCACCTTCGATATCCACACCTTCACGATCTACAGCCTGGCGATCGGCTGCCTGGTGACGCTCAACGTCTTCCACCTCGCCGGTCTCTACCAGTTCCAGCATCTGACCAATCTCGTCGAGCAGGCGCGCCGGCTGCTGATCGCCTGGCCGCTGGTGATCGGCAGCCTTTTGATGCTCGGCTTTGCCGCCGGTCTGCTCGACGAGGTGTCGCGCGCCTGGGTCGCCCTCTGGCTGCTGTTCGGCGTTGTCGGCCTCGGCGCCGTTCGGGCCATTGGCCGATTGAAGATCCTGCGCTGGTACAAGGCCGGCCGACTGACCTTGAACATTGCCGTCATCGGTGCCGGCGAGCACGGCCGCCGCTTTATCGAGCATCTCCGCCAGCAGGAGCGCCACGTCAACATTATCGGCCTCTTCGACGATCGCCGCGATCGCATACCGGATTTCATCGCGGGCTTCCCGGTGCTGGGCACGGTCGACGATCTTCTCCTCTTCGCCCGGCGCTACCGGATCGATCAGGTGGTGGTGGCGCTGCCCTGGGGGGCCGAGGAGCGGCTGCTCAGCTGGCTGAAAAAGCTGAAGACCCTGCCTGCCGACATCCGCCTCTGTCCGGACGTCATCGGCTTCCATCTGCCGCATCGGGGGGTCTCGCACATCGCCGGTGTGCCGATGCTCAACGTGTTCGAAAAGCCCATTGCCGGCTGGGACAGCGTGGTCAAGGCGATCGAGGACCGGGTTCTGGCCTCGTTGATCCTGATCCTGATCATGCCCTTGATGCTGGCCGTCGCCGCCGCCATCAAGCTGACCTCGCCGGGGCCCGTCTTTTTCAAGCAGAAGCGCTACGGCTTCAACAACGAGATCATCGAGGTCTTCAAGTTCCGCTCGATGCATGTCGAACGCTGCAGCGCCGAGGAGGGCCCGGTGGCCCAGGCGACCCGGGAGGACGACCGGATCACGCCGCTGGGCCGCTTCCTGCGCAAGACCAGCCTGGACGAGCTGCCGCAGTTCATCAACGTCGTCAGGGGCGAGATGTCGATCGTCGGCCCCCGGCCGCACGCGGTCGCCCACAACGAACAGTACGCCAAGCTGATCGACGAGTACCTCGCCCGCCACAAGGTCAAGCCCGGCATCACCGGCTGGGCCCAGGTCAACGGCCTGCGCGGCGAGACCGACACGCTCGACAAGATGGAACGCCGGGTCCAATTCGACCTCCACTATATCGAGAACTGGTCCTTGGCCTTCGATCTGCGGATCATCCTGATGACGCTGCTGGTCGGCTTCAGCCACCCCAACGCCTACTGAGCCGGGCGACGACCGCTCGGGACGACCCCGATGGTCGGCATCGACGAGACGACGCCAGGCGCCAGGGCCGCTCGCCAGGGCCGATCACAGTGGCCGATCGTCGGCGGCGCCCTCGACGGCGGATCGACAATCAGGGCGTAGCAGTGCGTTTGCAGGTCGGCGGCCGGACGCGCTGGTCGCGAACCGGTCCCGTCCGTCGCAGCCTAATTTCGGTCATCGGCCGGCAACCGGCGGCATCTCGGCCGCATCGACTAGCGGTCCTCGGTGCCCCACGCGCCGGTCGCCGGCAGCGTTGTCGCTGTCGAGCACCGGCCTTTTCTTTTTCGCCGAATACGCGCGCGAGCTGCCGGCGCGGCAGCGCTCGGCGCCGGCCACGCTCGGCGCCGGCCACACCGAGAGCCCGCCGGTTCGGCGTATCGGCTGACGCCGCCGTTCGATGGCGCCGCGCCGCGAGCCATCAGTGCGGCCGCTGGCCAGCCGAGCGCCGGGCGACCATCGCGTAGGAATTGGCGCCGGCGAAGAACACCCCTGACTCGCTCGCCGCGATCTGCTCGGCCACGAACGCCTCGACCTCCGCCGCCGTCGCGATACCCGCCTTCGGCAGCAGGACGGCGAGCGATTGCAGCGAGGCCAGAAAGAAGTCGGCCCGACCGATCTCGGTCAGCACCCATGATCGGCTGCTGGCGAGTTCGAGCCCGACCCGCCGCAACAGCCGCGGCATGCCGCGCATGACCCGCGGATTGGCGATCACGCCGGCGATGATCTTCTCGTCCATCCGACGCCCGGCCTCGGGATCGTCGGTGCCGAAGGTGAGGGTCGCGTAGTCGCCGTCGAACACCACCACGCTGCCGCCCGGCCGGACAACACTTGCCGCCTCGGCGACGACCCGATCGGGTCGCGGCACGTGGCTGACCAGGGTGTGCGCCAGCACGAGATCGAAGGTTCGATCCGGAAAATCGAGCGCCTGCGCGTCGCCGACCTGCCAGGTGACCCGTTTGGCCCACCCTTCGTTCGCGGCAAGGGCCCGCCCCTTGGCCATGAGGTCCGGGCTGATATCCAAGGCGGTGACGCGGCCGCCGAACCCGGGTCGACCGACCAGCGCCCGCACCTCGACAGCGGTGCCACCGCCGAGTGCCAGCACCTCGCCTGCTGCCATCAAGTCGAGGTCGTCCAGATACCCGTGCAGCATCGCCATGTAGCGTTCGCTGCCGCGCCGTGCCTCCAGCCGGGTGGCGATCGCCTCGACGGTTGCGTGATCCAACCGGTGCGTGCGGCCATAGACATCGACTGTCGGCATCCGCGCTCCTCCATGGATGACCACCCTGGACGCACCAGCATATCACGATGGCGTTGCTCGCGCTGATCCGATCCGCTCGACCTTCTCGACCTCGCGGCGTGCCGCGGCAGCCGACGCAGTGCAGACGGCTGCCGCGCCCGACGACAGCTCCGCCCTCAACGACAAAAGCCCGCGCGGCGTCGCCGCGCGGGCTTTTGGTACACCGGCGCTGCGGTGCTCAGTTCGGCAGGCGGGCCTGGTCGGGCTTTGGCTTGGCTTGTGCTGCGATCTCGGGGCCGATCGGCTCCTCCTCGGCCAGCGCCTCCGGCACGCGGGTCAAGGCCACCTGGAGCACCTCGTCGACATTGCTGACGGGAATGATCTTCAGGCCTTTCTTCACGTTCTCGGGGATCTCGGCCAAGTCCTTCTCGTTCTCCTTGGGGATCAGCACCGTCTTGATGCCACCCCGCAGGGCGGCGAGCAGCTTCTCCTTGAGACCGCCGATCGGCAGCACCCGACCGCGCAGCGTCACCTCGCCGGTCATCGCGACCGAGGCCTTGACCGGGATTCTGGTGAGCACCGAGACGATCGAAGTCGCCATGGCGACACCGGCCGAGGGGCCGTCCTTGGGCGTCGCACCCTCGGGCACGTGGATGTGAATATCGGTGGTGTCGAACCGCGCCGGCTCCACGCCGAGGAGCCGCGAGCGCGAGCGGACGTAGCTCTTTGCCGCCTGCACCGATTCCTGCATCACGTCACCGAGCTTGCCGGTGATCGTCATCTTGCCCTTGCCCGGCACCTGCACCGATTCGATGGTCAACAGTTCGCCCCCCACCTCGGTCCAGGCGAGGCCCGTGGTCACCCCTACCATATCCTCGAGCTCGGCCTCGCCGTAGCGGAACTTCCGCACCCCGGCATACTTGTCGAGATTGCGACGGGTGATCTTCACCTGCTTCTTCTCGCCGCCGACGATCTCCTTGATCGCCTTTCTCGAGAGGTTGGCGATCTCGCGCTCGAGATTCCGCACGCCGGCTTCCCGGGTGTAGTAGCGGATCAGGTCGAGCAGGGCCTCGTCGTTGATCGACCATTCTTCTTCGGAAAGGCCGTGCGAGCTGCGCTGCTTCTCGAGCAGATGCCGCTTGGCGATCTCGACCTTTTCGTCCTCGGTGTAGCCGGCCAGGCGAATGATCTCCATCCGGTCCAAGAGCGGCTGCGGCATCCGCAGCGTGTTGGCCGTGCAGACGAACATTACGTCCGACAGGTCGTAGTCGACCTCGAGGTAGTGGTCGTTGAAGTTCGCGTTCTGCTCCGGATCGAGGACCTCGAGCAGCGCCGAAGACGGATCGCCCCTGAAGTCCGAGCCCATCTTGTCGATCTCGTCCAGCATGAAGAGCGGGTTCGAGGTCTTGGCCTTCTTCATGCTCTGGACGATCTTGCCCGGTAGCGAGCCGATATAAGTCCGCCGATGACCACGGATTTCGGCCTCGTCGCGCACGCCACCCAAGGAGAAGCGGACGAAGTTGCGGCCGGTGGCCCTGGCCAACGACTTGCCGAGGCTGGTCTTGCCCACGCCGGGCGGGCCGACCAGGCAGAGGATCGGGCCCTTCATCTTGTCGACCCGCTGCTGCACCGCGAGGTACTCGACGATCCGCTCCTTGACCTTCTCGAGGCCGTAATGGTCGGTATCGAGGACGTGCTGCGCCAGCTTGATGTCCTTCTTGACCTTCGAGCGCTTCTTCCAGGGGATGGAGAGCATCCAATCGAGATAGTTGCGCACGACCGTGGCCTCGGCCGACATCGGGCTCATGGTCCGCAGCTTCTTGAGCTCGGCCAGGGCCTTGTCGCGGGCCTCCTTGGTGAACTTGGTCTTCTTGATCCTGTCCTCGAGCTCGGAGGCCTCGTCCTTGCCGTCCTCGAGCTCGCCCAGCTCCTTCTGGATCGCCTTCATCTGCTCGTTGAGGTAGTACTCGCGCTG
>DAIRDJ010000053.1:0-25003 GCA_036796215.1 Geminicoccaceae bacterium
GTCCCACCACTACCAGCACCCCGAAAATCGATTCATTTTCAGGCTCTCAGCTCGCAGCGCGTGCCTCGAGGACGCGGTTGGGCAGTTCGACATTGACCTCGAGGGTCGAGAAGCCGGTGCCGGACTGGAAGTCGACATTGACCTTGGTCTGGTCGATCTCGACATATTTGCGGATCACCTCCAGGAGCTCCTTCTGCAGGCTCGGCAGGAAGTCGGGCCCGCCGCCACCCTGCCGGTCGAGGGCGACGAGGACGGTCAGTCGCTCGCGTGCCTTGTCGGCCGAGTCGTCACGGCGACGACTGAGCCTGAACCAGTCGAAGAACCTCACGCGCTCCTCCTGAACAGCCAATCTACGAGGCCGCGCTTTTCAGGGTTGACGTAGCGGAGCTCGACGTCCTCGCCCAAGAGGCGAGCGGTGGCATCCTTGTAGGCCTGGGCTGCCTTGGACTTTTCGTCGAGGACGACCGGCATGCCGAGATTGGAGGCCTGCAACACCGAGCTGCACTGCGGAATGACGCCCAGGACCGGGATCGCCAGGATCTCGAGCACGTCGTCGAGCTTGAGCATTTCGCCGCGCTGCACCCGGTCGAGGTCGTAGCGAGTGAGCAGTAGATGCGTCTTGACCGGCGCTTCGCCGTGCTCGGCGCGCTTCGACTTGCTGGACAGGATGCCGAGGATCCGGTCGCTGTCGCGGACCGAGGAGACTTCGGGGTTGGTGACGACGATCGCCTCGTCGGCATGATAGAGCGCCATGTAGGCGCCCTTCTCGATGCCGGCCGGGCTGTCGCAGATGATGTAGTCGAACTCTTTCCTGAGCTCGTCGATCACCTTCTCGACGCCTTCCTGGCTCAAGGCGTCCTTGTCCCGGGTCTGCGAGGTCGGCAGGATCGAGAGGTTCTCGACCCGCTTGTCCTTGATCAGCGCCTGGTTGAGCCGGATACCGTCATTGATGACGTTGATGAAATCGAAGACGACGCGCCGCTCGCAGCCCATGATCAGGTCGAGATTGCGTAGGCCGACGTCGAAATCGATGATTACGGTCTTCTTGCCGCGCAGCGCAAGGGCGGTGCCGAGTGCAGCCGCACTCGTGGTCTTGCCGACCCCGCCCTTGCCCGATGTGACGACGATGACCTTCGACAATTCGTGCTCCTCCTGGTGAAACGGCCAGCGGCCCAGCCGCCGACGGGCATGGCGTAAAACAAACCGGCCGCGGACGAGACGGCCGGTGACGACAGGTCAGGGCAGCGGCTCGACCTTCAGCCGTTCCGCCACCAGCGTGACCCGGACGCGCTTGCCGAGCAGCCGCGGGTCCATCTCCTCGCTCACGAGATGAATCCCGGCGATCGAGAGGAGCTCGGCATGCAACCGCTCGCAAAAGAGCATTGCCTTCTCGTCGCCGTTCATGCCGGCAAAGGCACGACCGCGAAGCGGCGCATAGACATGAATGTGACCGGCGGCCGCGATCTCCGCACCGGCGCTCACCGGCGCCATGACGACGAGATCACCATCCGGGGCCACCACCTGCTGACCGCCGCGCACGGGCTCGCGGATGACCGTGCCGGTTGGGCGTTGGGCGGCTGCCGTCTTGGCCGTGGCGGCACCGCGACCGGGCGCGGTCGGATCGTCGCTGCCGGCCCCACCGGCCCCGAAGATCGCCAGACCCAGCGCAACCGCCGCGTCGTTCCACTCGGCCGAGCCGTTCTGCAGGCCCACCGGCACCACGCGATGCTCCTTCAGCCGCTCGACGATCTCGGTGAGGCATGCCGGCGATTTCGCCTTGACGGCGGCTCCGTCCAGCACGATCGGCGCGTTCCTGAAGAAGTCCGGCGCATGCGCCACCTTCTCGACCAGGCTGGTGAAGAAGGCCGGGTCATCGGGGCGCAGGATCTTGAGCGAGAGCAGCGTCTGCAGCGAGCCGCGGATCTGGAACGGCAGCCCGCCACCGGCCCAGTGGCCGACATTCGACGCTTCTTCGGCAGCCGACAATTTCACTTCTATCCCCTAGCGGATCGGCCTCGGGACGGGCATCACCTCGCCCGATGCTTGTAGCCCAATCGTTCGTGCAACACAAGATGTTGTGTTTTCCTATCCGTCACCCGACGCTCGCCTCGAGCAGGTAGGTGGCTGCCCCCGTTCTGCGCCATTCGTCGAGCGCCGCCAAGGCGCGCAGTGCCATCGCGCGCTTTCGCTCGCTCTTTTTGACCTTTTGGTCGAGGGGCGGGAAGAGGCCGAAATTGACGTTCATCGGCTGGAAGGTCGTAGCGTCCGCCCCGCCGGTGATGTGGCGGATCAGGCTGCCGTGCGCCGTCTCGGCTGGCGGCAGCGGCGATGCCTCGCCCTTGGCTTCGGCCGCCGCGAGCCGGCCGGCGACGAGGCCCACGGCCGCACTTTCGACATAGCCTTCGCAGCCGGTGATCTGCCCCGCCATCCGGATGTGTGGTAGCGCCTTCAGCCTGAGCTCGGCATCGAGCAGACGCGGGCTGTTGATGAAGGTGTTGCGGTGCAGCCCGCCGAGCCTGGCGAACTCGGCCTGCCCGAGCCCCGGGATCAGGCGAAACACCCGGGCCTGCTCGCCGTGCCGCAGCTTGGTCTGAAAGCCCACCATGTTGTAGAGCGTGCCCAAGGCATTGTCCTGCCGCAGCTGGACCACCGCGTGCGGCCGCCTGCCGGTCCGGGGATCGGTCAGGCCCACGGGTTTCATCGGCCCGAAGCGCAGGGTCTCGGGCCCGCGCTCGGCCATCACCTCGATCGGCAGGCAACCCTCGAAATAGGGGGTCGAGGCCTCCCACTCCTTGAAGCTGGTCTTCTCGGCCGCGAGCAGCGCCGCGATGAACGCCTGGTACTCGGCCTCGTCCATCGGGCAGTTGATGTAGTCGGCCGTGCCGCCGCCCGGTCCCTCCTTGTCGTAGCGCGACTGGAACCAGGCGACGTCGAGGTCGATCGTCTCCTTGTGGACGATGGGGGCGATGGCATCGAAAAAGGCCAGGGCATCCTCGCCGCCGGCAGCGCGGATCGCCGCGGCGAGGGCAGGGGCGGTCAAGGGCCCTGTCGCGATGATCGCCAGCCCGTCCGTCGCGTCCGGCAGGCCCGTCACCTCCTCCCGCACGATCTCGACCAGGGGGTGTGCCTCGAGCCGCGCCTGGACGAGGCCGGCGAAGACGTCGCGATCGACCGCCAAGGCACCACCGGCCGGCAGCTTCGCCCGATCGCCGGCCCACATGACCAGCGAGCCCAACCGCCGCATCTCCTCGTGCAGCAGGCCCACGGCATTGCCCATGGCATCGTCGGAGCGGAACGAGTTGGAGCAGACGAGCTCGGCCAACTGGTCGGTCTGGTGCGCCTCGGTCCGGCGCAAGGGCCGCATCTCGAAGAGCCGCACGAGCACGCCGGCCTCGGCCAGCTGGAAGGCGGCCTCGGCGCCCGCGAGGCCGCCGCCGACGACGGTAACGGGTCGCATGCTGTTTCCTCAGGCTTGCGCAACGGTTGCAAATCGGCTGCGGTTCGCCTCGATACCGAACCCGCCTCCAGGGAGCAAGCCCATGACCCCGGATCAGATCATCAGGACCCTCGCCATGCGCCCGCATCCCGAGGGCGGCCACTATGTCGAGACCTTCAGGGCCTCGACGCTGGGCGGCGAGCGCCCCGCCTGCACCGCGATCTATTTTCTCCTCAGGGCCGGCGAGCGCTCGCACTGGCACAAGGTTGACGCGGTCGAGACCTGGCTCTGGCACGCCGGGACGCCACTCAGGCTGAGCATCGAGGACCGCGATGTCACCCTTGGTCCGGATCTCACCGCGGGCGAGGTGCTGCAGGCCGTGGTGCCGAAGGACGCCTGGCAGGCGGCGGAGAGCCTCGGCGGCTGGACGCTCGTCTCCTGCGTCGTCGCCCCGGGGTTCAGTTTCGACGGCTTCGAGCTGGCGCCGGAAGGCTGGGCGCCGCCTCGTCGCTGAGGGCTACTCGGCCGCTACTGGCTGTTGCACCGCGCGCCGCGGGATGCTCGTCGCCGTCAGAATGGTCAAGAGCGTCACGCCGGCGACCAGCGGGAAGAAGGCCTGGGCGTGGCCGGCATCGAGGAGCCAGCCGATCAGGAGCGGCATCGCCGTGGCCCCGAGATCGAGGCCCGAATAGACGAAGCCGTAGACCTTGCCGCTGCTGCCCTCAGGCGTCGCACTTCTGACCAGCATGTCGCGCGCCGGTGTGGTCATGCCCTGCAGGGCGCCGGCGATGGCGAGAATGCCGAAGAGGGCTGCGGGCTCGAGCGGGGTGTAGCCGACGACGAGGAGGAGCCCGGCGCTCATGGCGAGGCCGGCGGCGATGATCGCCTGAAAGCGGCCGCTCGCATCGGCCATCATGCCGCCACCCAGTGTGCCCATGGCACTGCCGAGCATGAAGGCGGTGATCGTCCCTGTGGCGATCACCATGGGCGTGCCGAACAGCTCGTGCAGGGCCACGGGCATGAAGCTCTGCACCGCGAGGAAGCCTGCCGCCTGCAGCGTGAAGAAGGCGAAGCAGAGGAGGATCGGGGCGGAGAGGAAGAGCCCGACCAGGGCACCGCGGGCCTGCCGGCGCGCTGCTGCGTCGGCAGCCTGCGCCTGGCCCGGGGTCTCGAGATCGCGCCGGCTGAGGAGGACGAGCAGCGTGAGGCCGAGGCCGATCAGCGCCGCCAGCACGAGCGCGAAGCGCCAGGAGACGAGGGCGGCCGACGAGGCCATCACCAGGGGTGCGATGGCCCAGCCGATCGTGCCACCAATCGTATGAACACTGAACGCCCGGGCCATCCGATTCGGTGTCACATGATGATTGAGGATGGCGTAGTCGGCGGGGTGAAAGACCGAGTTGCCGAGCCCGAGCAGGACGGCCGCCGGCAAGAGGGCCCAATAGGCCGGTGCCATTGCGACCAGCAGGGCGCCTGTGGTGAGGCAGGCGAGACCCGCCGCCAGCACCCGTGCGGCCCCCACCCGGTCGACCAGGAAGCCCACCGCCGCCTGGGCGAGGCCCGAGACCGCGAAGAAGATCGTCATCACGAGGGCGAGCTCGGTGTAGCTGACGGCGAACGCATCGCGCAGCCACGGGAAGAGCGGCGGCAGCACCAGGTGGAAGAAGTGGCTGCCGCCGTGTGCGGTGCCGACCACCCCGATGATCTTGACGTCGCGTTTGAGCCCGGCGGCCGTGGCGTCCATGGAGCCGCTCTTCCTGCGTGGTTGCGGAAAACGCCATTTAAGGGCTTGCCGCCGGTTTGACCAGCCGGCCACCGCGGCACAGGTATCGCGTAGAAAGAGAATTATTATCTTGAATTCTCCTAATAGGCGAAACTACCATGGTGCTGATGGGCGATCGCTCGCCCGTTCAGCGGCCGCGATCCGGCCACCACGAGAGCAAGACGGAGGGCAACGCATGCGCGTGCTGGTGACGGGCAACGAGGGCTATATCGGCCATGTGCTGGTGCCGCATTTCATCGCCGCCGGCCACACCGTCATCGGCCTCGATTGCGGGCTCTATGCCGGCTGCGACCTGCCGGGCCAGGTGCCACCCAGGGTCGAGACGATCCGCAAGGACATCCGTGCCGTGGAGCGGGCCGACCTCGAGGGCATCGAGGCGGTCGTACATCTTGCCGCCCTCTCCAACGATCCCTTGGGCGATCTCGACCCGGACCTGACCTTTGCCGTCAACCACCGGGCCAGCCTGCGCCTCGCCGAACTCGCCCGGGATGTCGGGGTGCGCCGCTTTCTCTTCGCCTCCTCCTGCAGCAATTACGGCGCTGCCGGCGACGAGCTCCTCGACGAGACCGCACCACTCGCCCCGGTCACCCCTTACGCGCAGAGCAAGGTCTGGACCGAGCGGGACCTCGCACCACTCGCCAGCGATCGCTTCGCGCCCACCTATCTCAGAAGCGCCACGGCCTATGGCCTCTCGTCCCGTCTCCGGGGCGATCTCGTCGTCAACAATCTGGTCGGTTACGCGCTCACCACCGGTCGGGTCCAGTTGCGGAGCGACGGCCGGGCCTGGCGCCCCCTGGTCCATGTCGAGGACATCGCCCGGGCGTTCTGCTGCATCCTCGAGGCGCCGGCCGAGTTCGTGACCGACACGGCCTTCAATGTCGGTGACTCGGCCGAGAACTATCGGGTCCGGACGATCGCCGAGCTGGTTGCCGACGAGGTCCCGGGTGCCGTCGTCACGCTGGCCGACGAGCCGAGCCCGGATAGCCGCACCTACCGGGCCGATTGCGACAGGATCCGCCGCGTGCTGCCCGGCTTTCGCCCGCGCTGGACGCTGCGCGCCGGGATCGAGCAGCTGCACCGTGCCTATCGCAAGGCGGGTCTCACCAAAGAGACCTTCTTCAGCGATCGCTATTTCCGCATCCGCCACATCAAGGCGCTGCTCGGACGTGGCGCGATCGATGCAGGACTGCGCCACCGCGAGCTCGCCCCTACTGCCTGACGATCTCCGTGCGCCGCATCCCCAAGGCCTTAGCCACGTTCTTCAATCGGGTGCGCACCGGCTCGGTGTCCGGCACGTCCTCCAGGGTCGAGACCAGGAGCCGCAGCGTGTCCCCGGCAAGTTCCAGGCGTGCATGCGCCAGGAGCTCCGGCACGCTGCCGGAGAACCGATAGCCGAGCTGCAGGGCCCGCCCCAGCACGACCGCCCGTTGCCGGGCCGCCGGAGAGAGGAGCTGCAGCATCGGCTGAGTCTCGGGCTCGCTGTCGTTGCCGCCGTAGCGGCTGAAAATGGCCGTCGCCAGAAACACCCGCTCGGCGTGATCGAGGCCGACGAAGGGAAATTGCGTCAGCCGATGAAAGCTCTGCAGGGCGCGAAGCTCAGGATGATCCCGCCAGCCGAAATCGGAAAGCTCGCAGGCGGCGAGCCGGAGCCTGGCCTCGGCCTCGGTCTCGCCGGCAAAGAGAGGTGCCGTCCAGGCCTGCATGGCCTCGCCCACATGCGGCACCCGCGCCCGCGGCCGGCCGAACGCGGCCGCCCCCACCAAAAGCGGATCCAGCGCCTGCTCGGCGGGCGGCAGGCAGGCGTAGAGCCAGCCCTCCCGAAGCCCCAGGGCCGAGAAGACGACCCGCTCCGGGTTCAAGGCCTTGAGCAGGCGGTCGAGCACGAGGGCCGCCGCCTGGATGGTGTCCGCCCGGCGCGACGGCACCCCCGGCAGTTGGCGGATGGCGGCGGGATCGGCCTTGACGATAGTCCTGGCGAGGCCGCGGGCGGCATCGAGCTCGAGCTCGAGCCCGTGGACGATCTTGAGCGGTGCCGTGATGGAGGCCAGGTGGACCCGGGCCAGTGCCCGCCAGCCACCACCCACGACATAGAGCCGCTCCGGCCGCTCGCCGACGCCCCAGGGCCGCTCGGCGAAGGTTGTATCCAGCCGGTCGCGCACCGTCCGCGGCTCGCGGGCCATGAGTGGCTGTAGCCGGAGAGCACCGAGCGGCAGGCTCGCATAGCCCTCGCTGACCCGGGTCCGGCCCTCGTCATCGGTGAAGAGCCGGGTGAGCTCGAGACTGCCGCCGCCGAGATCGCCCACCACCCCGCTCGGCCGCCAGATCCCGGCAACCACGCCCAAGGCTGCGTAGTGCGCCTCCTCGGCGCCACTCAGGAGGCGGACCGGATGGCCCGTCCGGCTCTCGATGGCGCCGGTGAGCTCGTGGCCGTTGGCCGCCCGGCGCACCGCCTCGGTCGCCAGAATGTCGATCCGATGCGCCTGCATCGCCTGGGCAATGGCGCAATAGCGATGCACCGCGTTGACCGTGGCGGCGATCGCGTCCGCTGGCAGAAGGTCGCTGGTATCCAGGTCGCGGCCGAGCCCGCAGAGCGACTTCTCGTTGAAGCGAGGGAAGGGGGCCCGGCTCAGATCATCGTAGATGACGAGCCGCACCGAGTTCGAGCCGATGTCGATAACGGCGACCGGTGAGGCTGCCGTCATCGCGGCGCCGGCAGCCGCACCCGACCGGCGCGACCGCCTTCTGGTCGCGCTCCGAACCGCCACCGTCAATCACCCGTCCGGTTGGTCCCGCCGACGACCAGCTGCAGCCGCTGGGCGCGCTGCTTGCCCTTGCGCAGGGCGCTGCCGCGACCGGACAGGCTCGGATTGGTCATGAAGTAGGTGTGCGCGGCGAAGGGCTCGCCCTCGGGCACCACCCGCTCGTAGGTGCCGTCCGGCTGCAGCAGCCAGCTCTGGGCGGTGTCCTTGAGGTTCGCCACCATCACCTGCGACATTACCTGCTGGTGCACCGTCTCGTTCTCGATCGGCACCAGTGTTTCGACCCGGCGCGAGAGGTTGCGCGACATCCAGTCCGCCGAGGAGATGAAGACCAGGGCCTGCCTGGCGGGCAGCCCGTGGCCATTGCCGAAGCAGACGATCCGCGAATGCTCGAGAAAGCGGCCAATGATGCTCTTGACCCGAATGGTCTCGGACAGCCCGGGCACGCCCGGGCGCAGGCAGCAGATGCCGCGGATCACGAGGTCGATCGAGACGCCGGCGCGGCTCGCCTGGTAGAGCTTGTCGATCACCTCCTCGTCGACCAGGGAGTTGAGCTTGGCCCAGATCGCCGCCTTGCGCCCGGCCCGCGCATGCGCGCACTCGGCCTCGATCAGCTCGAGCAGTCGCTGGCGGAGGTTCACCGGGGCAATCGCGATCTTCTCGAGTCCGCGCGGCTCGGCATAGCCGGTCATGTAGTTGAAGGCGCGGGCGGCATCGCGGGCGAGCGACGGATCGCAGGTGAAGAACGAGAGGTCGGTGTAGATCCGGGCGGTGATCGGGTGGTAGTTGCCGGTGCCGAAGTGGCAATAGCTGCGCATCCGGCCACTTTCGCGGCGCACCACCATCGAGACCTTGGCGTGGGTCTTCAGATCGATGAAGCCGTAGATGACCTGCACGCCCGACCGCTCGAGATCGCGCGCCCACTGGATGTTGCGCTCCTCGTCGAACCTCGCCTTGAGCTCGACCAATGCCGTCACCGACTTGCCGGCATCGGCCGCCGCACACAAGGCGGCGACGATCGGCGAGCCCTCCGAGGTCCGGTAGAGGGTCTGCTTGATCGCCACCACGTCCGGGTCGCGGGCCGCCTGGTTAAGGAACTCCACCACCACGTCGAAGCTTTCGTAGGGGTGGTGGATGATGAAGTCCTTCTGGCGGATCGCGGCGAAGCAGTCGCCGCCGAAGTCCTTGACCCGCTCGGGATAGCGCGGGCTGAAGGGCTTGAAGACCAGGTCCTGGCGATCCTTGCCGATGATCTCCTTGGTGTCGACCAGACCGAGGATGCCGTCGAGGGCGAAGACGTCCTCGGCCTCGACGGTCAGCTGGCGCATCAGGAAGGTGCGCAGCGCCGGCGACATGCCGGCATCGGTGGTGAGGCGAATGACATGGCCCCGTCGGCGTCGCTTCAAGAGCGTCTCGAAGAGGCGCACGAGGTCCTCGGCCTCCTCCTCGATCTCGATGTCGCTGTCGCGAATGACGCGAAAATAGCCGTAGCTCTTCACCCCGAAACCCGGAAAGAGCAGGTCGGCCCAGCGCGCGATCAGTGATTCGAGTGGCAGAAAGCGGGCCGTGTCGCCGGGCAGCCGGATGAAGCGGTCGAGCTTGCTTGGCAGGAGCACGAGCCCGATCAGGTCTTCGTCCCGGCGCTGGGTGAGCTGCAGCACCACCCCCATTCCGCAATTGGCGATGAACGGGAACGGATGAGCGGGATCGATCGCGATCGGCGTCAGGACGGCGAGCGCCTCGTCGGCGAACCGTTCGCGCAGCCCCTGCCACTCCGCCTCGGTCACCTCGTCGGCATCCAGGACAGCGATGCCCTCCTGCCGCAGCTGGCCGACGAGATCGTGCCAGATCCGCTGCTGCTCCGCCAGCAGCCGCCCGGCCCGCTCGTTGATCGCCTTGAGCTGCTGGATGGGGGAGAGCCCGTCCTGGCTCTCGGTGGTCACGCCGGCGTCGGCCAAACCCTTCAGGCCCGCCACGCGGACCATGTAGAACTCGTCGAGGTTGTTCGCCGAGATCGAGAGAAAGCGGAGCCGCTCGAGCAGTGGGTGGGCGGGGTTGGTCGCTTCCTCGAGCACCCGCTCGTTGAACGCGAGCCATGAGAGCTCACGGTTGAAGAAATGCTCGGGCCGAACGGGGATGGGCTCCGCGGCTGTCGCTTCGCGCTCCCGCTCGCGTTCCGCCACCGGCGAGACCGGCTCGACGGTCTGGTTCAGGGGGGCGCTCATGGTCGCCAGCTCGTCGTTCATTGTCCGTTGCCCGCGAGGATCATCCGGCACGTTCCATTTCCATTGACGATCGGCCGTTGCCGGTCGTTGTCCGATGTCGCTATTCGCAATCGCGGTTCCAGATGGTACAGATTGCGGGCGCTGCTGTCATGCGTCGCCGGAAACCGCCTCCACCGACACCCCAGAGGCCGTTGTCCGTCGCCTCTTTTGTGGATCCACCATGCGCGAGCTGCTCGTCCTCCGCCACGCCAAATCCCGCTGGGACCAGCCATCGGTCGATGATCATGACCGGGACCTCGCCCCCCGCGGCGTCGAGGCGGCAAAGGCCATGGGCGCTCTCATCGCCGAGCAGGGCTGGCTGCCCGACCGCATCCTCTGCTCGACCGCGACCCGGGCCAAGGCGACCCTCGAGCTCGCCCGCACGACCTGGCCGCAAATCCCGACGAGCGAGCTCGCCAGCCTCTATCTTGCGGCCCCCAGTCGCATCCTCGAAATCGTTCGCCGCCAGCCCGACGATGCTCGCCGGGTGATGCTCGTCGGCCACAATCCCGGCATGCAGACCTTCGTCACGCGCCTCGCCGGCCACGGTGACAAGGCCGAGCTCCGCGCGATCGAGGTCAAGTTCCCGACCGCGGCCCTGGCGGTCATCGCGCTCGACGTGGCTGCCTGGCGCGAGGTCGGCTGGACCATCGGTCGCCTCGTCGATTTTCAAACCCCCCGCGCGCCGAAAACGGCCGAGTGATCGGTTCGGATCACTGCTGCAATCGATGAACTGAAATTAATAGTCGGCCCATTGACGCTCACTCCCCTCCGAATACCTCGCAGCGCATCGGGGAATCAGGAATGGTACGTGATCGTCACGTGCCTATCATTTAGCAAGGACCGCCACATGCAGACCATCCGGAAGCTGGCACTGGCCAGCGTCTTCGCCCTGCCGCTCGCCTTTTCAGCGATGACTGTGAAGGCAGCCGACATCGTCGACACTGCCGTCGCAGCCGGCTCGTTCGAGACCCTGGTGGCCGCGGTGCAGGCTGCGGATCTCGTCGACGTGCTGAAGGGCGAGGGCCCGTTCACCGTGTTCGCCCCCACTGACGAGGCTTTCGCCGCCCTGCCGGAAGGTACCGTCGAAAACCTGCTCCTGCCCGAGAACAAGGACACGCTGGTGGCGATTCTCACCTACCATGTCGTGCCGGGCGAGGTGATGGCCAAGGACGCCGAGGGTGCCACCGTTGACCTGGAGACGGTTCAGGGCGCGTCGCTCACCGTCGACGGCACCGGCGAGGCGGTCACCGTCAATGGTGCCACCGTCATCAACGCGGACATCACGACCGACAACGGCGTCATCCACGTGATCGACACCGTCATCATGCCGCCTGCCTGAGCGCTGAGGAAGGATAGGAATCTGGGGAGGCAGCGCCTCCCCAGGCCCCTCGGTGTTTTCTGCGATGGTAGAGGTCGGTTGGCTCCGGTCCACCACTCCGTATAACACACAAATATCGTTCGCCATCTGCGCGCTGAGCAAAGTAACGGAGGGGCGTGGGGAGGCGTTGCCTCCCCACATATTTTTTTATTTTTCAGCCGCGACGTTCCGTATTTTCGGCACCCGGTTGCTGGTTTGCAGGCGGAATTCCTCGGGCATGCCGCGGCCGAGGAGCGGGCGGAGGTACATGTGGAACTGGTCGGTGACGCCGGTGCCGGCCTCGTCGATGAAGTCGTCGGGCATGGTTCGGGTCTTGGCGGCGACGTCGACCAGCGGGACGAGGTCGTAGTCGACCTGGTAGCTGCCGACGCGCTGGATGGTGACGGAGCCGTCGGTGTCGCCCCAGAGCGCGTATTTGACCGCTTTCTCGCCGACTTCGCGGGCCTCGCGCTGGTCGATGTCGGAGGTGCAGCCGACGAACGAGCGTTGCATGTAGCCGAAGGTGTCGGCGCGCACCCGCTTGATCGCGAGCTTGTCCTTGACGAGGTCGGCGAGGCGGTCGGCCAGTGCGCCGGTGCCGGAGAGCTCGAGATTGCCGTGGGCGTCGGCGGAAAGGGCCTTGCCGAGCTTGCCGATGATGGGTGTGCCGGTGCCGTCGTGGATGCCTTCGGAGACGGCGACGATGCAGCGGCCGTGGCGCTCGTGGATCGCCTTGACGGAGGTCAGGAAGGCGTCGGGGTCGAAGGCGCGTTCGGGCAGGTAGATGAGGTGCGGGCCGTCGTCGGGGAATTTCTTGCCGAGTGCCGAGGCGGCGGTGAGGAAGCCCGCGTTCCTGCCCATGACGACGGCGATGTAGACGCCGGGCAGGGCCTTGTTGTCGAGGTTGATGCCCATGAAGGCTTGCGCCACGAAGCGGGCGGCGGACGGGTAGCCCGGGGTGTGGTCATTCTTGACGATGTCGTTGTCGATGGTCTTGGGGATGTGGATCGAGCGCAGCGGGTAGCCGGCGGCCTGGGCTTCCTCGGCGACGATGCGCACGGTATCGGAGCTGTCGTTGCCGCCGACGTAGAAGAAGTAGTTGATCTCGTGGGCTTTGAGCGTCTCGAAGATCTCGTGGCAATAGGCGCGGTCGGGTTTGTCGCGGGTCGAGCCCAGGGCGGAGGAGGGGGTCTCGGCGACAAGCTCGAGGTTCTGTGTCGTCTCTTGCGTGAGGTCGAGGAACTCCTCGTCGACGATGCCGCGCACCCCGTGCAGGGCGCCGTAGATGCGCTCGATCTGCGGGAATTTGCGGCATTCGAGGACGACGCCGATCACACTCTGATTGATCACCGCCGTGGGCCCGCCACCTTGTGCGACCAGCGCCTTCTTGTACAAAGCCGTTCTCCCCGAGGGCTGCATCCATGGCGTGTAGCAGCCACCCTTGCCCGGGCTTGTCAATCGTTGATGGGCGGGAGAGCCGGAGATGCGCCAGCAGATGGCGGCGGGCGGGCAGGCGGTCGACAATCGGCAAGCGCCCCGCAGAGCCGGCTACCCGGAGGTCCAGAACGCGATGCCCGGCCATGAAATCGTTTGGGCGTTCACCGTCGCCAGCGAGCAGCGCGCCGCCTTCGAGGCGGCCTACGGTACCGCCGGTCCTTGGGCCGACCTCTTCCGCAGGGCAGCGGGCTTCATCGAGACGAGGCTGCTTTGCGACCTCGATTGCCCGGGCCATTACCTGACGATCGATCGCTGGTCTTCAAAAGAGGCTTTCTTGGCCTTCGAGCGCGACTTCAGTGTCGCGTATGACCGGTTGGATCAAGAGCTCGAGGGGACGAGCGAGAGCGAGCGACGGATCGGGGTCTTTGCGGTGGTCGGCGAGTAGCGGCAGGTTTCGGCCGAGAGCATGTGCCGCCGCTTCCGCTCGCCTGTCGCCGGCTGCGATTACCTGCTTTTTGCTTCGCCTGAACAGCAAACATCTGGCCCGATGCCCGCCAGCCGCGCAAACCGAAGAAAGCCCGGGGGCCGCAGGCGATCGGCGTTGCGCGCCACTTCGCAGCTCATGATACCTCTTGCATCTTTTCGCTGTTCGCTGGAAAAGTCGTTAGAACGCGGGCCAACCGACCCGTGCGTGCATCAGGGAGATGTGACGTGACCAAATCCGTGGATTTGCCGCCGGAAAGCCGGCGCTCGTTCATCAAGCAGGCGGGGCTGACGACCGCGGCCGCCGGTGCGATGCTCGGCGGCTTCGGCTTCGAGCCGTTCATCGCGCGCGCCATGGCGCAGGAGATGGGGCGCTCCGAGCAGCCGTTGCGCGCCGCCTTCTCCAATGCCGGGTTGCAGGCGACCTGGTGTGCGCAGGGCAAGCAGGCGGCCGAGTATTGGGGCCGGCTCTTCAATGTCGAGGTCACCTGGTTCGACGGCGAGCTCTCCGCGCCCAAGCAGCGGGCCGCGATCGACAACATGGCGACCCAGGACTGGGATTTCGTCGCCATTCAGGCCTTCGGCATCGGGACCTTGACCGATCCGGTCAACCGGATGATCGAGAAGGGCATTCCGGTCATCGACATGGACACGCTGATCGCGCCCCTGGAGGAGATCGAGGTCCACAGCTTCCTCGCCCCCGACAACGAGTTCATGGGCTCGGCCGTGACGCAAGCACTGGTTGATGCGATGGGCGGCGAGGGCACCATCATCATGACCCAGGGTGCCCTGGGCCATACCGGTGCGCAAGGCCGGGCCCGCGGCTTTCAGTCCGTGGTCGAGAAGTTCCCGAACATCCAGGTCCTGAGCGACGAGCCGGCCGACTGGGACGTCACCAAGGCGTCGCGCATCTGGGACAGCCATCTCACCCGCTTCCCTGACATCAAGGCCGCCTTCTTCCACAACGACGACATGGCCCTGGCCGCCTACAACGTCATGCAGGCCAGGGGCCGGACCGACATCCTGATCGGTGGCGTGGACGCCATGCCGCCCGCCGTCGAGGCGGTCAGCGACGGGCGCATGCATGCGACGGTGCGCAACCCGTCCTCGCGGATCCACGGCGGGGCCGTGATCGCGGGTGTCGCCGCCAAGCTGGCCGGCGAGACGACGGGCGACGGCATTCCCAAGCACATCGTCACCGACGGGCCGGTGGTGACCGCAGATAACGCGCCCGGCATGCAGTGGATGCAGCGGCATTTCCTGATCTGAGCGGTCGATGAGCGGATCGGCGACGGGCGTTCATCCGCTCATCGAGCTCAGCGGAATCGGCAAGACGTTCGGGGGGGTCACGGCTCTCTCGGACGTCGATTTCGTGCTGGCCGCGGGCGAGGTGCACGGGCTCGTGGGCGAGAACGGGGCCGGCAAGTCGACGCTGATGAAGATCATCGCCGGCGTGCACACCGAATACGAGGGGACCTACCGGCTCGACGGCCAGGTGGTGCGGCTGAACTCGGCCCGCGACGCCCTGGCCGCCGGGATCGGCATGGTGCACCAGGAGCTCTCGATCGTCGCGCATCTCTCGGTCGCCGAGAACGTGTTCTTGGGTGCGCAGCCGGTGACCGGGCTCGGCACGGTGCGCTGGGGGCACATGGCGCGGGAGGCCAAGGCGCATCTGGCGCGGCTCGGCATCGACGTCGATCCCGCGGTGGAGGCCGGGAGCCTGTCGCTGGGCCTGCAGCAGCTGATCGAGATCGGCCGAGTGCTCTTCTCGGGTGCTCGGATCATCATCCTCGACGAGCCGACCTCGGCCCTCTCGCCGCCCGAGGTGGCCCAGCTCTTTGCCGTGGTGAAGCGGCTCAAGGCCGAGGGCAAGAGCTTCATCTTCATCTCGCATTTTCTCGATGACGTGCTCGAGATCTCGGACAATGTCTCGATCTTCCGCAATAGTCG
This sequence comes from Geminicoccaceae bacterium, assembly GCA_036796215.1. Lineage (GTDB taxonomy): Bacteria > Pseudomonadota > Alphaproteobacteria > Geminicoccales > Geminicoccaceae > SLRI01. The sequence goes on from DAIRDJ010000053.1 coordinate 15,473, forward strand.
GCATGTGCTGACGGCACGAGCGGCCGAGCTCTCCAAGGAGCGGGTCATCGAGCTGATGATCGGCCGTGGCCATGCCCAGCTCGAGGAGAGCTATCTGCACGACCTCGAGCTGCCGCCGGCGTCCACCGCACCGGTGCTGCTCGAGGGCAGGGGCCTCGGCCGGAGGGGCGCCTTCGACGGCATCGATCTCGAGGTGCGCGAGGGCGAGGCGCTCGGCATCTACGGTTTCATGGGTTGCGGCCAGCTCGAGCTGGCGCGCGTCCTGGTCGGCAAGCTGCGGCCGGACGCGGGTGGGCTCGAGATTGCCGGCCGCGCCCGGCCGCTGCGCAACACCGCACAAGGCAAGCGGGCCGGGGTGGCGCTGGTGCCGGAGAGCCGGCGGAGCATGTTGTTCGCCGACTCGCCGATCTATCGGAACATCTCGATCAGCCTGCTCGAACGCATTTCGCGGTTTCTGGTCAAGCCCGCGATCGAGCGGCGGCTGGCGGCCGAGAAGGTCGAGGAACTGAAGATCCGCGCGGGCTCGGTGGATGCCCAGTTGCGCACGCTCTCGGGCGGCAACCAGCAGAAGGTGGCCCTGGCCCGCTGGCTCGCCTACCGGCCGAGCGTGCTGGTCCTGGCCGAGCCGACGCGCGGCATGGACGTCGGTGCGAAGGACGACGTGGTCAAGATCGTCCGGGCCTTGAAGGAGCAGAAGATGGGCGTGGTGGTGGTCTCGACCGAGCCCGAGACGGTGCTCTCGCTCGCCGATCGCATCATCGTCATGCGCCGGGGCCGGATCACCCGGGAATTCAAAGGCGAGCGGGTCGGCAAGGATCAGCTTCTGGCCGCCGCCTGACACGCTTCGAAGAGAAGGACGAACGGGCGATGAAGGTCTGGGTGCTGCGACGGCTGACGGCGATCGCGCCGCTGATCACGCTGGTTTTTCTCATCGCCATCTTCGCCTCGGCCTCGGGCTCGTTCGCGACTTTGGACAATGCCGCCAATATCCTCCGGCAGGTGTCGATCACGGCGATCATCGCCACGGGCCTGACCTTCGTCATCCTGACCGCCGAGATCGATCTCTCGGTCGCGGCCGTGGCCAATGCGGTGGCCATCATCCTCGCCTTCTTCACGCTCCAGGCGGCCTATGTGAACATCGCCAACGTGCCGCTGCCGGGCTTTCTTGCCATCGTCATCGCGGTCATGGCGGCCCTGACGCTGGGTGCGATCACCGCCTTCGGGGTCACGGTGATCGGCATCCCCTCCTTCATCATGACCTTGGCCATGCTGCAGATCTCGGCCGGCATTTCGGCCATGCTGGTCCGCGGCCAGATCGCCTACAACGTGCCGCCCTTCATCAAGACCCTGGGCTCGGGCACCATTTTCGGCGCGCCCTGGATCGTCGTCATCGCCGCCCTCTTCCTCGCGGTCGGGCATTTCGTCCTGACCTACACGCGGTTCGGGCGCTACGTCTACATGGTCGGCGGCAACCGCGAGGCGGCCGAGTATTCGGGCGTCAACGTCAAGCTGATCATCGCCAGCGTCATGGTGATCGGCGCCTTCTGCTCCGGCGTCGCCGGGATGCTCGGCGTCGCCTATTACGGCAGCGCCCAGCAGAACCAGTTCGACGACTACCTGCTCGATGCGATCGCCGCGGTCGTGGTCGGCGGCACCAGCCTCTTCGGCGGCAGGGGGGGCATCCCCAACACCATCGTCGGGCTCTTCGTGCTCGGCGTGCTCAACAACGGCCTCGACCACGTCGACATCGACAGCTTCCTCAAGATCCTGATCCGCGGCCTGATCCTGCTCCTGGCCCTGGTGATCAATGTCTACGCGCAAAAGATTCGGGCGGACTGACAGGCGAAGAAGGGCGGGGAGGCATTGCCTCCCCACCGGCCCCACCGGTATTTTGGCCATCGACGACGACCACTGATCGACGGAATGGCTCGGGCGTCGTGAGCCAGGACAGCCTCGACACCCTTTACTTTCGGCTAGCCAACGTATATACGAAAGGGTCAAGAGCCAAGAGGACAGCCGAGCAATGCAGACACAGATCGCGCGATGGGGCAACAGCCTGGCGGTGCGCATCCCGCAGCCGCTGGCCCGCGCCGTGGCACTGGCCGAGGGCTCGGCGATCGAGATCGAGGTGGAGGACGGGCGAATCGTCCTTCGCCCCACGCCGCCAGCGGCGCCGTCGCTCGCCGAACTCCTGGCAGGAATCACGCCCGACAACCTGCCTGACGAAAGCTTCGACGATGCGCCGGTCGGGCACGAGGCGCTCTAGGTGGCGGCACCCGACCGTGGCGATCTCGTCTGGCTGACCTTCACCCCGCAGGCCGGACGCGAGCAGGCCGGACGCCGACCGGCCCTGGTGCTCTCGCCGCGCGCCTACCACCAAAAGACGGTCTACGCCCTGGTCTGCCCGATCACCAGCCGGCAGAAGGGCTACCCCTTCGAGGTCGCGCTGCCCGAAGGTCTCGCGATCTCAGGGGTGGTGCTCGCCGACCAGTTCAAATCGATCGACCGCCATGCCCGCAACATCGAGGTGGTCGGCAAGGCGCCGCCTGAAGTTGTCAACGAGGTCCGCGCCCGTCTCTGGCCGCTCCTGGCGGAATAGCCGGCGCCCGCTCGCTACCGTTGGCGTTGCCAGCCGCTTGTCGCGTGGACAATATGGGAGGGCACTGGTCGCGCAGGTAAAGGAATCCCGATGAACATCAAGATCATCGTCCACGCGGCCGAGGAAGGCGGCTATTGGGCCGAGGTGCCGGCCCTTCCTGGTTGCGTCAGCCAGGGCGAGACCATGGACGAGCTGATGGCCAATAGCCGCGAGGCCATTGTGGCGTGGGGAGCAGCCGCCCCGTCATCGTACCAGGTACCCTCGACGAAAGATTAACGCCGCCACCCTCACCGCCGCCAGATGTCGCTGTCGATCTCGCCTGTCAGCTCGGGATAGTCGTCGCTGTGGAAGGTCGGCTCCTGGCCGGCGCGGCGCTGCTCGAAGTAGTCCTTGGTGAGCTTCAGCACGGTGCCGGAGAGGAGCACGATGGCGATCAGGTTGATGGTGGCCATCAGGCCCATCGAGGCGTCCGCGGCATCGAACACCGTCGCCACGATCTGCACCGCGCCCCAGACGACCATCAAGAGGACGGCGCTGCGCAAGATGGTGACGCCGGTCTTGTTGGCGAAGCCCAGATAGGTGAGCGCGTTCTCGGCGTAGGAGTAGTTGCCGATGATCGAGGTGAAGGCGAAGAAGAAGATCGCGATCGCGATGAAGATGCCGCCGAAAGCGCCGATGTGGGTGGTCAGCGCTGCCTGGGTCATTTGCGTGCCGGTGACGCCTGAGCCGGGCTCGAGGGTGCCGGAGAGGAGGATCAAGAGGGCCGTCGCCGAGCAGACCAGGATGGTGTCGATGAAGACGCCGAGCGCCTGGACAAAGCCCTGGGACGAGGGGTGGTGCGGCTGCGGCACGGCGCATGCGGCGATGTTGGGGGCCGAGCCCATGCCGGCCTCGTCGGAGAAGAGGCCGCGCTTGACGCCGTTGAGCATGGCGGCCGCCAGGCCGCCTGCGACGCCGCCCGCGACCTCGCCGAAGCCGAAGGCGCTCTGGACGATCATGGCCAGCATGCCCGGCACCTCGCCGATGTGGAGGACGAGGACGACCACGGCGAGCAGGAGGTAGATGCCGGCCATGAAGGGGACGACGATCTCGGCCACCTTGGCGATCTGGCGGATGCCGCCGAAGATGACCACACCGGCCAGGGCCGCGATCACGAGGCCGCTCACCAGCTTGGGCAAGCCGAAGGCACCTTCGACGGCACCCGCAATCGAGTTCGCCTGGACGGCGTTGAAGACGAGGCCGAAGGAGAGGATCAGGGCCACCGAGAAGATGGCGGCGGCCCAGGGGGCACCCAGCCCGCGGGCGATGTAGAAGGCGGGGCCGCCGCGATACTGGCCGGCCTTGTTCTGCACCTTGAAGAGTTGGGCGAACGTGCTCTCGGCATAGGCCGTGGCCATGCCGACCAGGGCCACCATCCACATCCAGAAGATCGCTCCCCGTCCGCCGAGATAAAGGGCTACGGCGACACCCGCGATATTGCCGGTGCCGACCCGGGATGCCGGGCTCACGGTCAGCGCCTGGAACGGCGTGATGTCCGCCACATCGGTTTCGCGCGAGCTGCGGATCACCCCGAACATCTCGCCGAAATGCACCAACTGGATGAAGCCGAGGCGGAGCGTGAAGGACAGGCCGACGGCCAGGAGGCCGTAGATCAGCACATAGCCCCAGAAGATCGTGTTCAAGAAGCCGATCACGGCGGTCATGGCGATCCTCCTGCCGGGAGTGCGGCCGCCTCGTTCTGTTCAGGTGGGCGGCCTCGGCGTCGACTGTGGCAGCCGATCGACAATGTCCGCAAATGATCTGTGATATGCGCGCCGCTTCGGCCGTACGTGCTGTCCGTATGGGCAGTTTCCACCATCCGGCGACGGGTATTCGGCTCGTGAGGTTTGACAAGCTCGCTGCCCAGACACAGTTAAGGAGCGGGGGAACGACTGATGTCGCGTGCGCCGCCGCTGTTCGGTGTTGGCGGCTCAGGTGGAGTGGGCCTGATCAGCACAGTTCGTGCGGATAGCGAGTTCAGTCGTGCTTTTCGCGGCGAGACGCAGGACCGACCGGCCAGAAGCGTGGCGGGAGGTGCGGCAACCGCTCGTGGCTTGCGACCGGCAGCTCGGCGCTACCGGGATTCGGTCCTGGCAATCCTCCAGTTCGCGATCCTGGCCGGCGGCCTGGTCTGGCTCACCGTCGCCGGTGCGGACCAGATGGGCTACAACTGGCAGTGGTACCGGGTGCCCGACTACATCGTTCGCGTGCACGAGGACGGGCTGCTCTGGGGCCCTTTGGCCTATGGTTTCGTCGAGACGCTCAAGCTTTCGGCGATCGCCTTCGTCTTGACGGTTGCCCTCGGGACTATGGTTGCAGTGCTCAGGCTGACGCGCTCGATCACGGGGCGCGCGCTGGCAACCGTCTATATCGAGCTGATTCGCAACACCCCACTCCTGGTGCAACTCTACGTCGTCTATTTCGTCCTGGCCCCGCTGGTCGGGCTCGATCGCTATTGGACTGCGGTCTTGTGCCTGATGCTGTTCGAGGCAGCGTTCGCGGCCGAGATCTTCAGAGGCGGGATCATGGGCGTGGCGCGCGGCCAGTGGGAGGCGGCGGCCAGCCTCGGGCTCACCCGGCTGCAGGCCTATCGCGACATCATCCTGCCGCAGGCGGTCCGGCTCGTCCTGCCACCTCTGACCGGGCTCGCGGTGTCGCTGGTCAAGCACAGCTCGATCGTCAGCGTCATCGCGGTGTTCGAGCTCACCACCGAAGGTCGGAACATCATCTCCGACACGTATATGGCGTTCGAGATCTGGCTCACGGTGGCGGCGATGTATCTCGCCATCACCGTAAGCCTGTCCCTGGTCGCGGCCTGGCTGGAACAACGGCTGGCCGTGGCGACCTAAGCGCGGCTCGGTTTCGGCTGCGACTGATCAACGAGCAATGGAGACAATCACGTGAAGAGCATGTTGAGGCGTTTGAAGGCGCTGGCGGCGGCCATCTGCATCGGCGGGATCGCCACGGCGTCCGGGGTTGCCCAGGCGCAGGACACCCGTCAGGCGGTGGCGGGCGACAGTGTGATCGAGCAGGTCAAGGAGCGGGGCAGCCTGATCGTCGGGCTCTCGACCTTCGTCCCATGGGCGATGCTGGACCAGAACGGCGAGCTGATCGGCTTCGAGATCGACGTTGCGACCAAGCTCGCGGAGGACATGGGGGTCGAGGTCGAGTTCGTGCCGACTGCCTGGGACGGCATCATCCCGGCACTCATCGCCGGGCGGTTCGACGTCATCATCTCGGGCATGAGCGTCACGCCGCAGCGCAACCTCACCGTCAATTTCACCGATCCTTATGCCTTTTCGGGCTTGCGCATTGCCGTATCTCGCGAGCACGAGGGGACGATCGAGAGCCTCGAGGATATGGACCGGCCGGACTTCACCTTTGCGCTGCGGCGCGGGGCGACACCGGTGCCGTTCGCCCAGGAGACCTTCCCCACTGCGCAGATCATCCAGTTCGACGAGGACGGCGCCTCGCTGCAGGAGGTCTTGAACGGCAACGCCGATGCGACGATCGCCTCGGAGCCCTCGCCTAGCCGCTATGTCGCCGAGTATCCCGACCAGCTCTACTTCCCGATCGACGAGCTCTACAGCGTGACCGCCGAAGCTTTCGCGGTGCGCAAAGGCGATCCGGATGCGCTGAACTTTTTCAACAACTGGATCGCCATCAACTGGCGCAACGGCTTCCTCGAGGAGCGCCACGACTACTGGTTCCGGTCGCAGGACTGGACCGCGCTTTTGCCGAACTAGATAAAAGGAATGCGGGGGAAATGATTTCCCCGGCGCCCCCTCGAAAGGTTCGGTGGGGCGCGGGGAGGATCATCCTCCCCGCATTCTTCCTGATCCCATGTGGCCCGGTGACGACAAAAAGCTGCGCTTCGGTTGGCTGGATCTTCTGATCCTGACTGGCCTTGTCGCGCTCTTCGGCTGGCTCGCCTGGCGGGCCAATACGGCCCTCGTCTACAACTGGAACTGGGCCATGGTGCCCGGTCTCTTTTTCCGCACCGACGCCGAGACCGGGGCGCTGATCCCGCATCTCTTGAGCCAGGGGCTGATGGTGACGCTCAGGCTCACCTTCTACGCTTCGATCGCGGCTGCCCTCGTCGGCCTCGTGATCGGGCTCTGCCGGATCGCCAAGCAGCTCCTGCCGCGGCTGATCGGCCGTGCGTATGTCGAGCTGATCCGCAACGTCCCGCCGCTCGTCTTCATCTTCGTCTTCTACTTCTTCTTGAGCTCGCAGATCATGCCGCTGATCGGCATCGGCGATTACGCGCGCAACCTGCCGGTCGATCAGCGCTGGTGGTTCGAGCTCTTGTTCGGCGACCGGCGGCTGATCGAGGCGTTCCTCTCGGGCGTGATCGTGCTGGCGATGTTCGAAGGCGCTTTTGTCGCCGAGATCATCCGGGGCGGCATCCAGTCGATCCCCAGGGGCCAGTGGGAGGCGGCCGAGAGCCTCGGGCTCGGGCGATGGGACCGGATGCGCTACATCATCCTGCCGCAGGCGATCAGGAACACCGCCCCGCCACTCGCCAACCAGTTCATCAGCCTGGTCAAGGACAGCTCGATCGTCTCCCTGATCGCGATCCAGGAACTGACCTTCATGGCCAGCCAGACGGTGGTGACGACGCAGCGGACCTTCGAGATCTGGCTGACGATCGGCGCCCTCTATTTCGCCATCTGCTGGCCGCTGTCGCTGCTGTTCCGCCGGCTGGAGCAGCGGCGCGAGGTCCGGTAGAGGACGTGCGGCGAAGGCAGAGAAAAAGCTGCGTGCCGCCGAGGCGAAGCTCGGCGTGTGCGATGCGGGGGCGAGTCGAGTCGTAAAGAAGCGGTTGAAAGACTTTCGAGCAAGAGGCCTATTTCTGACCTTGTCAACCCGGGGATTTGCGCGCCTACTCGAACATCGGGTCGTTCTCGGCGCGCGGGAGGCGAGATGTCGGGGTCACGGCGGGACTGTGTCGGGAGAGTGCTGGTGGGCTGGCTGTTGCTGGCGCTCTGCGGCGGCACAGCGTTGGCGCAGGCCGATTGTCGAGACACGCCCGAAGGTCGCATCTGCAGTCAAACGCAGCCGCTCGTCAATGGCGCCCTCGTGCCGGTCCAAACCCAGCGCGATCTCGGGCTCGTCACCGTTGCCGGCGGCTGCAGCGGCACCCTTCTCAATCGATTCTGGGTGCTGACAGCGGACCATTGCATCACCACGGATGCGTCGACCGGCGGACCCTCGCGGGCATTGAACGCCCTGCCGATCACCGCCGCCTGGTCGACCCGAACCGTTTTCCCGACGCGGCTGGAGCGCACTATCGGCGGCACCACGGGGCTCGATGTCGCCCTCGTCTTCCTCGGTGCCGGCGATTTCGGCCAGACCAACGTCCAGCCCCTCTTCGTTGGCGATGTCGATACCGGGCTGACCCTGACCAAATACGGTCGCGGCCTCTCCAGCTTCGCCAGTGCCGGCCCGCCGCCCGTCATGGCCGTCGGCGACGGCCTCTACCGGAGCGCCCGCTTCACGCCCTCTGCCGCCACCGCCACGGCCTATACGCTGCCGATGAACACGGCGAGCCAGGTGGGTGCGGGTGGCGACAGCGGTGGCCCGGACATCGTTACCGCACCCAATGGCATCGGCGTCGGCATCGCCGGTGTGCAGTCGACCTGCGTTCCCGCCGGCTACGTGCCGGGCCAGCCCCAAGTCTGGGCGTGGGCCACCGGCATCTCGAGCTGCGACAGCGCGGCGATCTCGACCATCCGCTTCGAGATCACCAACCTCGTCCAGGAGGGTCGAATTCCCTGTCCGGACGTCTCCGCTGGCTGCGGGATCGTCGAGCAGGCCAGCCTCCTCCTGCTGTTGCCCTGAGCCCAACCCGAAAGCGCTGGCACCCTCTGTCCGCGCCACCACCACCGATCATGGGAGACGCCGTCATGTCGATGCACCTGACCGCCCGGCAAGCCTGCCTCGCCGTCGGTTTCGCCGGTGGGCTGATGCTCGCCGGCCCGGCCGCGGCCCAGACCGCGACCGAATGGGGTGCCGTGCAGCAGATCGAGGCCGGCTGGGCCGAGGACACCATGGCGGTCTGGCACAGCGCGCCCATCGTCAACCCCGATGGCTGCCGGGTCACCAGCGCGGGCTACGCCACCAGCCCCGCCGATGCCGGGCACAGCCTGTTTCACACCGTGATCATGAGCGCCTGGCTCAACCGCAAGGAGGTGATGCTGCGCGTCGCCGGCTGCGTCTACGACAAGCCGCGCATCCTCTCGGTGAGCGTTCGCTGACCGCGCCCAAACCGTCTGCGGTCGAGAGCAACCCGTCCCTTCGTCGCCGCCTGCCGTGGCACCAGCCTGGCAAGAACTCCGCACCTGATGATACCTCTTGCATCCGGCAGGCGGTCGATCGAAAGTGCGGCCTAGAACGCGGGCCAGCCGACCCGCGCGCTCAGCAGGGAGTTGCGACATGACGAAGACCGTCGATCTGCCGCCAGACAACCGGCGTTCGTTCATCAAGCGCGCGGGTCTGACGACCGCAGTCGAGACATTCCAGCAGGCGCGGGCGGCTCTTCAGCGCGACAGCGCGAGCCTTGCCACAAGCCGGGCAGGCGAAACCCCCGGGCCAGCGACGCGCGAACAAGAATGCCGCGCAACGCGCCTCATCGGGAAACGCACCCTGAAACTCGGCAAGCGAGCGCCCCCGCGCCATGCGCTGTTCATCCCCTCAAGTCCACGCGTCCGGGCGCTCCGGTAGTCGCCACACTACATCTAGCGCGACCTGAGTCAACGGGATAAGCCTTCTGCGAACCATTTTATTGATTGGTACTTCTCCATCATTGCAGTCAATCGCTCGATGTCGTTCTTTTGACGTGAGTAGCCAAACCATCTCTTGATCTCGATTAACTACCTCTCCGCAACGCT
>DAIRDJ010000054.1:0-24481 GCA_036796215.1 Geminicoccaceae bacterium
TCAGATCAGCAGGTTCCAAACGCGACTTGATCCAAAATGTCAACAGAGCCTAGAGTATTTTCAAGCCGGCTCGAACCAGCCGGCGACTCGGAAAATGCGGCAAAACAGGGGACTAGAGCGGTTGGCGTGAGCGTAAGTGAACGGCAACCGCTCTAGGCTCCGGTGCCCGGGCGCCGGCTGGCGGCGAGCTCGATGATGCGCAACGTCTCGTCCCAGAGCCCGAGGCCGGCGAGGCTGCCCCGGTCGAACCAGGCAACGGCCGCGGCGTCGCCCGCGGCCACCGCCTCGCCCGGAGCGGCCTCGGCGACGAAATCGATCAGGGTGTAGTGGTAGATGAAGGGGTCGGGCTCGGGCGCCGGCTCGATCAGGTCGACCACGGTCAAGAGCTCGAGTGCTGCCAGTGTCAGGCCGGTCTCCTCGCGCACTTCGCGGCGCGCGGTCTCGGCCACCGTCTCGCCGAGCTCCTGCGCACCACCCGGCAGCGACCATTGCCCGGCCCGGGGCGGCTTGCCGCGGCGGATCAGCAGCACCCTGTCGTCGCGCCAGACGACCACACCGACGCCGACGATCGGCCGGTCCGGGAAATCGCGTTGCATCGGTGGCAGGCCTCCCGCACGGTGCTGCCCGTCTCAGGCGATCAGGGCCAGGACCGCAGCATAGCGGGTGAGGCCGGAGCCTGCGACCTCGGCCGCACTGCGCATCCCGATCAGCGGCACCGGGCCGAGCGCCCGGGCGAGCACCGCGGCCTCGTCGACGCCGGGCCCGAAGAAGCGACCACCGCGCTCGACCGAGCTGTAGAGCACGGCCACCCGGGGCGGTCGGCCGGCGAGCGCCCGCCCGAGGTCGCTCGCGAGCGTGCCGAGCTCCTGCAGGGCCCGGGCGGGATCGCGGCGATAAAAGACGATCCGCGCCGGCAACGAGGCGCCGGGCCTGAGGCCGGCGAGCGCAATGCCGCCCTCGACCCGATCGGCGTGGGCGACGGCATAGAGCCCGGCCCGACCGACGAGCCCGGCAGCCGGCTCTTCGCCGGGGCCGAGGCTCGCTGCCAAGATCTGCCGGGCGAGCAGCCGCGGCTCGTGCACCAGCAGCTCGCCCGCTGCTGCGGCCAGGATCTCGACCGCCGGACGGTCGTCGAGGCTGGTGATCGTCGCACCCTGGCCACCGGTCACCCGATGCACGGGCCCGAGCGGCTGGCAGCCGTGGCTGACCCCGGTCACCAGCCGGACGTCGCCGGTAAAGAGCACGCCGGTCGCCGCACCGGCGGACGGTGTCACGGTGATCTGGGCGTGATCGAAGGCCGAAGCGCTCTGCCCGCCGGCGAGTGGACAGCCGGCTCCGGCGGCAAGTGCCGCGAACGCCTGTTGCGCATCGGCCGCATCCGGCACGTGGACGATCCCACCCTTGGCGTTTCGGACATCCGCCGGCAGCCGGCCGCTGAACGGCAGGATCCCGGCACCGCCCAGGGGCAGCGGCAGGGCGGCGATCGCACCGTCGCCGACGAGCTCGCGGCCGCCGGCGAAGACCGCGGTGCTCGCGGCGCCGAGCCAGATGCGGATCCCGGTTCGCTCGCGCAGGCCGTCGAGCATGACGTCGGCCATCTCGGTCACCGGGTCGGCGAGAAAGACGAGGCCGAGATCGGCAGCCTCAGGGACCGTGTCGAGCTGGTCGAGCACGCTCTTCAAGAGCTGTGGCCACGGCCTGCCGGCAGCGTAGACGAGCCCGCTCACGACCGGGCACGGTCTGCGGGTGGCGAGGAACGCGAGGGGGTAAAATCTACCATAAGATAAATATCTTGACACCAATTCAACTTATAGGCAAGATCGTACGGCGTTCGTTCGACAGTTTCAACCTCGACCGTCGATCGACGCGCTCGATGACGAGATGGGACCCTGGGGGGGCTGTTCGCAAGAACAGTCCCCTTCTCGTTTCGCCCCGCTGCCCTTGTACACATTCGCGGCAAACCTGCATCAAGGATCGTCGAGTGCCGCCTCCAGGCTGGCCAGGAGTTCGGCCAGCCCCTGGGCGTCGGGGCCGCGGGCGAGAAAGCGCAGATCGATCCGGCGGTTGACGCGCCGGGCCGCGTCGGTGGCATCGTCGATCACCGGCCGTCGCTCGGCATAGCCGCTGAGGCCGAGCAGGGAAGCACCGGAGGCGTTCTCGAGCGCGTCCAATCGCGGTGCCGCAGCAACCAGGGCGAGAAAGGTGTTGCGCGCCCGGGCGGCGGAGAGCGCCCAGTTGTCGGCGAAGGGAGCCGCGCGGATCGGTCGATCGTCGGTATGGCCCTCGATCAGCACGGCCTCGAGCACGTCGAGCGGGCCGCCCGGGCAAGGCTGGGTCGCCGAGGCACCGACATAGCAGGGCAGATGGGTAATCAAGACCTCGGCGAGGATGACGATCGCGGCCCGGCCCGCGGCACTCAGCTCGGCCTCCGCACTGGCGAACAGCAGCGATTCCGGCAGACGCAGGATGCCGTTCTCGAGATCGACCTCGACCTCCAGATCGCGCGCCCTGAGCGCCGCCTTGATCCTCGTCAAGAGCTCGGCGCGCTCGGTGTCGCGGGCCATCAACCGCGTGGTGATCGCCGCCAGCCGGTCGCGCTCGGCGCGCAGCCGGTCGCGCTCGGCGGCGAGCGCGGCGCGCTCGAGCGCCAATTGGTCGCGCTCGACGACGAGCGCCTCAAGGGTGGCCTGGGCCGCGTCCTCCGCACTCCGGAAGTTCAGGGCGAAGGCCATGAGGATGATGATGAAGAGAAAGAGCAGACCGACCATAAGGTCGCTGACCGAGACGAAATAGCTCTCGTCCTCGCCGATGACGGCACCGTTCCCGCCATTGCCGGAACCGTTGCGCCAGCCGGTCGACCAGCCGCCCGCCGCCATCCGTCAGCGCCCCTGTCGCCCGCCGCCGAGCTCTTCGACGGCCTCGTGCAGGGCTCGGCGCGACTGCTTCAGCCCGGCATCGATCTCGCCCAGCAGTGTGCGCACCTGGTCGGCGTCCTCCGGTCGCTCGGCCGCACCGACCAGGGTCGCGGCCACGGTGTTCAAGGCATGGCGCGCCTCGCGCACCCGGTCGTGGGCGCTGACCAGCACCTCCTCGATGCCGGCACGGTCGAGCGCCGGGCGGCCGCGCAACCGGTCGAGCCCGGTCTGCACCGCGACCGACAACTCGGTCAGCCGGTGCTGCAGCAGCCGCAGCGGCGCCGGGATCGGGCCGGCGGCCAGCGGCGGGGCGCTGCGATCGAACGGGCCAAGGGCCGAGGCCGGCGCTGGCGGCGGTGGTTGAGCCGGCGGCGACGCCGGCGGCCCTGCCGGGCTCGGCGGCTCGGCCGCAGCCGACCTGCCGGCTGGCGCTGTGGCGTCGAGTGCCTCGTGCGCCATCGTCGTCGTTCGGGCGGTGAGCGCCCGAACCGCCCGGCTGGCACCAACGAGCTCGCCCGCGACCCGCTCGTCGAGGGTTTCGAACCGCTTGGCCACCTTGTCGAGCGCCGTCTTCAACGGTCGGGTGGCAAGTGTCAGCTCGCTCGCGAGCCGCTCCTCGATCCCTTCCGGGGCGCGGACGATCAGCGAGCGGCCGAGCTGGCCGAGCTTGTGGTCGATCCGCCGCGTCGCCTCGATCTGCGCCACCAGCAGGCTTTCCGGCGTCAACGGGACGAGCCGCTCCGCCAAGAGCTGGCAGAGCCTTCGGATCTCGGCCTGGGTGGCGTACAGCTGCACCTTCTCACGCCACGAAAAGCCGAGCGAGGCGGCGAGCCCGGCGATCGAGGTCACGAATTTGAAGGTCGCGGCAGCCAAAAGCTCGCGCAGCGCCGCCTGCGCCTCGCTCACCTCGCTGGCGGTGACCCCACCGGCGGCGAAATGCAGGGCCGCGACCAGGCCGATGAAGGTGAACAGCAGACCGAGCCCGACCAGGATGTTGGGCACCGCCTGATAGAACCGCAGATTGAGCCCAACCCGGGCGAACAGGCTATCGTCGAACGCGGTCTGGGGCGGCTGTGGGGCACCCAGCGCCTGCTCGTTGCCGGGCACCGGGGTCAGCGTCGACGCATAAGCACGCCAAGGCCGGCCGAGCACGTCGTCCTGGGCCAGCGCCTCAAACACCGCCGGAAAGCGCTGCTTGAACGCCGCTGGCCCGTCACCCCGATCGATGAGCTCGATCGCGCGCCTGAGCGAGCGGCGCAGCGGTGCGAGCCGTGCGACAAAGCGCTGCCAGAGCAGCAGGGCCAGCACGATGATCCCCAGCGCCAAGAGCCAAGGCAGCCAGGGGATCGCGAGCACGGCGAAAACACGATCGACGACGATCATCCGGCGCTAACCCTCAGCCGCGCCGGTTCAGGTGTCGGGACAACGCCGACGCCGCTGGTGTAGGATTGAGTGCGTTTGGCAGGACGGGTGCGGCCTCGATACCACGCTTTGATCTGGAAGTTGATAGAATTGGAATCTTTTTCACCTAGGACTTGCTGCCATCTCGTGTCTTGCCTAGTTTCGCGGCGGCGCCGGGTCGAGAGCGACGACCATTTTTCCGGCCAAGCCATGGTCGCCTCTCGTCGGCTCGCTGCCAGGGCGGGTCCGGGCGGCATTGGTGCCGTCCGTTGATAACCGATAAGCGTTAACGAATGGCAAAAGTTGTCGTCATCGACGACCGGGTCACCAATCGCAACATTCTCACCCGTCTCGCCCTTTCGGTCGAGGAGGGGCTGCAGGTGCAGGCCTTCGCGAGCCCGATCGAGGCGCTGACCCGGTTGCAGGCGGCCAATCCGCCCGATCTGATCATCACCGACTACAACATGCCGGAGATGGACGGCGCCACCTTCATCGAGACCCTCCGCGAGCAACGTGCGTTCGCCGATGTACCGATCGTCGTGGTCACCGTCTACGAGGATCGCGATTTCTGCTATCGCGCATTGGATGCAGGGGCGACCGATTTCCTCCTGAGTCCGGTCGACCACCTCGAGTTCCGGGCCCGGGCGCGCAACCTCTTGACCATGCGCCGCCAGCAGAAGCTGCTGGCCAAGCGGGCGGCCGATCTCGAGCAGGCCTTGAAGGAGCAGGCGGGCCCGACCTTCGACCACCCGGCGGTGCGCCTGCAGGCCTTTCTCGACCGGGTGCCAATCGCCGTCTCGGCGGTCGACCGTTTCGGCCGGCTCACGCTCGTCAACCAGGCGCACGAGGACCTCTTCACCCAGCGCCGCGAGGACCTCGTCGGCAAGAGCCTGCTCGATGCCTTCGGCGAGGCCTATGCCACCCGCCATACGGTGCTCGACGAGAAGGTGCTCGAAAGCGGCCGGCCGCTCGCCTCGCCGCGCCAGGAAGTCGTGATCAATGGCGGCCGCGAGCAAGACCTCGTCAGCGTCAAGGCGCCCGTCCTCGACGAGGCCGGCGACGTCGACGGGGTCATGACCTTCACCCTCGACGTCACCGAGCTCAAGCTCGATCGCGGCACCACGGCGCTTGCCGGCCGCACCGACCCCCTGACCGGGCTGATCAGTGCCTCCGCCTTCGAGGACCGGGCCGAGCAGGAGCTGGCGCGGGCCCGCCGCCAGAACGAGATGCTCGCCATCCTGATCGTCGATCTCGACCGCTTCAAGGGGATCAACGAGGCCTTCTCCAACAGCTTCGGCGACCGGCTGCTGCGCGCCGCGGGCGGCAGGCTCGCCGGGCGCCTGCGCGAGACCGACTGCATCGCCAGGCTCCGCTCCGACGAGTTCGTCATCCTCCAGCCGGCGCTCAGGCGGGCCGACGATTCGGCCGAGCTCGCCAGGCGCCTCAGCGACGCCTTCGCCGAGCCTTTCGTGATCGACAAGGAGGAGGTGCACATGTCGGCCTCGATCGGCATCACGCTCTTTCCGACCGACGGCAAGGTCGTGGGTGCGCTCCTGAAGAACGCCGATCTCGCGATGTACCGGGCCAAGGCCTCGGGCCGCGATGCCTATCGCTTCTTCGCCGCCGAGATGAACCTCGCGGCGAGGCGCGCGGTGACTCTCGAGCGGGAACTCAGGCAGGCATTGGCAGGCGACCAGTTTCTGGTCTATTATCAACCGCAAATAGAGCTCGACAGCGGGCGGATCGTCGGGATGGAGGCGCTGGTGCGCTGGAACCATCCGCATCGCGGCATCGTCCGGCCGGGCGAGTTCATCGGACTTGCCGAGGATATCGGCCTCATCGCCCCACTCACCGCCTGGGTGCTGCGCAGTGCCTGCACCCAGCACCGCGTCTGGCGGGACAAGGGTCTCTTGGGCATGCAGCTCTCCGTCAATCTCAGCCCCGTGCAGTTCCGCGAGCGCGGGGTCGAGCTGATGATCGAGCGGATCCTCAAGGATACCGGCGTCAACCCCGCGATGCTGGATATCGAGCTCACCGAGAACGCGGTGATCGAGAACAGCCAGACCGCCACGGCCTCGCTCAAATACCTGAACGAGCTCGGCGTCACCCTCTCGATCGACGATTTCGGCACCGGCTACTCGTCGCTATCCTACGTCAAGCGGCTGCCGGTGCAGCGGCTCAAGATCGACCAGAGCTTCGTCCAGAACCTCGAGAACGGCACGTCGGACGAGGTGATCGTCCGCGCCATCATCAATCTCGGCCACAGCCTGGGCCTGCGCGTCATCGGCGAGGGGGTCGAGACCGAGGCCCAGCTCACCCGGCTGCAGCGCCTCGGCTGCGACGAGGTCCAGGGTGACTATATCTGCCCCGCCTTGAGCGTCGGCGAGTTCGAGCGGCGCTTGGCCCTTCGTCAGCTCAACGCCGCGATCGACGAGAGCGTGCTCGACCAGCTGACACCTTCGGACTGAGCGCCGCCATGGCGCTCGTCGAGGAACTCGTGCTCACCCGCCGCTGGCTCAGAAGGCGGTTGCAGGGGCGCGCCGACACCGAGCACGAGCAGGCGGTGATCCGCATCGTCTTCTCGGTCCTGATCAGCCTCTACATCCTCGCCGTCACCGGCTTCGGCATCGCCGACCAGGACGTCCTGGCCCCGGGCTTGTGGATCGCGCTCGGCTCCTTTGTCGCCTCCAGCCTGCTCTTCTTGCACATCGTCTGGCGGCCGCGGATCATGCCGGCCCGGCGCATCACCGGCATGTTGATCGACACGGTGGGTCTGAACGGCGTCATGTTCGTCGGCGGCATGGCGACCGCGCCCTTCTACCCGATCCTCCTCTGGGTGATCCTCGGCCACGGCTTTCGCTTCGGCAAACCCTACCTCTTTGCCGCCGCCACCGTCTCCTTCGTGCTCTTCGGCCTGGTCATCACGCTGAACGAGGAATGGGGCACGGTGCCGTCGCTCGACATCGCGCTGATGCTCACCCTCGTCATCCTGCCGGCCTATTTCGCGACCCTCTTGAGCCGGCTCACCGACCTCGTCCATCGCGCCGAGGCGGCGAGCCGCACCAAAAGCCGCTTTCTCGCCACCATGAGCCACGAGTTCAGGACCCCGCTCAATGCCATCATCGGCATGACCGACCTCTTGCGCACGACCCGGCTCGACGCAGAGCAGCGCGACATGGCGGCGACCACCCGAAGTGCGGCGCACAGCCTCCTGGCCCTGGTCAACGACGTGCTCGACATCGCCAAGATCGAGGCCGGCCGCTTCGACATCGCCGAGGAGCCGTTCGATCTCTACCAGCAGCTCGCCGAGCTCAGGCGCATGCTCTACCACGAGGCCCAGGCGCGCGGCCTCTATCTCCGCCTCCGGGTCGACCCGCGCATCCCGCGCGCCTTGGTCGGTGGCCGCGGGCCGCTGCACCAGGTGCTCGTCAATCTGACGGCCAACGCCATCAAGTTCACGAGCGAGGGCGGGGTGCTGATCGATGTCCGCCTCCTGGCAACGGACGAGACCGGGGTGACGCTGCGCTTCGAGGTGCACGATACCGGTATCGGCATCTCGACCGAGGCGCAGAGCCGGATCTTCGAGAGCTTCAGCCAGGCCGAGACCGACACCGCCCGGCGCTACGGCGGCACCGGGCTCGGGCTCGCCATCGCCGAGGAGCTGACCGCGCTCCTGCACGGCAAGATCGGTGTCGTCAGCGCCCTGGGGCAGGGCTCGAGCTTCTGGGTCGAGCTGCCGCTCGAGCGTGATCAGCATGCAGCACCGCTAGGCGCGGCAACCACCGCACTCGCCGGATTGCGCGGGCACGGCGACCGGCTGGAGCCGCAACCGAACGCCGCCGTGGTGGTCGTCGGCGGTGCGGCTGCCATCGAGGCTGCCTGCCGGCGGCTCGACGCCATGGGCCTCATGGCCATTCCCGCCATCGACATCACCTCGGCCGTCGACAGCGCGGTCGGCAGCGGCCGGGCCACCGCCATCCTGGTCGTCGCCGCCGAGCCGGCGATCGACGTCGATGCGCTGTCCGAGGCGCTCGACCGGCGCCGGCCGAGCGAGCCCGTCGACATCATCACGCTCCTGCCGCAGCGGGTCGAGCATCTGACGGCGAGCCTCGCCGATCTCTCGACCGCGGACGCCGACGCGACCCTCGCCCGGAGCCTCGATCTCGCCCTCGATGGCGTGTCGGCCGACGTCGCTGCGATCGAGACCGACCGATTGCAGGCGGCCCACCCGGCAAAGCTGCTGCTGGTCGAGGACAATCGCACCAACCAGCTGGTGATCGGCAAGATCCTCGAGCATGCGGGGCATCGGGTGAGCATCGTCGACAGTGGCGAGGCCTGCGTCGAGACGATGGAATCCGAGCGGTTCGAGGCGGTGCTGCTCGACCTCAACATGCCGGGGATGAGCGGCTTCGAGACGCTGAAGATGCTGCGCTTCGTGTTCCCGATCCCCGACCTGCCGCCGTTGGTGGCGCTGACCGCCGATGCCACCGCCGACACCCGTGATGCCGCCCTCGCCGCGGGCTTCTCGGCCTTTGTCACCAAGCCCATCGATTCGCCGCAGCTGCTGGCGACCATCGACCGGCTGGTGGCCGCCCGCAAGACCGCCGACTTGCCCTCGGCGACGGCAGCGTCAGCGGCACCCGAGCCAGCGAGCGACGAGCCACCGGCACCGCCAGTCCCTGCCGTGGTCCCGTTGCGCGAGGCGGCCGAGCGGGCCGGTATCGCGCGGGCGACGGGGCGGCCCCTGGTCGACACGCCGCGGCCGCCACGGCGCCCCGATCTGGGGCTGGTGCCGGGGGCCGTGCTCGATCAGCGCAAGATTGCGACCTTGCTGGAGCTCGATGCGGGGGACGGGTTCTTTGCGCAGGTGGTCGATGATTACCTGCTCGACGTGACACAGCTGCTGAGGGAGATGACGGCAGCGGTGGATGCGGCCGATGCCGGGGCGTTTCGCGATGCGGCACATGCCCTGAAGAGCAGCTCCGCCCATATCGGGGCGCAAGGCGTGTTCGAGACCTGTCTCGGCCTGCACCATCTCGACGACCACGCGCTGCTGCTGCGGGCACCCACCGAGCTCGTGCAACTGCGAGCAGCGATCGAAGCGGCGCGGCAAGCACTGCTCCAGCGTAAAGACGACAATGCTCGATCGCCTGAGCCGCGCCGAGAACGCGGGTAGCGCCCGGCAGCAGCGTGTTGAGCGTGTGGCCGACAACCAGTGTCAGGGCCAAGCCAAAAAGAGTGTCGAGACGATGGCGCGGCATGGGGGATCTCCCTCGACAAGGCTCGACGGTCGAGATCGAAGCGTGCAACCGTGGACCGCGACTGGGGGCGGTGGCTGGGCCGGCATCTCGGCGGCTGAGCGCCTCGACCGGCCCGAGCCAGAGGGGCCCCAAGCCCATGGCCTCAGGCCTTGCTGCGCTTTTTCATCTGCACCCGGGCCAGGCAATCCATGCGGCGGAGGTCGTCGGGGGTGAGTTCCATCGCGAGATCGGTCCACATGTCGACGATCTCGCGCAGCTCCTCGAGGCTCACCGGATCGACCCGTCGCCGGGCGTGGCGCAGCGTCCGCTTGGTGTTGAAGGTGGCGGCGTTGTCGCTGATGCAGCGCAGGAGGGCGGCCTCGCCCTCGCCCGGGGCACAGACCACATCGACGATGTCCATGGCCTTCATCTCGTCTGCACTGCGCGAGAGGCCGCTCTCGATCAGCTCGCGCGCGCCCTGCATCCCGAGCCTGCGCTTGAGGAAGCTGTAGGCGCCCATGCCCGGGAAGAGATTGAAGAGGATCTCGGGCAGGCCGAACTTGGCGTCCTTTTCGGCGATCACGATGTCGTCGCTGAGCATCGCTTCGAAGCCGCCGCCGATCGCATCGCCCTGGACCAGGGCCACGGTCAGGATCGGCAGATCCAGGCAGACATAGTTGTCGTGGATGATCTCGATCGCCCGGTGTGCATAGGCGCGAAGCCCGACCTCGTCGCCGTCCCGGATCATGGCCGTGAAGTTGGTGAGATCGCCGCCGAGGCTGTAGACACCCTTGGCTTCCGAAGCCCAGACGAGATAGCGAAACGGCATGTCGGCCGGGGCCACACCCCGGAGCTGCTCGCGCAAATAGAGCTGGACGTCGCGCATGTCCTGCATCAGCTCGGGCGTGTAGCAGGCCCGCTCGCCGTGCCGCATCCGCGCCCAGAGGATGCCGTTCTCGGCATCGAGACGGGTGACCAGGTTGGGCAGCTCGATGTCGAAGTTCGGCCGGCGAAGCGGGATCACCGGGGCCGTCATCCGGCGGAACTCGGAGGGCAGCAGGTCGAGATTGTCGTTGACCGCGTCCTGCAACCCACGAACGTACGAATGCGACAGCGCCATGGTCTGAACCTCCAGGGATCGATACTTCGCTCGTTCAGAGTCGAGGCATCGAATGCTTCAGGAATTTGCTGGTGGAGTTGGTCTCCGCGGACAGAGGTATTAAGAAATTGTTAAAGGGGCAAACAATATCGTTTCGATTTTCTTCTAGTTTCCCAGAAAATGAAAAAATTCTTTTTTGTTATTTCCATTAATTTTTGAGGAAGATTTTAGGGACAAATTTCCTGGGATTTTAGCGGTATGGTGCAGAGGGGCTCAGCCCCAGGGGCCGCGGCGGCGACGCCGGACCAGCGGCAAGGCCACGACCGCACCGGCGACGAAGCCGCCGATATGCGCCCACCAGGCGACCCCGGCCTCGGCGGGCGCCCCCACCGCACTGACCAGCTGCAGTGCGAACCAGATGATGAGCAGCCAGAAGGCCCGGATCTCGTGCAGCAGCATGAAGCTGAACGGGATGAAGACGACGACCCGCGAGCGCGGATAGAGCACCAGATACGCACCCAGCACGCCCGAGATGGCACCAGACGCACCGATCATCGGAATGGTCGAGCCGGGCTCCGGTGCCATCTGTGCAGCAGCCGCGGCAACCCCACTCACCAGGTAGAAGACGAGAAAGCCCGGATGGCCGAGCCGGTCCTCGATATTGTTGCCGAAGATCCAGAGATAGAGAAGATTGCCCGCGAGATGCAGCAGGCTGCCGTGCAGGAACATCGAGGTGAAGACGGTCAGCCACGCCGGCACGCGGTAGAGATCCGGGGCAAGCTCGGCCGCACCGGTGAGCACGCCCGGGACCAGTCCGAGTCCGAGGGCCGCCCGGTGCATCCCATCGGCACCGAGGCCGAGCTGCCAGAGAAAGGTGAGCCCGCAGAGCAGGATCACCGCATAGACGACATAGGGCGTGCGCCTGGCCGGGTTCAGATCCTTGATCGGGATCAAGGGCGGCTCGTCATTGGGTCTCGAATTTCGGCCGGATCTGGGTCAGGGACGGGCAGCGCTTGCGGTTGGGCTCGGGTGCCCTGAGCGGCGCGCAGGGGGTCAGCGTGCGCCGCGACACCCGGGCGAGCTCCTGGTACTCCGCCGAGCCCTGGCTCTTCCAGGCGATCTCGGCCGGATCCAGCGGCCGGACGACGCGGGCCGGGATGCCGGCGACCAGATGGCCGGCCGGCACCTCGAAGCCCGCCTTGACGAAGGCCATGGCAGCAACGAAGGCGTTCTCGCCGATCACCGCCCCGTCCATCACCGTCGCATTCATGCCGACGAGCGCGTTGCGGCCGACCCGGCAGCCGTGCAGGACCGCCCCGTGGCCGATATGGCCGTGCGCCTCGATCACGCACTCCTTGCCCGGAAAGCCGTGCATCACGCAGCTGTCCTGGATATTGCAGCCCTCCTCGAGGATCAGCCGCCCCATGTCGCCCCTGAGCGAGACGAAGGGGGCGACATAGACGCCTGGACCGATGATCACGTCACCGATGATCACGGCCTCCGGATGCACGAACGCCGTGTCGTCGACCACCGGACGGATGCCGGCATATTCGTAGATGCGCGCCAAGGGGTACCTCCAGCCGTGCCCGTTGCTTCGTTGCGCAGCGGGCTGAGCACGGGATCGCCCGCAGAGCAAGACCAAGGCCCAAGCAAAGCCCAGAACTCAGGGCGACGACGGCACGCGCTGCTTGCTCGGCGCCGGGCCCGCAGCATCCGGATCGAGCACGGCGAGCGCTCGCCCGATCGCCTGCAGCAGCACGCTCCCCGGCCCGGGCATGCCCTCCTCGGTCGCCACCGAGAGCTCGCTCTCGTCGTGCTCCCACTGCCGCAGCAGGGCGATCTGCTGCTCGGCCGTCGGCCCCGGGGCATTGAGCACGGCCGCGGGATCGGCGAACTGCGCCGCCGGAGCGCGCAGCGCTGCCTCGAAGTCCATCTTCTCGGCCATCGGCCTCCTCCTCCTCCGCCTGTTCGACCCTCCATATAGGCGCCGCGGTGCGCGCGGTCGATCGAACCCCTCGCGCCGCCCGGCGTCGCAACCGCAAGAGGGATCTCGGCGCGCGCTTTGGCGTCAGCGGCTGTCGAGATAGTCGAAGATCATCGCCGTGGTGCCGAAGCGGCGGCGGAGCGAGGGCCAGTCGACCAGCTCGCGGGACTGGACCAGCTCGGGCAGCGGGCGGCCGTCGAGGTTGAAGTCGGCGGTCATCTCCTCGAGGCTCAGGGCCCCGTCGCCGTCGTCGTCATAGAGCAGCATGCCGCGGTCGATGCCGATGGTGTCGACCAGGACGAAGCCGAGCTGCAGGGCGCGCAGATCCAGAGGCTGCAGCTCGTCGGCATGGGCGGCGGTCCAGCGGCGCAGCCGGGCCTCGACCGCTTCGAGCTCGGCCCGGTCGGCGACCCCGTTATCGTCGGCATCGACAAGGGCGAAGCTGCGCTCGGCACATGCCGTGGCGGGGCCTCGGGCGCAACCGCTCGCGAGCTGGCGAACCGCCCGGTCGAAGGCGGCCTCGTCGGCCGCGGCCGCCAGGGGCAGGGCGCTCGTGCCGCCCACCAGGCCCAGCACCAGTGCCGCGAGCCCGGCCCGCACGTCACGATAGATCGGCGATCGCCTTGAGCTCATAGAGCAACTCCAAAGCCGCACGTGGCGAAAGATCATCTGGATGCACCAGCGCCAGGCGCTCGGCAAGTGTGGTCAAATGCACTGGCACGCTGACCGGCTTGGCACTCGCGGGGCGAGCCGCGGCGCGAAAGAGCGGCAGGTCGTCGGCGATCTCGGCCGGGGCCGCCCTGGCCTCGCCGGCCTCGAGCCGCTCGAGGACCGACTGGGCGCGCTCGAGCACGGCGAGCGGCAGGCCCGCGAGCCTGGCCACGTGCAGACCGTAGGAGCGGTCGGCGGTGCCCGGGATCACCTCGTGCAGGAAGACCACGTCGTCCTGCCATTCCTTGACCCGGACGGTGAAGGCGCCGAGCGAGGGCAGGCTCGCGGCCAGGGCCGTGAGCTCGTGGTAGTGGGTGGCGAAGAGGCCGCGGCAGCGGTTGACCTCGTGCAGGTGCTCGACCACGGCCCAGGCGAGCGACAGGCCGTCATAGGTGGCCGTCCCCCGGCCGATCTCGTCCAGAATGACGAAGCTCCGCTCGCCCGCCTGATTGAGGATGGTCGCCGTCTCGACCATCTCGACCATGAAGGTCGAGTGGCCGCGGGCGAGGTCGTCGGCAGCTCCCACCCGGCTGAAGAGCTTGTCGACGAGACCGATCGTGGCGTGCCTCGCCGGGACGTAGCTGCCCATCTGCGCGAGCACGACGATCAGCGCGTTCTGGCGGAGAAACGTGCTCTTGCCCGCCATGTTGGGGCCGGTGAGCAGCCAGAGGCGCTCCTCGGCCTCAAGCCTGCAGTCGTTGGCGACGAAGCGCTGGCGCTCCTTTGCCAGCGCCGCCTCGACCACCGGATGCCGGCCACCGTCGACCTTGAAATCCACACCTTCGGTGAGCACAGGTGCCGCCCAGTCGGCCTCGACCGCGAGCTCGGCCATGGACGCCGCGACATCGATTTCGGCCAGGGCCCGGGCGGTCGCTGAGACGGCGTCGGCCTCGGCGAGGACGGCCCGGCGCAGCTCCTCGAAGAGCCGCAGCTCGAGGGCGAGGGCCTGCTCGGCTGCCGTGCTGAGCTTGGCCTCCAGCTCGGCGAGCTCCGGTGTGGAGAAGCGGCTCGCATTGACCATGCCCTGGCGGCGCTGGAAGCTCTCCGGGACCTTTTTGCTGTGGGTCGCCGTCACCTCGATGAAGTAGCCGAGCATGTTGTTGTGACGGATCTTCAGGGACGCGATGCCGGTCGCGTCGCGATAGCGGGTCTCGAGCGCGGCGATGTGGCGACGACCCTGATCGCGCAGTGCCCGGAGCTCGTCGAGCTCGGTCACCGCCCCCGCCTTGATGAAGCCGCCATCGCGGGCGAGATGCGGCGGGGCCTCCTCGAGCAGGCTGTCGAGCGTCTCGACCAGCCCGGCCGTGTCGCCGATCCGCGCCGCGAGCCCGGCGAGTGCCGCCTCCCTGACCTTGAGCCCGGCCTTGAGCGTCCGTGCGGCGGCAAGGCCCGTCGCCAATGCCCGGAGATCGCGCGGGCCGCCCCGGCCGAGGACGAGCCGCGACAGGGCCCGGGCGATGTCGGGAACCCCCTTCAGGCGCTCGAGGCAGGCCTCGCGGGCGGTGGTGTCGGTGACGAAGCCCGTGACCTCGGCGAGCCGGCTCTGGATCGGCCCGAGGCTGGCCAAGGGGGCGGCGAGGCGTTCGGCGAGCAGGCGTGCCCCGGCCCCGGTGCGGGTGCGGTCGATGGTGGCGAGCAGCGAGCCCTGGCGCCGGCCGTCCAGGCTCGCCAGCAGCTCGAGGTTGCGGCGGGTGGCGGGGTCGATCCTGAGACAGCTCTCGGGCTCGATCCGCTGCGGCCGGTCGAGGCGCGGCAGCAGGCCCTTTTGCGTTTGTGCGAGATAGTCGAGGATCGCCCCGGCGGCGGCGACCTCCGCCCGCTCGAAGCGACCGAAAGCGTCGAGTGTCCTGACACCGTATTGGCGCTCGAGGCGGTTGCCGGCGGCAATGCTGTCGAAGGCGGGGGCTTCGAGGATCGTCAACCGGGGCCGCCAGGGGGCGAGGGACGGGGCGAGGTCCGTGGCGTCCGCGAGCGGCCGGGCGATCAGGAGCTCGCCGGGCTCGAGCCGCGCCAGGAGCGGGCCGAGATCGCCGGGTCCGGCAAGCTCGGTCTGAAAGCCGCCTGTCGTGATGTCGACCCAGGCCACGGCCAACGCCGCGCCGACCTTGGCGATGGCCGCGAGGTAGTTGTTGCGCCTGGCATCGAGCAGGCTCTCCTCGGTCAGCGTGCCGGGGGTGACGATGCGCACCACCTCGCGCTTCACCACACTCTTCGCACCACGCTTCCTGGCCTCGGCCGGGTCCTCCACCTGCTCGCAGATCGCGACCTTGAAGCCCGCCCTGATCAGCCGCTCGAGATAGCTCTCGGCCGAATGCACCGGCACGCCGCACATCGGGATGTCCTGGCCCGCGTGCTGGCCGCGCCTGGTGAGCGCGATGTCGAGGGCAGGGGCCGCGGCTTCGGCATCCTCGAAGAAGAGCTCGTAGAAATCGCCCATGCGGAAGAAGAGCAGGGTCCCGGGATGGGCGGCCTTGGTCGCCTGGTACTGGGCGATCATCGGGCTGACCCGATCGGGCGGCGGGCTCGCCCGATCGGGCGAGGGGCTCGCCACACGGCTCGCGCGCAAGGTGTCCAAGACAGCCATCAGCAACCTATAGTTGAATTTCCTGTTGCACCGCTCAGCCTTTTTCCTATCATTGGAGTTGGGGACACCAAGCGCGTCGATGCAACGTCATGGACGCCATTATCGTCGAGGTCGGCCACCGGGTCGAGCGGCGAACGCACGGGGCAAGAGGGGGCCGGGATGCGCAACGCCCGGCAAGAGCGGCAACAGGCGAAAAGGCTTGCATGACGATGACGGGCAGCATCGCAACACACTTGAGCATGGGCCGGCGACCGGGCGGTGCGGCAGCATGGTAGCCCCGGAGCCGCGCTGCGAGGCGTTTCTCAAGGACCAGGTGCCGAACGGCTGGCGGGCGGCGGTGGGCCACGCGCAACGGCTCGCCACCCGGCTGCAGTTCCTCCCCTGGGCCGACCGGGCCCGGCTGATGGACGACTTCATCTGGGGCGAGGCGCGCCGCCTGCTTTCCAACGACGAGATCACGGCGGTCATCAATCGCCAGCCCTACACGCTGGCCACCAGCCACGCGATCCTCGAATACACCACCATGTGCAGCGCGGTGATGACCTCGATCCTGATCCTGCTCGCCGAGCGGGAGCAGGCGAGTTGCGCGCATCATGCCCTGGTCCTGCTCGTCTCGCGCGATGCCGAGCATCAGGAGGCGGGTGTCGAGTGGGTGCGCCAGGGCGGCTTTGCGAGCCTGCAGGCGGAGATGACCGGCCTGCCCGGCTTCGCCTTTCTCTACCTCGCGGTCTATCCGAACGATTCCGCCGAAAGCTTCATGGCGCGGGATGCGTTCTGGACGGCGATGCTCGGCTACTGAGGGCGAGGCGCACCGGCGCGAAGCTGCGGCGATGGTGGACGCAGGCGCCCAGCGCCTCGAGGGCCGCACGGTGTGCTGCCGTGGCGTAGCCGGCGTGCTGCTCGAAGCCGTAGCCCGGATGGCGAACGCCGAGCCGGGCCAGCAACCGGTCGCGGACCACCTTGGCGAGAATCGAGGCGGCACCGATCTCGGGCTCGAGGCCGTCGCCACCGACGATGCAGCGACAGGGCCAGTCGAGGCCGGGGTCGAGACGACCGTCCACCAGGATCTCGAAGCTGCTCCCCGGCAGCTTCCGGGCGAGCCCACGCATCGCCCGGCGCATCGCGAGATGGCTGGCAACGAGGATGTTGAGCCGGTCGATCTCTCCGACCGAGGCCGCACCCAGCGCCCAGATCGCACGCTCGCGGATCAAGAGCGCCAGCGTCTCGCGACGGGCAGCCGTGAGCGTCTTCGAATCGCCGAGGCCCTCGATGGCCTCGGGCAGATGGACGGCAGCGGCCAGCACCGGCCCGGCGAGCGGGCCACGACCGACCTCGTCGATGCCGACGCGCAGCAAGGCCGGGCTCAGCCGGCCGTGGGCCAGTCGGTGACCACCCGAATTTCGCCCACTTCCTCCCCGGCATGATTGCGCAAGGTGGGGTTGGCGAAGGTCTCCAGTGCGGCGAGGGCGGCATCGTCCAGGGCACCCAGGGCGTCGAGGGCTGCGATCAGCGCCGGCTCGGCTGCCCGGGCGTTGCCGTCCTCGACCTTGAGGCCGAGACCGAGACCCGCTTCCGGCAGGGCCGCCCAGAACACCCCCTCGGCCCCGGTCTTGACGAGCACGTTGGGGGCGGCCTGCATGAGGGCGGTGCTGAGCCGGTTCGAGCCCGCGACATACCAGGGCTTGGCGCGCATGGCGGCCGCCAACCTGTGCACCGCAGCCCGGCGTGACGGCGCCAGATCGGCGGGATCAGCGAAGCGGGCGGCCATTCGGGCGAGGCCGAGCAGCGACACGGTCCAGGCCGGGATGCCGCAACCGTCGACGCCCGGGGGTGGCGGCAGGGTCTCGCCGGCCATGCTCTCGAGTACCGCCCGGACGCGCTGCTGCACCGGGTGGCCAGGCTGCTCGTAGCCCTGCGTCGGCTCGACCAGGTGCACCGCTGTCGTCAGCATGCCGGTGTGCTTGCCCGAGCAGTTGTTGTGCGCCCGGGTCGGCGCCTCGCCCCGGTGCTG
Organism: Geminicoccaceae bacterium; assembly: GCA_036796215.1. Classification (GTDB taxonomy): domain Bacteria; phylum Pseudomonadota; class Alphaproteobacteria; order Geminicoccales; family Geminicoccaceae; genus SLRI01. The sequence continues at coordinate 17,946 of DAIRDJ010000054.1, forward strand.
CAGGGCGTCGGCGGTTGGCTTGTGCGAGGGCAGATGGGCACCGCAGGCGAGATCGTCCGTGTCGAGGCCGAGCCGCTTCAGCCAGGCCGTCACCGTCTCGACATGGCCCGCCTCGCCGCTATGCGAGGCACAGGCCAAGGCGAGCTCGGCCGCATCCAGGGCAAAGGCGTCGGCGGCACCACTCTCGACCAGCGGGATCGCCTGGATCGGCTTGACGGCGGAGCGTGGAAAGACCCGGACATCCGGGTCGCCCACCGCAAGGCGCACCTCGCCCGCCGCATCGACGACCACCAGGGCCACCCGATGTCGGCTCTCCACCCGGATGCCACGGGTCACCTCGACCGCCACCGGCAGCGCGACCCAGTGGCCGGCCGGAACGTTGAGCCTGGCCGCCATGGCGTTCCCCCCCCCCCAAAAAAAAGGACGCCGCCGGGCTCAGGCAGCGCGGCGGTCGGTATCGAACAGGCTGGAGAGCTGGCCCAGGACCGTGCCGCCGAGCTGCTCGGGATCGGAGATGGTGACCGCCCGCCGATAGTAGCGGGTGACATCGTGGCCGATGCCGATCGCGAGCAGCTCGACGTCCGAGCGGGTCTCGATCCACTCGATCACCTCGCGCAGGTGCTTTTCCAGATAGTTGCCGGGATTGGCCGAAAGCGTGCTGTCGTCGACCGGCGCCCCATCGGAGATGACCATGAGGATGCGCCGCTGCTCGGCCCGGCCCAAGAGGCGACCGTGCGCCCACAGGATGGCCTCGCCGTCGATGTTCTCCTTCAAGAGGCCTTCCCGGAGCATCAGCCCGAGATTCGGCCTCGAGCGCCGCCAGGGGGCGTCGGCGGGCTTGTAGACGATGTGCCGGAGATCGTTGAGCCGGCCCGGATTGCCGGGCTTGCCTGCGCGGAGCCAGGCTTCCCTGGCCTGCCCACCCTTCCAGGCGCGGGTGGTGAAGCCCAGGATCTCGACCTTCACACCACAGCGCTCGAGCGTCCGCGCCAAAATGTCGGCGGTCATCGCCGCAACGGCGATCGGCCGGCCGCGCATCGAGCCCGAGTTGTCGATCAAAAGGGTGACGACGGTGTCCCGGAACTCGGTCTCCTTCTCCATCTTGTAGGAGAGCGGGACGGTCGGGTTGATGATGATCCGGGCGAGGCGGGCGGCATCGAGGATGCCCTCGTCGAGATCGAAGTCCCAGCTCCGCTGCTGCTGTGCCATCAGCTTGCGCTGCAGGCGGTTGGCGATCCGCCCGATCATCCCCTCGAAGCGCTGCAGGTTGGCATCCAGCTGGGCACGCAGCCGCTGCAACTCGGCTACCCCGCAGAGATCGGCAACCCCGACGACCTCGTCGAACTGCGTCGCGAACACCCGGTAGCCCTCGTGGCCGGCACCGGGCGGCAGCTCCTTGGGCTGGTTGGTGCGCGGGTCCTCGCCGGCATCCTCCTCGGCCCCCTCCTGGAATTGCTCCGCGCTCTGCGCCGCCTCCTCGGCCGCCAGCTCCTCCTCGGAGCGCTCCTCGGCAGCGCTTTCCTGGGGATCGGCGCGCTGCGGCTCCTCGCCGGCCGCGTCGTCCTCGCCGGTCGAGGGCTCGCTCGGGCCCTGATCGCTCCGGTCCTCGTTGCTGTCCTCGTCGGCCGAATCCGGCTCCGACTCTTCGGCCAGCGCATCCGAGAGACCGAGATCGGTCATCAGCTGGCGCACCCGGCGCGCATAGGCGTTCTGGTCGGCGGCCTTGGCATCGAGCTCGGGCAGCACCGCCTCGACCTTGCCGTCGAGCCAGTCCCGCCAGGCATCGAGCTGGCGGGCCTGCGTCGCGCCCAGCCGATAGCCCTGCAGCCGCTCACGCATGTAGAGCTCGACGATCTCGGCGACCGTGGCGTCCTGGCCGCCCTCGCCCGGCTCGCCGGTGCGGCGGCGAAACAGCTCCTCGAGATTGGCCCTGACACCGGCCATGTCGCGGCCGCCGACGAGCTCGACCCTGAGCTGCTCGAGCCCGTCGAACAGCAGGCTCGCCATCTCGCCGTCGGGCACCATGCGGCGGTGCAGACCGTCGTCGTGGTAGCGGCGGCGCAGCGCCTGGCTGTCGGCCTCGCCGCGGACCCGGGCGATCTCGCCGGCCGGCATGTCCTGGCGCGGCGGTGCGACGCGGACCACCTCGCTCTTCCCCGCCGGTGCCCGGCGATTGCCGGGCCGTAGCGTGAATTCGAGCTTCGGCTCCTCGGCGATGGCGCGGGTCGTGGCCCCGAGCGCCCGCTCGAAGACGTCGAGCCGGTCCTTCACCACCGCCTCATGCCCGCCCTCAGGCGACCAGGAGGTTGGCGGCGGATTCCGGCAGCTCCTTGCCGAAGCAGCGCTGGTAGTACTCGGCGATGATTGCGCGCTCCGCCTCGTCGCACTTGTTGAGGAAGGTCACCCGAAAAGCGAAGCCGACATCGCCGAAGATCTCGGTGTTCTCGGCCCAGGTCAGGACCGTCCGGGGCGACATCACGGTCGAGATGTCGCCGGCGATGAAACCGGCGCGGCTCAAGTCGGCGAGGCGCACCATCGAGGCGATGGTCTTCCTGCCCTCGGTGGTGTCATAGCGCGGGCACTTGGCAAGCACGATCCGGCATTCGTCGTCGTGCGGCAAATAGTTGAGCTGGACGACCACGCTCCAGCGATCCATCTGGCCCTGGTTGATCTGCTGGGTGCCGTGATAGAGCCCCGAGGTGTCGCCGAGCCCGACCGTGTTGGCCGTCGCGAAGAGGCGGAAGGACGGGTGCGGGCGGAGGATCTTGTTCTGGTCCAAAAGCGTCATCCGCCCCTGTGCCTCGAGCACGCGCTGGATGACGAACATGACGTCCGGCCGGCCGGCATCGTACTCGTCGAAGACCAGGGCCACGGGGTGCTGCAGCGCCCAGGGCAGAATGCCCTCGCGATACTCGGTCACCTGCTGGCCGTCGCGCAGCACGATGGCGTCCTTGCCGATCAGGTCGATGCGGCTGATGTGGCTGTCGAGATTGACCCGGACACAGGGCCAGTTAAGGCGCGATGCGGCCTGCTCGATGTGGGTCGACTTGCCGGTGCCGTGATAACCCTGGATCATTACCCGACGGTTGTGGGTGAAACCGGCGAGGATCGCGAGCGTGGTCTGGCGGTCGAACTGATAGGTCGGGTCGACGTCCGGGACGTAGTCGGTGCGCTGGCTGAAGCCCTTGACCTTCATCTCGACATCGATGCCGAACGTCTCGCGCACGTCGAGCTGATGGTCGGGGTGGTCGGGCAGGCCGAGTTGGCTTTCGGCGTCGATGACGGAGCCCTCGCGTGGCAAGTCTTCCTCCTGGACTTTACATTCAGCAGTGCCCGGCGGTTATGCAGCCCGACCGATGCTCGATGCAAGATCGTTCGATGCCGCGGCCCGGCAAGGCCGGGAACTGTCGAGGCTGACGGATGGCCCTCTCGGCCGCTGACGCTAACGTGGGGTGCGGCCGCTCAGACGCAACGGCCGCCGTCGACCTCGAGCACGACCCCAGTGATGAAGCTCGCCTCGTCGGACGCGAGCCAGAGGGCCGCGTTGGCGATGTCCTGCGGCTGGCTCATCCGGCCCAAGGGGATGGTGGCGACGAACTTCGCCCGGTTCTCGGGCGTATCCGGCATGCCCATGAAAGTCTCGAGCAACGCCGTCTCGCCCATCACCGGGGCGAGCGCGCAGACCCGGATGTGGTCGGGGGCGAGTTCCACCGCCATCGACTTGCTCAAAAGGTTGGCGGCGGCCTTGGACGCATTGTACCAGGTGAGCCCCGGCCGCGGGCGGATGCCGGCGGTCGAGCCCACGTTGATGATGACGCCGCCGCCATGCGCGCGGAAATGCGGCACGACCGCATGCGCCATGTGGAAGATCGCCTTGACGTTGACGGCGAAGATCCGATCGAACTCCGCCTCGCCGACCTCGAGCATCGGCCGGTTCTTGTGGCTGACGCCGGCATTGTTGACGACGATGTCGAGCCCGCCCATCGCCTTCACGCACTGCTCGACCGCAGCCTGCACCTGGATCCCCTGCGCGACGTCGCAGACGATCGGGAAGGCGCGCTCGCCGATCCTCGAGGCTGCGGCCTCGGCCGCATCGCCGTTGATGTCGACCACGGCGACCTTCGCGCCTTCACGAACATAGGTCTCGGCGATCGCCCGGCCGAAGCCGGACGCGGCTCCCGTGACCAAGGCACGCTTGCCTTTCAACCGCATGACGAGGGCTCCCTGATGATTTTTCTTGTCGACTCCGATGCGCCTCAGTCGTCGCGCTGCTGCTCGCGCCGAACCTGATCGTAGATGAAGCCGCCGGCACCACCGATCGCGGCACCCGCGATGGTCTTGGACAAGAAGCCGCCGGTCGCGATGCCGACGGCGGCACCTGCGGCGGCTCCCATGGCCGCACCCGAGGCGGCGCGTTGGCCGGTTCGCTCGTCGGTGTCGACGGTTTCGCAGCCGGCCAGCAGAAGGGCGATGGCGGTGATGCCGGTCACCGGGCCCAAAGCTCGCTTGGTCGTGGTCATGCTCGTCGATGCTCCTTCTGAGGCCGGCTCAGCTGCACGGCCAGGTTTCGGCGGCGGCCCGCATCATGCCGTCGACCGCCCGGGTCTCGCCCGCTTCGGGATTGGCCGCGGCCCACTCGACGAAGGCCATGCGCAGCTCATCGATGGTCGGCACCGGGTCCGGGCAGGCGAGCGGCTGGATCACCTCGGCACGCAGCATCTCGGTGTAGAACTGGCCGGCGCCCAGCAAGAAGCCGAAGCAGAAATCGCGGTCGGTCAACGAGGGCGAGGCGCAGAGCCGGCCGAGCTCCGCCGTCGTCTCGTTGTCGAACGGTCCGTCCTGGGCCATGGCGACACTGCCGGCCAAGCCACCGGCCAGCCCGAGGGCGGCCAGTGGTAGAACTCGAAAACGCATGGCATCCTCCCGACATCATCCGCGCATGGCGGCTTGCTCGGATACTCTATGCGAAAACTGCGGCACGGCTGCAATGGTCCCATGGCACGTGGATCGCTAGAATGGCGCGCGAACCAGATGAGAGGGGAGGAACCGATGCCCGCCTATTGGTTGGCCCGGGCGCGGGTCGACGAGTCCGAGCAGTATGCCCGCTATGCGAGCCAAGTGCCCGGCATCCTCGAGCGCTTCGGCGGCAAGGTCCTGGCCCGCGGTGGCCGGCACGAGATCCTGGAAGGTCCGGCCGATTTCGCCCGCTTCGTGGTGATCGAGTTCCCTAGCCTCGATGCCGCCCGCGACTGCTTCAACTCCGAGGACTACCAGAAAGCAGCACGGTTCCGCCGGGACGGCGGCGGCGTGGTCGAGATCACCATCGTCGACGGTGTCTGAGCCAAGGGACCTGTCTGCGCTCCGGCTGATCCGCGCCGAGCCCGGCGATGCCAGAGCGATCGCCCGGCTGATCGAGCCCGGCTTTGCCCGGTTCATCGCCCCGACGCTGAGCCTGGTCGGTCAGGTCGCCTTTCGGATGTACGTGACGGAAAAGGCGCTACGCTGCCGGCTCCAGGAAGGTGCCGTCGCCTGGTGTGCCCTCGAGGCTGCGGCCGTCGTCGGCTATGCCGAGCTGCGTGGCCGGGACGGCCGGCCGGACGGTGTCGACCACCTGACGCTGCTGTTCACCGCCGTCGAGCACCAGGGCCGAGGCATCGCCCGCCGCCTGCTCGAGACCGTGACCGCGCATCTGCGTGCGGCCGATCCGCCGGTGGACGCGCTCACGGTCAACGCCTCGGCCCATGCGCTGCCCGCCTACCAGCGGCTCGGCTTCCGGGCGACCGGGGCGGCAGGCGAGCTCGATGGCATCGTCGCCACCCCGCTGCGGCTCGATCTCACCCCTGCGTCGCCGTCGGCAGCATCGCCCGCTCCGCAAGCTCGCTGAGGCTCGGATGCCGGCGGAGCGCGGCGGCAAAGCGGCGAACGGGCAATCGCGCACAGCCCTGGCCTCTCGCACGGTTGCCGCGAGCTACGCAGACTGCCTTTCGCCGGATTGATCGGTGCCGACGACATGCCATGTTACAGGCGTGGGGTCGGTCAGGCGGCAGGTTGGCCGGCCCCATGACGCGCGGCAGCCGGGGGACCTCGCCATGCAGGCGCACGAGCGACAGCTCTTGGGCTATCTCGCGAAAAACTGCCTCATAGGGATCATCGCCGGCTGGCTGTTGCTCGGCCTCATGATCCGCGCCAACGTCGCGCAGCTCGGCGATCTCCTCTTCGGCAACGGCATCGAGCTCACCGCCCTCATCCTTATGGCCGCCGGCTTCGCCGTCACCTTCGGCAGCCTCGCCATGGGCACCGCGATCTTTCTGCTGCCCAGAGATTGAAAGTAGAGCGGGGAGGATGATCCTCCCCGCGCCCCTCGGTTACTTTGTTGCGGTGGGCGAGCGGGGCGGCTACGGTCAAAAAATGGGAGCTGTTTCCAGGTTTCGCAGTTGAGTTCAATTCCTCTTGTTCATCCGGTTTTGCCGCAATTGAATTGGGAGAACTACCTCTCCGCAACGCTCAGGCTGCCTTGACCGCCGTGCGGCTCGGGC
>DAIRDJ010000055.1:0-19931 GCA_036796215.1 Geminicoccaceae bacterium
GATCGGCGGGATACTTTGCCCGGGAGCACCGCCGCTGAAGGAAGCGGATTGAGACACGAAGCCAAGCGCCCATGTTGAACTTGTAGGCCCGGGAGCACCGCCGCTGAAGGAAGCGGATTGAGACAAAAGTTAGAAGGCGTACGGTATTCCATGCCGTCCCGGGAGCACCGCCGCTGAAGGAAGCGGATTGAGACAAGGAGGTGCTCGAGGCGGGAGATGGCATCGGCCCGGGAGCACCGCCGCTGAAGGAAGCGGATTGAGACTTGGCGTGGCGGCTGTGACGATTTCGAGGATGCCCGGGAGCACCGCCGCTGAAGGAAGCGGATTGAGACGCTCCGGGCGTTTGTGGTACGCTCGTCTCGTGGTTCACTCGCGACGATGGACGATGAACGGCCCGCACGAGCTTCCAGAGAACGTCGACCTGCGCCTGCTCGGCAACATGATGCTGGGTGTGCAGCGGCGACTTGACGCCATCGACGTGCGCCTGGGTGGCCTGGAAGGCAAGGTCGAGGCGCTGGAGACGAAGCTCGACGCGATCGCCGACGACCTGCTCGTCGTCAGTGGCATGGCCATGCACAGCGAAGGCCTGAAGCGCAAGGTCGACCGGCTGAGCGGCAAGGTCGACCGCATCATGGCCGAGCTGAAGCTCGACGACCGCTGAGCCTCACGCCCGCTCGATCACCGCCAGCACCCGATCCAGCGCCGGCAGGGGCGCGCCGTGGCCCCAGAAGCCGCGCGCCGGCAGGGCGCCGCCGGACCACCCCGCAGGATAGGCCGCGGCCAGCGCCAGCACGCGGTTGCCCGCGCCCGAGAAGTCGAGCTCGCCGGGACTGACGACGAGGGTGTCGGGCGGCGAGGCCGGTGCCGTCTCCAGCGCCAGCCGGTCGAAGACGGGCGAGGTTCGGCCGTGCGGCAGCCGGACCAGGAGCAGCGAGCCGTCGAGCCTGGGCACCCGCTCGGCGAGTGCCGCCTCGGCTGCTGCCTCCTCGGCCGCGGTCACCCCCTGCGCCGCCCGATCCTCCGCCCGGATCGCCGCGATCTCCGCCACGGACGCCCCCATCGCCCGAAGCTCCGGGATCCACCCCCGGTCATTGGCCGCGACCAGCGCCAGCCGCCGCGTCCAGGCCTCGGGCGGCAGGCCGAGCAGCGCAAAGACCTGCTCGAGACTGGTCGGCCGGTCCGCCCCGGCGCGCTCCCCGTGATGATCGACCACCAGGCACCGCGCCAAGACCTCGCCCTCGAGATCCGGCCTGAGCTCGACCAGGACCGGCCGCAGCCCGCCCTCGAGCGCTGCCGCGATCTCGGCCGCATAGGCCGAGGCAGCTGCCGCGTGCCAGGGCAACCCCTTGTCGACGACCGCGTCCGCGCCGAGCGTCGCGGCCACCAGCCGTCCGATCTCCAGCATTTCGAGATCGTGGCCGCCCATGAAGAAGCGGTGGGTCATCAGGAGTGCCGGGCGAGGAGGAAGATGGCGCCGATGACGAGGGCGATGAACGGCAGCGCGAAGCGTGCGGTCCGTCCGGGAGCGAACACTTCGATCAGCTTTTCACGCCAGAGGAAAAGGGTCGCGAAGCCGCCGGCCATCAACAGCGACAATCCCACGAAGAAGTCGCGGCTCGCCGTCAGGAACGGCACCTCGACGAACACGTTCATGCCGAAGAAGCCGACGATCACCGAGGCCGCGAGACCGACGGCGGCGATGACGTTCAGGCTCTGGGCGGCGTTGCCCAGCCGCTGCTGCTTCTCCTGGACAGCCAGCGCATTGGCCTCCCGGCTCTCCTGGGCGATCTGCTCGTAGAGGGCGCGCAGCCGCAGGTGGCGACGCAAGAGCTCGAACAGCTCGTGCCCCTGCAGCTGAGCCGAGATGTCCTCGAACCAGTAGCGATGGGTGAAATCCAGGACCTTGCGCTGCATGGCGATGGCGGTCTCGGGATCCACCCGCTCGCTCGCGGCGATGCGGTCGGACAAAGTCTTTAGTGCGGTTTTCTGCAGGAGCGCGATCAGCACGAGGTCGAAATACTGGCGCCGGATGTGCCGGGCAAGGACATGGCGGAAGAAGCAGCCGACAAAGCCCGGCTCGCATTCGGCCGGGGTCTTGCCGACGACGACGAGTGCATAAGCGCAGGCGAGGTAACGGGTGGTCTGCCAGTCGTGCGGTGTCTTGCTGAAGAAACGATCGTAGCAATGCTGTCGCTCGAAATCGGCGAGGAAGTGCCGGGCGTAGGGCAGCCCCGCACCCGGGGTGTCGAGAAAGCAGAGCCGCACCCAGTCGGCGGGCGAGATGGCGAGCGGGTCGCGCACCCCGACTTGCGCCATGACGAAGGCGCGATCGTCGCCGAGCTGGGTAAGCTTGACGCCGTTGCCGGTCGCATCGTTTGGGCCTTGCAAGTCGAGCGGCCGGAGCAGTTGGCACCAGGGCTCGAAAAGTGGCACGGACTTGCCCGGCTTCTTCCCGGCTATGCCCACCACGCGCTCGATCGTGGCCGTGCTGTCCACTTCGTAGCTGCCTTGCCAGAGCGGCTGGCCCGCTCGGTCGAACGCGCGCATCCGCCGCGCGAAGTAGCGGGCCTCGAGCGGTGCCGTAGGGTCGCCGTGCCGCCAATCCTGGGCAACGAAGAAGGGCGGAAACATCCGCCGCACGCTCTCGAGCAGGCGAAGCGTGTGGGCGAGGCTGGTGCGCGCCGCAGCACCTTCATGCTGCTGCCCGATCAGCCGGAGCTCGATGGCCAGGAGCGCCGTGTCGGTCGGGAAGAGGTAGAGATTGCAGCGCTCGACGGCGAAGCGGAAGGTGGCGATATCGGGCATGCATTGGCGCCCTTGGTCGGTGTCGGCCGGAGGCTCTGTCACGTCGAGGTCGATCTCGATCACCGCGCCGTCCAGCACCGTGCTCCGCCAGATCGAGAGCGGCGCGTCGCCATCCGCCGTGCCGAAGAGGAAATCCTGCACATAGGGCTCGAAGTAGACGAATTCCTCGTAGGCCGGGGCGAGCCGACGGGCTCGTTCGTCCCGATCGACGCCGTCCGGAACCCGATCCTCGGGCAGGTGAAACAGCGGCTCCGGCAAGCGCTCCCAACGCTTCTCCCGGTCCGCCTGGAGCCAGCCCTCGACCCTGCTCTTCAGCGGCTCCGGCGAGGATCGCCGGCCCTCGATCGCGAACGGCACCAGCAGGATCTGGCGAAACAGCGTGACCTCGATGGCGTCGGCGGGCTGTTCGGACACGGCACTTCTCCGCACGGGCTGGACCCCGACAGCAAAGCCCGACCACGCCGCGCGCGCAACCGTGCAGCAGACGATAGTGCTGCTGCAGCCGTCACCGCCGGCCATGATGGCGAAAAAGCGGCCGATTTTTCCAAACCCGCGCCCATTTCCCGCCCACACCCCGCCGAACCGCCCCCAACCCCCTGAAATCCCCCAGAAAACCCCGCCCGCTCACGCCGCCGGCACCGGCAAAAATCCGCAGGGGTCCAAGGGGACGATCATCGTCCCCTTGCTTTTCTTCCTCCTCAACCGCTGCCGCATTGCAGCCGCCTGAGCCCTCCGGCTGCCGAACGGCCTGCCGCAGGGTCTATTTGCGGCACGCCGAGTCGCGAGGGCCGGAAAAATCCCGCGCAAAGCAAAAATCCCCGCCCCTTTTCGCGGAAAAGCCGTTCCATTTACCGAAAATCGCTGTTTCAGTGTCAGGGCGCGCTCTGAAGGGTCATAAGCAACGCTTATAGATCATTGTAGGTCTACCAACAAACCGCCGAATCGGTGTTCGCCTGATGCGCCATGCCTCGGCAAAATGAGTCGATCCATGCGCCATGAACCCGAGCGATGCGTCGTATACCGACTCATTTGTCATAATCTACGTCGATTCATGCGCCATTAGCGTTGCTTATGGCGCAGATTCCGGCACTTCTCGTTACAAATGGCCCGTTCTGGACCCGAGCGATCGACGAGCGAACCCGGGAATCGCGACGAAGGAACCCGGGAATCGAACGAACGAACCCGGGTTTTGCGAACGAACCCAGGGGGCCAGTTTGTCGCAGTCGCTGCGTCCAAGCATCTGAAGAGGAACGTTTTTCTCCAGGTTTCGGTGAGTCGCCTCGGCGGCCTCGGCCAGAACCCGACGGCCGAGCCCCACGGGCGGCCGAACGAACCCGAGCCTGCCGCTTGACCTCGATGCGCGATTACGCTAATATTCCTATGATGATCGGTTCAGTCGCCGAGCCGGTAGTCGATGGTGCTCACCACCCGGACGGTCTTGAAGAGCTGCAGCTCCTCGCTCTGCCCGGGGGCATTGTCGCGGGGCAGGATCTGGAAGAGGCCCTGGCTCGCCCGGTGGATGCCGGTGATCCGGCTGCCGCTGTCGGCGGCGAACTGGTCGGCGGCTTCCCTCGCGCTTTGGGTCGCCTCGGCGATCATCTCGGGCTTGATGTCGTTGAGCCGGGTGAAGAGGTAGAAGGGCCCGCGCGGCCCGTCGCTGGAGAGCACGACGCCGGCCTCGACCAGCTCGCCGACCCGCTGGCTCAGCGCCTTCACGCGGTCGACGTCGTCGTGGCGGAGCATCAGGTTGAGGGCGACGATGAAGCGGCTCTCGACTGGCCCGCTGCGATAGGCCTGGGCAAGGAGATCGGTGACCTCGATGCCCTGCACCTCGATGGACTCGAGCGGCATGCCGCCCGCGGTCATGAAGGTCTCGACCAGCCCCTCGGCACGGCGCAGCTCCGTCTGGGCGGTGGCGAGATCGTCGCTGGTGGCCACCAGGCGAAGCGGCCAGAGGACGAGGTCCGCCTTGGCCTCCCGCTCGGCGAGGCCGCGCACCGTGACCACCCGCTCGGCCGTCCGTCCGGCCATGAAGCCCTGGCCGATCTGCCAGCCGGCCGCGGCCACGCCGAGAGCCAAGACCAGGGAAGCCAGGAGCCCCGTCAATCCGACCCGCATCGCCCGCACCGTCCAGCAATCCGCCCGAGCCCGCACCATGCCGTACCGCACGGTCGCTGGCAACGGGCGGCGTCGGCAGCCGCGCCGCCCCCTCCCTCGCCCCCCGTTGGCATGGCCGGCGGATCCACTATGCTCGGTTGCGGGCCACATCAATAAAGGGGCCAGGGCCCGAGGGGAGAGCGCCATGCAGCAAAGACGGGTGGATGTCGCGGTGATCGGTGCTGGCACAGCCGGCATGACAGCCTTCCGCGCCGCCCGGGGAGCCACCGACAGCGTCCTTCTGATCGAGGGGGCGCAGTACGGGACGACCTGTGCCCGGGTCGGCTGCATGCCGTCCAAGCTCCTGATCGCCGCCGCCGAGGCGGCGCACATGGTCGAAAAGGCACCCGAGTTCGGCGTCGAGACCGCGCCGCCGCGGGTCAACGGCCGGGCGGTGATGCAGCGGGTCCAGCGCGAGCGCGACCGGTTCGTCGGCTTCGTCGTCGAAAGTGTGGAGGAGTGGCCGGCCGAGCAGCGGCTGATGGGCCACGCCCGGTTCAAGGGCGACCATGAGCTCGAGGTCGAGGGGAAGGACGGTGCCATCGTCCGCATCGAGGCCGCACGGATCGTCATCGCGACGGGCTCGAAAACGGTCTATCCGGGCTTCTTCAAGGCGGTGGGCGATCGCCTCGTCACCAGCGACGAGATCTTCGACTGGCCGGACCTGCCCGAGTCGGTCGCGGTCTTCGGTGGCGGCGTGATCGGCCTCGAGCTCGGCCAGGCGCTGGCCCGGCTCGGCGTGCGCATCCGCCTCTTCGGCAAGGGCGGCGGCATCGGCATGCTGAGCGATCCCGAGGTCCTGGCCGCGGCCGGCAAGGCCTTTTCCGCCGCCTTCCCGTTCCACCCGGACGCCGCGGTGGCGAGCATCGACCGCGACGGCGACCAGGTGGTCGTCACCTTCAAGGACGATGCCGGCAAGACCACGACCGAGCGGTTCGACTACCTCCTCGCCGCGACGGGCCGCCGCCCCGACGTCGCGGGGCTCGGCCTCGAGCAGACCTCGCTCGAGCTCGACGAGCAGGGCGTGCCGGTCTTCGATCCCTGCACGCTGCAGTGCGGCGACAGTCCCATCTTCATCGCCGGCGATGTCAACAACCACCGGCCGATCCTGCACGAGGCCGCCGACGAGGGCCGCACCGCCGGCGAGAACGCCGCACGGTTCCCGGACGTCCGCGCCGGCCTGCGACGGGTGCCGATGGGCGTGGTCTTCACCGAGCCCAACCTCGCCGTGGTCGGCGAGGGGTTCAAGGCGCTCGAGGCCAGGAGCTGCCCCTTCGCCATCGGCAGCGTCGACTTCGAGGGCCAGGGCCGCAGCCGGGTGATGCTGCAGAACCAGGGCCTGCTGCGGGTCTATGGCGAGCTGGGCAGCGGGCAGTTCCTGGGTGCGGAGATGGCGGCCCCGCGGGGCGAGCACATCGCCCACCTCCTCGCCTGGTCGCTGCAGCAGAGGCTCGGCGTGCCCGAGATGCTGGACATGCCCTACTACCACCCGGTGATCGAGGAGGGGCTCCGGACCGCCCTGCGCGAGCTCAACCGCAACCTTCGCCTCGGCCCTCCCCCGGTCAAGCGCTCGATGGACTGCGGCCCGGGTGCGTGAGCGCCCCCTGGCGTTTCCCTGGACCGTGGCTCGCCTTCATTCGTTCTGCCGCGGCGCATCGCGAAATGCTTGCGATCCGGGCAGTTCCGACGCACCGTGCCCGCGTCAAAGGCAGGCGCATCTGCCCCGGCCCAAGGTCCAGCCAGCGCCGCCGTACTTGGCACGTCGGTTGCTATCCCGACAGTCGCTTGCCACGCCCCGATAAGCAGTCCAGGGAGCTCGCCCCGTGATCCATCGCCGACCGTTTCTCGCCACCGCCCTTGCCACGGCCGTTCTCGCTGCGGGTGCCATAGCCCACGCCCAGGACGAGCCCTTCAAGGTGGGCTTCGTCTATGTCGGCCCGGTGGGCGACCATGGCTGGACCTATCAGCACGACCAGGGCCGCCTCGCCCTCGAAGAGCATTTCGGCGATGCGGTCGAGACGAGCTATGTCGAGAACGTCAGCGAGGGGGCGGACACCGAGCGGGTGATCCGCCAGATGGCGACATCCGGCCACGAGATGATCTTCACCACATCGTTCGGCTTCATGAACGCCACGGCCGCCATGGCCGAGCAGTTCCCCGACGTGATCTTCGAGCACGCCACCGGCTACAAGCGCGCCGACAACCTCGCGACCTACCTCTCGGTCACCTACCAGGGCCGCTACGTCTCGGGCTTCCTCGCCGGCAAGCTCTCCGAGAGCGGCAAGATCGGCTACATCGCCTCCTTCCCGATCCCCGAGGTGATCCGCGACATCAACGCCGTGATGCTGGGTGCCCAGGCGGTCCGCGACGACGTCGAGATGGTCATCATCTGGGCCAACACCTGGTACGATCCGGCGCGCGAGGCAGAGATTGCGGGCGTGATGATCGACCAGGGGGTCGACGTCATCATCCAGCACACCGACAGCCCGGCGGCCTTGCAGGTCGCCGAGGATCGCGGTGTGTGGGCGGTGGGCCAGGCCTCCGACATGACCCGTTTCGGGCCCACCGCACACATCACCGCCGTCGTCAACGACTGGGGGCCCTACTATATCGGGCGCGTGCAGTCGGCGATGGACGGCACCTGGGCGAGCCACGACTTCTGGGGCGGCATGGCCGAGGACGTGATCCGCATCACCCCGATCAACGAGCGCGTTCCCGCCGAGGTGGCCGAGGAGGCCATGGCGATCACGGCCTCGATCACCGACGGCAGCTTCCACCCCTTCACCGGCCCGCTCAGCAACCAGGCCGGCGAGGTGGTCGTGCCCGAGGGGGTGACGATGACCAACGCGGAACTCGCCGGCATGGACTGGTATGTCGAGGGGATCTCGGGCTCGCTGCCGAACTGAGCGACTCTCTCGGGCGCCTCTTTTCGGGCGGCTGCGGAAGGCGATCGCCGATTGACAGTCGCCGTTTGTCCGTGAGATCACTGTGCCCAGTGATCTCACGGAGCAGGTGATGGCCGGTAATCTGCATGTGCGCAACCTCGACGACGAGCTGATCGCGCGGCTCAAGCGACGAGCGGCCCGGCATGGCCGCTCGGCCGAGGCCGAGCATCGCGAGATTCTGCGGCAAGCACTCGCGGCCGAGGTCGAGCCCTCCTTCGACACGCTCGCGGCCGAGCTCCGGGAACTGACGCGCGGCCGCAAGCAGACGCCTTCGGAGGTCCTGCTGCGCGAGGCGCGCGACAGTCGTTGACGACGCTCGTCGTCGACGCCAGCATCGTCATCAAATGGGTCGTCGAGGAGGAGGGCACGGCCGAGGCGCTGACCCTGCGTAACCGCATCCATTTACTCGCTCCAGAGCTCCTGGTCGCCGAATGCGCCAACATCCTCTGGAAGAAGGTGCAGCGGGGCGAGCTGTTGCGCGACGAAGCACTGTTTGCTGCACGCGTCTTGGAGCGCACCGACGTCGAGATCCTGCCCACCCGTGCCCTGCTGTCCGCCGCCGCCCGGATCGCGATCGAGCTGGGACATCCGGCTTACGACTGCCTCTATCTGGCGCTAGCCCTCGACAACGACTGCCGGTTCGCGACAGCCGACCAGGGATTCCTCCACCGGCTGGCGCAAGGCCCGGAACTCTTTCACGGCAAGGCGCTGTCGCTAGCCGAGGCGGCGTCGCTTTCCTCTTGAACCCGCGTCGTGCCGGCAGCTAAGCCAATGCCGAAACGCCCCATAATACTGGAACGCCCGCGTGTCGACCACGCTCGACCTCGTCATCCGTGACCTCTGGCACGTGGCCTTCGTGGCCGAGGGCCTGCCCGCCGGCGCAACCCGCCCGACCACCCTGTTCGAGCAGCGGCTGACCCTGACCCGCGCCCTCGATGGCACTCCCTCGGTCACCGACGCAGCCGGTCGCCCACTCCCCGTGCTCGAGCGCTACGGCTTTCTCTGGACGAGCCTCGGCGATCCGGCCCCGCTCTTTTCGATCCCCGAATACGACGAGCCCGACCGCAAGAACGTCTGCACGGGCTCGGTGCAGATTCGCGTCTCCGCTCCCCGCGCCATCGAGAACTTCCTCGACATGGGCCACTTCCCCTTCGTCCACACCGGGCTTTTGGGCGAGGAGCCGCACACCGAGGTCAAGGAGTACACGGTCACCATCGACGAGGTGAAGGACGAGGTGGTCGCCACCGAGTGCCGCTTCTGGCAGCCGCAGGCCGCTGCCGCGTCTGTCGGCGGCGCCGAGGTCGAGTATGTCTACCGGGTGCCGCACCCCTTTTGCGCCGTGCTCTACAAGACGAGTGCGCCGGACCCTGCCCGCTTCGACGCGATCGCCCTCTTCGTCCAGCCGGTCGGCGAGGAACGGGTCATCGGCCACCCGATGATGTCGATCGTCGACGAGGTCAGCACGGTGGGCGCCATCCGCCACTTCCAGCTCACCATCTTCGGCCAGGACAAGCCGATCCTCGAGAACCAGCTGCCCCGCCGGCTGCCGCTCGATCCCCGGGCCGAGACGCCGATCCGCGCCGACAAGTCGTCGATCGCCTATCGCCGCTGGCTGACCGCCAAGGGGCTCCGCTACGGCGTCATCCCGGCCGCTGCCTGATGCTCGACCACGCGCAGCGCCTGACCTTTCAGCCCATCGCGTGCGCCAGCGACCTCGTCCCCCGCCACGTCTTCGCCGGCCGGCTCTGGGGCCAGGAGCTGGCCTGCTGGCGGGCCGATGACGGCCACGTCAATGTCTGGGAGAACCGCTGCCTGCACCGCGGCGTCAGGCTCACCATCGGCGTCAATCTGGGCTTCGAGCTGATGTGCCAGTACCACGGCTGGCGCTACGCCAACCGCACGGCCGGCTGCACCTATATCCCGGCGCATCCGGCCGACGCGCCGGCGCGGACCATCTGCAACCGCACCTACCCCGCGATCGAGCGGCACGGCCTGGTCTGGACCGCGCTCGATGCCGAAGCCGACCCGGCGACGATCCCGGCCCTGTCCGAGGCCGGCCTCGTCCTTCGCCCGATCCCCCTCGACGTGCCACCGGTCGATGTCGAGGGGGCGCTGGCCCAGGCCTTTGCCGACGCGCCCGTCACCTTTCTCGTGCAGCCGGTCGATGCCGGCCGGGCGGTGATCCGCGGCATCCTGCGGGAGCCGCCGGAGAACGCCCTCGAAGCACTCCGGGCCTGGAACAACCGCCTCAGCCGGCTGCGTGACCACCTGGAGGCCCTGCCCCGTCCGCCCGTCCAGCCGATCCCGCAGAAGTTCCGCCCCGTCGCAGCCGAGCTCGCGGGCCTGCCGGCCGGGAACCTGGGCGCCCGGGGCACGCTTAGCGTCCGGGTCGCGGCCAGGACGCCGGTCGCCAGCGACATCACGGCCTTCCGCCTCGAGCCGCTGAAAGGCGATCTGCCCGCCTGCCAGCCCGGTGCGCACATCGACGTCCATTTGCCGAACGGCCTGGTGCGCCAATACTCGATCACCAACGGCCCGGACGACAGCACGGGCTATGTGATCGGCGTCAAGCGCGAGCCCGCGGGCCGGGGCGGCTCGGCCTGCCTGCACGACACCGTGCGCGAGGGCGACGTGCTGGCCGTCTCGCTGCCCTTGAACAATTTCCCGCTCCGCCGCGATGCGCTGCACACCGTCTTCATCGCCGGCGGCATCGGCCTGACGCCGCTGCTCGCCATGGCCCGCACACTCGCCGCCGACCGGCGCTCCTTCACGCTTCACGCCTTCGCCCGCGATGCCGCAGCCCTGCCCTTCAGGGACGCCCTCGACCGGCTCGGCCCGACGGTCGAGCGGCATCTCGGCCTCGACCCAGAGGCCACTGCCGTGGCACTTCGAGCGATCCTCGCCCGGCGCGGCGAGAAGCACGAACTCTATGTCTGCGGCCCGCCCGCGATGCTCGATCTCACCCGACGGCTCGCGGCCGAGGCCGGCTGGCCCGAGGCCGCCGTCCACTTCGAATACTTCAAGAACGAGACACCGCTCGACCAGTCGACCGCCTTCGAGATCGCCCTTGCCCGCTCGGCGCGGACCCTTCCTGTTCCCGCAGGCCGCAGCATCGTCCAGGTGCTGCGCGAGCACGGCATCGGCATCACCACCTCCTGCGAGCAGGGGGCCTGCGGCACCTGCCGGGTGGCCGTGCTCGACGGTGTGCCGGATCACCAGGACGTGCACCTGAGCGAGAGCGAGAAGGCCAGGGGCGACTGCCTCATGGCCTGCGTCTCGCGCAGCCGAACCCCCCGCCTCGTGCTCGATCTCTGAGCCGCCCTATGCTGACCCTCTACGACTACGAGCTCTCCGGCAACTGCTACAAGATCCGGCTGATGCTGGGCTTTCTGGGCGTCGAGCACCGCACCCGCCACGTCGACTTCCACCCCGGCTTCGAGCACAAGAGCGACTGGTTCCTCGAGCTCAATCCGCTGGGCCAGCTGCCGGTGATCGAGGACGAGGGCGCCGTCATCCGCGATGCCAACGCCATCCTCACCTATCTGGCCGCCCGCTACGATCCGACCGGCCAGTGGGGCTACGGCGCCGATCCCGCCCGCAACGGCCGGATCGCCGAGTGGCTGGGCTTCGCCGTTGATCTTACGGCCTCCATCGCTGCTGCCCGCCTGCACGACGCCTTCGGCTTCGACCTCGATGCCGAAAGCGCCCGCAAGACCGGCAAGCGCCTGCTCCGGGTCCTCGACGAGCATCTCTGGTTCCAGGAACACCAGGACCACCCCTGGCTCGTCCATGGGCCCCACCCCACCATCGCCGATGTCGCCTGCTTCCCCTACACCGCCCTTTCCGAGGACGCCGATCTGCCGCGCGACGACTACCCGGCGCTGCGCCGCTGGCACGACCGCTTCAAGCGCCTGCCCGGCTTTCGGGTGATGTCCGGGGTGTTCCCGGCGCGGGGGTGAGAAGTCCCATCAGCACCCGAAGCTCAGCCCTCATTGGATTGGCAATCGCCGGTCGCTTGCGCCCACGCGAAGACCTCCGTCTGCTGGTCTCGCAGGAGCTGCGCCCCGTCCGCCACCGAGTGGCCCAATAGGCGGGCGGCACTGGCATCGGCCAGCTCCTTGAAGCGCGAGTATCGTCCTTCTCTGGCGGCGGCGCGGATCAGGTCGAAAGACTTCTCGAAGCTGAGCCTTTTCCCGCGCCGGCGGGCTCTTTCAGCCAAAGCGGCAAGGTAGAGCTCAGCATGGGCCTTGTCGTGTCGACGATGATTGTCGATCAGGTGGTCGAGCTCGGAATCACTCAGCGCTTGTGGATCGATAGCCAGCATCCGTCTCCCTCGCGCGGGACGCCGGAAGCTTGGCGGCCACCGAGCCTACCGTCACGGGCACCGTCATTGCTTGAGGATGCCACTTGCTCGACGAACCGGCTACCCCACGAAGTCGGCCAACACGGCGTTGAACTTCTCCGGCTTCTCCATGAACATGAAGTGGTTGCCGCCCTCGTCCTCCTCGAAGATCTCCAGCCTCGAGCCCGGGATCACGCTTTGCATCCAGACCTGCGAGGGCCAGGGGATCAGGCTCTTGCGGCCGCCGACGATCAGGGTCGGCAGGGTGATCCGGCGGATGACGTCGCGCCAGTCCTGGGTGGCGTGGTTGTAGAGCAGGGTCGCGGCGTGCCGGCGGGGCAGCTTCAGGTTCTGCTGGATGACCCAGGCGACCTTGGCGCGATCGTAGGCGGGCGTGAACATCCCGCCGACGAAATCGGTCGTCACCTGGATACCGTCCGGCCCGGCGAGACCGTTGATCGTCGGATAGAGCGTCGTCTGGTCGAGGATGGCGCCCGAATCGATCCGTTCCTGCTCGGCCCAGTCCGGGTTGGCGGTGATGAACGGCATCTGGTCGATCAGCGCGAGCTTCTTGACTCGTTCCGGACCGAAGAGGTCGAGATAGGACCAGATCACCGAGCAGCCCATCGAGTGGCCGAGCAGGGTGACATCCTCCAGATCGAGGGCGGCCAGCACGTCGTGGACGTCCTTGGCGAGTCGGGGGATGCGGTAGCCGTGCTCCGGCTTTGCCGATTGCCCGTGGCCGCGCATGTCGACGGCGATCAGCCGGTAGCGGTCCTGGAGGCCGTCGAGCTGGGCCTGGAACTGGGCGGCGGTCTGCGACCAGCCCGGGACCAGGACGATCGCCGGACCGCTACCCGCTTCCTCGTAGTGCAGCTCGACGCCGTCATTGGTCGTGACCTTGCCCATCCCGGTGCCTCCCCTGTTTTCGACCGTGGTCGGTTGCCGCGCTCATGCCACGGTTTCGGAAGAAGGCACAGCGCTCGGCCTCAATAAACCTTAGGCACGTAGAGCTCGTCCGGCAGCACTTTGCGCTCGTAGTCTGGGTTGAACACCCGGTCGGGCAGCGTGATCGGGTCGTGCGGTACCTCCTCGTAGGGGATCTGCTGCAAGAGGTGGGCGATGCAGTTGAGCCGGGCCTGCTTCTTGTCGTTGCCCTCGACGATCGACCAGGGGGCCTCCTTGATGTTGGTGCGCTCGAGCATCTCCTCCTTGGCCTTGGTGTACTGCTCCCAGCGGACTCGGGACTGCAGGTCCATCGGGCTCAGCTTCCACTGCTTCATCGGGTCGTGGATGCGCATCAAAAAGCGCAGCTGCTGCTCCTGGTCGGTGATCGAGAACCAGTACTTGATGAGGATGATGCCCGATCGGACCAGCATCCGCTCGAACTCTGGCACGTCGTGGAAGAACTGGGCGACCTCGTCCTCGCTGGCGAAGCCCATCACGCGCTCGACCCCGGCGCGGTTGTACCAGGAGCGGTCGAAGAGCACGATCTCGCCGCCGGCCGGCAGATGCGGCACGTAGCGCTGGAAGTACCACTGCGTCTTCTCGCGCTCGGTCGGTGCCGGCAAGGCGACGACCCGGGCGGCGCGCGGGTTGAGCCGCTGGGTGATCCGCTTGATCACCCCGCCCTTGCCGGCGGCGTCGCGCCCCTCGAACAGCACCACCACCTTGAGCTTCTTGTGGATCACCCAGTCCTGCAGCTTGATCAGCTCGGCCTGCAGGCGAAAGAGCTCGCGGAAATAGGTGCGCCGCTCGACCACCGTCTTGTGGCGGAAATCGGTGATCGAACGGAGCTCGCGGGCGATCCGCTCGTCGTCGAACTCCATCTCCAGCTCCTCGTCGAAGCTGTCCTGAAGCTCGAGATCGACCCAGCTCTCCGTGCCGTCGGCGGCTTTCTCGGCGCTCATCCCCTGCCCTCCCGAAGCTGGCCGCGCATCGCGGCATTGGCGAGGCTAGGCACGGACCATGGCAGTCCCGTGACGTGCCAGCCTTCATGACGTTGTTATCGCCGCCCCCTCGCCCAGCGTCCACCGACACCTATCTTGCGCTCATTAAACAATCAGGAGACGCAGAATGATCCTCGACCGGCGCAAGACCCTGCTCGCCGCCGGTGCCGCTCTCGTGGCACCAAGTCTCGTCGGCGGCCGGCGCGCCATGGCCGCCGCACCGATGCTCGGCCCGGCCCGGCCCAGCTACTACCGGTTTCAGCTCGGCGATTTCGAGGTCACCACGCTGCTCGACGGGGCGGTGCAGCTCGACGGCCCGCACCCGATCTTCGGCGAGAACCAGCCGGCCGAGGCGGTCGCCGCCTTCGCCGAGGCGAACTTCCTGCCGACGGACCGGATGGAGATCAGCTTCACGCCCGTCATGGTCAACACCGGCGACAATCTCGTCCTCTTCGACGGCGGCAATCCCGCCGGCCGCCGGCCCGGCGCCGGCAATCTGATCACCGCCATCGAGGCCGCCGGCTACACCGCCGGGCAGGTCGACACGCTGGTCATCACCCATTTCCACCCCGACCATATCGGCGGGCTGATGAGCGACGGCGTGCCGACCTTCGCCAATGCCGCCTACGTCATGGGCCAGGTCGAGTACGACTTCTGGAGCGACGACGACCGGCTCGGCGGCCCGACCGAGGGTGTCGCCGCCCTGGTGCGCAGCAATGTCGTGCCCCTGGCCGAGAAGATGCGCTTCATCGGCGACGCGGGCGAGGTGGCCCCCGGCATCGACGCCATCGCCGCCTTCGGCCACACCCCGGGCCACATGGCCTATCACATCGAGAGTGCCGGCCGGCGCCTCATGCTCTGGGCCGATGCCGCCAACCACTATCTGCTCTCGGTCCAGCAGCCCGACTGGCACGTCCGCTTCGACATGGACAAGGAAGCGGCCGTCGCGACCAGAAAGCGCCTCTTCGACATGGCCAATGCCGAGCGCATCCCGGTCACCGGCTACCACATGCCCTTCCCCGCCGTGGGCTTCGTCGACAAGACCGCCGACGGCAGCTATCGCTGGGTGCAGGCGAGCTACCAGCTCAACCTCTAGCCAACTGGCGCGCCGTCCGACAGGGCACGGGCCGAGACGGCGAAGACGGCTGCCGTCTCGGCCACTAGCCTCGCGACCAGATCGGCCGCGGGCAGCTCCCTGTTGAGCGAGGCCGCCTGCCCATAGAGGTGGAAGCCGACGGCACCGTCCAGCTCGCCCTGGTGTGCTGCGACCAGCGGCCCCGTCAGTGCATAGAGCTGCGGAAAGTCGGGTAGCGGCTCGGACGACACGGCCATTGCCTCGGCGTAGCGGCTTCGTCTCGCCCGCGCAGCGCGGCCGGAAATCGCCTCGGTCACCATGGTGTCCTCGTCGGTCGCAGCCGCGATGGCGGCCCGGCGCACGGGATCGGTCGCAGCTTCGGGGCAGGAGAGAAAAGCCGTGCCGAGCTGCACGCCCGAGGCGCCGAGTGCCATAGCCGCGGCGATCCCGCGCCCGTCGCCGACCCCGCCCGCGGCGATGACCGGCAGGTCGATCACATCCACGATCTGCGGCACGAGGGCCATGAGGCCGATCCCATCGGCGGCCCGGGTCGGCTGGTGCGAGCCGCGATGACCACCGGCCTCGTAGCCTTGGGCGATGACCGCGTCGATGTCAGCCTCGGCAAGGTAACGCGCCTCGGCAACCGTGGTCGCCGAAGCGAGGAGCACGACGCCCGCCGCCTTGAGTGCCTCGATCGCCGCTGCGTCCGGAACGCCGAAATGGAAGCTGACGACCGGTGGCTTGAGCTCGAGCAGCAGTTCCAGTGTCGCCTCGTCGAAACCACCCGGCAGGTCGGGTAGCGTCGCCGGTGGCGGTGGTTTGCCGACCGCCTCGTAGTAGGGCTTCAGCCGTTCGATCGTGCGCGCCGCGACGGCGGGCTCGGTCGCCGGCGGCGGATGGACGAAGAAGTTGAGATTGAAGGGGCGATTGGTGCCGGCCCTGACTTGCACCGTTGCGTCACGCACCTCGTCCGCCCGCATAGTGCCACAGCCGAGCGAGCCGAGGCCGCCGGCATTGGCGACTGCCGCAGCGAGTGCCGGGGTTGCGGAGCCCGCCATGGGTGCCTGGATGATCGGGTGCTCGATGCCGAGCCGATCGCAGAGTCGACGGTCTGGCCACATGGCTGCCCCTCCAAGGCCGACGGATCGGTGCGCAAGAGCGAGCATGGTCCGTCAGGGCGCCCCGGGAAAGACCTTTTCGGCAGCCGCCCCTGTCCGCCGGATCGACAGTCGTTGCCGAGCGGACTATCGACGGTCAGTCGCGACAACGGGAGTCTCGAGAGCATGGCAGAAGATCCCCCCATCCGCATCGGCATGATCGGCCACGGCATGATGGGGGTCTGGCACAGCCAGAACCTCGCCGGGCTTGCGGCCGTGCCGCACACCATCGTCGGCCGGCGCGATGACGCGACCCGCGCCTTTGCGGCCGAGCACGGCTACCTCCACGCCTCCACCGATCTCGATGCCATGCTGGCCGACCCCGAGATCGATGCGGTGATCGTCGCCAGCCCGTCCGAGGCACACGTGGCGCATGCGCACGCGGCCACCCGGGCCGGCAAGCACGTCTTGATCGAGATCCCGATCGCCATGGACCTCGCAGGTGCGCGACAGGTGGCCGAAGCCGCAGCAGGCAGCGACCGGGTGGTTGCGGTTTGTCATCCCTGGCGGCACCGCCCTGCGTTGATCGCACTCAAGGAGCGCCTCGAGGCAGCGGACGAGAACCTCGGTTTCGTCGAGGGGCGCTTCTTGATCCACCGGCTGCAGAATGTGGGCGCCACCGGCTACCGGCGGAGCTGGACCGACAACATCCTCTGGCATCACGGCTGCCACCTGGTCGATCTCACCTGCTGGCTCCTCGGCCCCGAGCTGGAGACCACGGGCTGGCTGGCGCCCGTCGATCCGCGGACCGGCACGGCGATGGCCACCCAACTCACCCTGGCTCGGCGGAATGGCGCTGCGGCGCACATCCTCCTGACCTATCTGAGCCACCTGAAGCACAATGAAGCGACCATCTCGACCGACCGGGACAGCTACCTGATCGACATCCCGAACGCGCGGCTCACCACCCGGTCCGGCCCGACGCCGATCGAGACCGAGCTGGCCCTCTGCCGCTACGTTCTCGAAGATTTCGTCGGGGCCTGCCGGACCCGCCGCCGCCCCCGCGTCACGCCCGATGATGTGCTGCCGGCCATGGCAGCACTGCAGACCGTGCAAGACGGTTGGGACGCGCGCTACGGCGCCCAGAGCCTGCCCGGACGCGCGCTCTCCGGGCACGCCTGAACGTCAGCCCGCAAGCCCAATGACGACGGCATAGCGGGCGCCCTTGCCCAGGCCGACGAGAGCCAACGTCCAAAGGGCGGGCGTGCGCATAATGCCGGCAACCAGCGTCAACGCATCGCCGATCACGGGTAGCCAGGCAAGGAGCAGCGTCCAGATCCCGAAACGGTTGAACCATCGCTGGGCGCGACCCAGACGATTTCGTCGGACGGGAAACCGCGGATGATCCTGAAACCGCAGGGCAAATCGGCCGAGGCCCCAATTGACCATCGAGCCGAGCGTGTTGCCCAAGGTCGCCACCAGCCAAAGGGCCGCGACCTCGGCCCGACCCGCATAGAGCAAGCCGGCAAGCGTCACCTCGGACGGGAAGGGTAGAATGGTGGCGGCGAGAAAGGCCGACGTGAAGAGCAGGACGAGATCGGGCAAGGGTCGGCCTCGAAAGAACACGCGCGCCGCTTCGTAGCCGTCCGCGAGCGCTACCGCCAGCCCGGTGGCCGGTGCCCCCAGTCAGGCCGCCGTGCTCCAAATCCGACCTGCAGGCGCCGGCCTGTGATCCACGCGTCGGTGGCGAGTAGCTCCCAAGAGCCGCTTCAGGATCTCGATGTCTTCGACTACCGTCAGGATGCGGGTCACTGAGCCTCCTGAACAACCCGCGCCGAGCCTGGCTGGCAAGCGGCCGGGCAGCCGCTATACGGCAACCGGACCCGTAAGCGGAGATGACCCATGCAAGCTCTCTTTGACACCGGCCGGATCGCCGACCTCGCGCTCGCCGTCCTCGTCATCGAGGGGCTCTTGATCCTCTTTGGTCACAGGCTCACCGGTCGCGGTCCCACCCTCGGACGCACCTTGCCGTTCCTGCTGGCCGGGGCCTGCCTCCTGCTCGCCTGGCGCACCGCCGCTGCCGGCCTTCCCTGGCCGCTGCCGGCGGCCCTGCTCGCCGGTGCGGGTGCGGCGCATCTGGTCGACCTTTTGCGTCGGCGTCTGTGAGCGGCGGGAAGGCCGGCAAGTCAGGGGCGCCGGCGGCGCCCGCCGATAGCCGCCTTGGCCGCATAGAGCGTCTGATCGGCCCGCTCCAGGGCGGGGCCGATCTCGCCTTCACCGTCGCGGTAGAGGGCGAGGCCGATGCTCAAGGTGATGGTCCGCCCGGCCAAGGCCGGACTGCCGGCGGCGCGCGCCACCGCCCGCCTGATCCGCTCGGTCGCGAGTTGGGCATCGACCGGTCCGGCCCCGGGCAGAAGGGCCGCGAACTCGTCGCCGCCGAGCCTGCCGATGATGTCGCCGTCGCGCAGACTCTGCTGGCAGCAGGCGGCGATCCCGGCCAGGACCCGGTCACCTGTGGCATGACCCGTTTCGTCATTGACGGCCTTGAAGTCGTCGAGATCGATCATCGCGACGGAGAGTGGCCGAAACGCCCGGCGTCGCTCGTCGATCAGGGCCTTGGCCGCGGTGAAGAACGCCTCTCGACTGGTCAATCCGGTGAGGGCGTCCCGCTCGAGCCGGTCGAGAAGTTGCTGTTCACGGCGGCGAGGGTCGGTCACATCGACGAGTTCGACCACGACGAACGGCACGTCTTCCGGCGTCCGGTAGCGCATCCGATGCAGCTGGCAGTCCCGCTCGCCGAAGCGGTGCACCTGCGGCGTTCTGCGGGCATCGGCGGCGTCGAGACCGAGGGCGGCGAGCTCGATCAGGCGTGCGGCATCGATCCGCCGACCATCGCCGAGCAGATTGCGGGCCGCCGGGTTCGCTGCCAAGAGCTCGGCGTCGGCGCCGAGCACGACGACCGCCACGTGCGATCGATCGAACGCCACCCCGAACAAGCTCGGCTCGGCCACCGGGATATCCATCAAAGGCACCCTCCGTCGCAGAATGTCATGGGCCGAGGCGCACGAGCGCCCTGCAGGGTCGCTCGACCATCAGTGCCGCCGCCTGTCCTTCGCTCGGACCCTAGGAACAGCCCTGCCGTCGGCCAATCCGGAGACGTTGCAAGACATAGCGTGATATGTCAGGGCCTTTGCTGTGGCTGCGCGTCCCGAGAGGCTCAACGATCGCGGTTCCCCTTGCCGGCCACCACTTGAACCGTCTAACAGGCTGCTGACCACGCGCCGGGCGGGTCATTGCCACCTCCAATTGCCCCAGCCGTGTGCGAGGAGCCAAGCCATTGCGCTCGAGACCCGGATCGACAGCGAGGCAGCCGGGATGAGCGGAGCCACGGCGACCCCGCGCCAGCTGTTCTGCTGGGCGCTTTATGATTGGGCAACGAGCCCCTTCTTCGCCGTCATCATCACCTTCGTGTTCGCCGCCTACTTCACCCAGGGTGTCGCCGCGAACGAGATCGAGGGCACCACGCAATGGGGCTTCGCGATCGCCCTTTCCGGCCTCACC
>DAIRDJ010000055.1:20031-24468 GCA_036796215.1 Geminicoccaceae bacterium
GCCATGCAGGTCGGGCTGAAGAACCTCTGGACGACGCTGAAAGGGCTCGGCCCGAGGAGCCAGGTGCTGCGCTTTCTCTTTGCCCGCCTGATCTACAACGACGGCCTCAACACGCTCTTTGCCTTCGGTGGCATTTATGCTGCCGGCACGTTTGGCATGACCACCCAGGAGATCATCCTCTTTGCCATCGCACTGAACCTTTCGGCCGGCATCGGCAGCTTCCTCTTCGGCTTCATCGACGACCGAATCGGCTCGAAAAACACCATCCTCTTCGCGATCGGCGGGCTCGTCCTCTTCGGCATCGCCGCCCTCGTTGCCGAGGAGAAGACGACCTTCTGGGTGCTCGGGGTGCTGATCGGCCTTTTCGTCGGTCCGGCCCAGTCGGCCAGCCGCACGTTGATGGCGCGCCTCGCCCCAGCCGAGCAGCGAACCGAGATGTTCGGCCTTTATGCCCTGTCTGGCAAGCTCACGGCCTTCTTGGGGCCCTTTCTCTTCGGTGCTGCCACCAGTCTCTTCGAGACCCAGCGTGCCGGGATGGCGATGGTGGTGGTCCTGTTGACCGTGGGTGGTATCTTGCTCCTCTTGACCGTCCGCGAGCCGTCGCAAGATGCGCAATAGCGCTCCTTGGTCAGCGGATGCTGCGCGGGGTCCCGGCTCGAAGCCGAACCCGTCTGTCTCACGGCACCGCAGGGAACGCGGATGGGCGATGGGCGATCCGAACGGTTAGGTGGCACGCGCCGCGGCCGCGCGATCGCCCGGTCGATGGTCTCGCCCCAGTAGCGCCTTCGTGAAAGCTCTACCAGTCGAGCTCGAACACGCAGGCGGCATCGCCCATTGCTTCGCAGGTTACCTCACGCACCTTGGCCTCGGGGTTGATGAGGTCGCGAAACAAGGCCTCGAACGTTCCGGCATAAAAATCGCACGCCGGGGTCTCGCTCTTCAGCCCGCGGCAGAGCGGGTTGTGGGTGATGCCGAGGCGCGCCGGTCTGCCGTAGACGGCGCAGAACGCACCGCTGCCGGCAAATGTCCATGCGTTCCGTTCGATGGCCTGTAGCAACAGCCGGACGGCCAGGGGCTTTGGTAGCCGTCGCAAGAGCCATTGCGCTGGCTTCGGGATCCGGTGCTGCAACAGATAGCCGGCAGTCCGCCGGCCCGCTGCGCGTGAGAGCGCCTGAGCGCAAGCCGGGCCGAGCTGCTCACGCAGCGTCGCATGAAGCGTGCACACCTCCTGCTCGTCGACCATGTCTCGCGGCATGGCATCGAGATAATGTGGCATCCCGGCAGCCTCGAAGAGCCGGCGCACGGGTGCCGCACCAGCTCGATCATCCAGCACTGCCGCGAGTTGAATGATGGCATTGGGGCCGATCCGGCCGAACGAGCTCGCAGCTTGCTGCATCGCCCACATCCCCCGAGATATCGCTATAAGAGTGCCAGGGTTTCGTTTTCTGACACATTAATAACTGCGGAATTCCAACTAGCTGCACATTGATCGAGATCAAGCAATCGATGAAGGATAAACCGTTCGAAAACAAGGCGGCCCATCGTTCGATTCGGTCGGCCGCCCAGCAGCAGAGCCGTCTCTCGGCCATTTCTGACGCCTAGGGACCAAGTGTGCCGTCAGGCGGCTTCCTTCATGCCGACGGCTGCCCAGACCGCCGAGAGGGCACGAATGAAATGATCGATATCGGCATCGCTGTGCAGCGGCGAAGGGGTCACGCGCAGCCGCTCGGTACCACGCGGCACGGTCGGGTAGTTGATCGGCTGGACGTAGATGCCGTGCTGCTCGAGCAGCTGGTCGCTGATCCGCTTGCAGCGGACCGGATCGCCGACCATCACCGGCACGATATGGCTGTCGTTCGCCAAGTGTGGGATGCCGACGGCGTCGAGCCGGACACGCACCTTCGCGACCTGCTCCTTCTGCCTGTCACGCTCGACCGAGCTCTCCTTGAGGTGGCGGATGCTGGTGAGCGCACCAGCCGCCAAGGCTGGCGGCAGGGCCGTCGTGAAGATGAAGCCGGAGGCGAAGCTGCGAACGAAATCACAGAGTGCAGCCGAGCCCGTGATATAGCCACCCATGACACCAAAGGCCTTGCCGAGCGTGCCCTCGATGACGTCGAGGCAGTCCATCAGCCCCTCGCGCTCGGCGATGCCACCGCCCCTCGGCCCGTAGAGCCCCACGGCGTGCACCTCGTCGAGATAGGTCAAGGCACCATGCCGCTTGGCAACCTCGCAGATCTCTTTGATCGGAGCAATGTCGCCGTCCATCGAGTAAACCGATTCGAAGGCGACGATCTTGGGCTGGCCGGGCGCCGTGGTGGCGAGCTTGCGGTCAAGCTCCGCGGGGTCGTTGTGGCGAAAGATCATCTTCTCGGCACGGCTCTGGCGAATCCCCTCGATCATCGAGGCGTGGTTGCCGGCATCCGAGAGCACCACGCAGTTCGGCAGCTTGGAAGCGAGCGTGCCGAGGGCAGCCCAGTTCGACACATAGCCGGAGGTGAATAGAAGGGCGGCCTCCTTCTGGTGGAGGTCGGCAAGCTCGCGCTCGAGCAGCACGTGGTAGTGGTTGGTACCCGATATATTGCGCGTGCCGCCGGCCCCGCAGCCGCAGAGGTCGATCGCCTCGTGCATGGCATCCATGACGGTCGGGTTCTGGCCCATGCCGAGATAGTCGTTGGAGCACCAGACGGTGACCTGGGCCCGCCTGCCGTTGCGATAGTGGGTTGCCCGCGGGAAGTTGCCCGCATGCCGCTCGAGATCGGCAAAGATACGGTAGTTGCCCTCCTCTCTCAGACCGTCGAGCTGGGTCTTGAAGAAGCCGTCATACTGCATCATTGCCTCCGTTGAATCGAAGCGGCCGGGATCAGGCTCGGGGTCGGGATGAAGTGGTGGGCTTCGCCACCGGGTTCAGTGCGAGTGCGCTCGGCGGCCTTGAGCGCCCAGGTCCAAAGAGCGGCATCGGGCAAGGGCAGGACCAGAAACCAATGCTCGAGGATGGCCAGCGCCAGGATGGTGGCGACCAGCGTATAGCCGACCAACACGAACGATGTGGCGTCGGCGGCAGTGGCGACCTCAACCAAGACCACCAGTGCGCCCGTGGCGCCGGTCACCGCGAACGGGAAGAAGACGTTCATCCGCGCCTTCTTGAAGTAGCTCTTCAGGTGCCGGAGATGCCGGGGCAGAAACTGCTCGGCGAGGTTGGGCACGCCCAGAAAGACGTTGAGCTTGGCAGAGAGCCGCATCACCCAAAGCACGAGATAGGTCAGTGCGCCGATCTGGTTCTCGGCACCCCAGGTCAAGGCGAGGATGCAGAGCCCGCCCGCGGCAATGGCGAGCTCGTGCCAGAGAATGGCTTGCGTCGCATAGACGAAATGCTGGCCGAAGCCGCAGCCGGGCGGGCTCGGTCGGCGCCGGGGTCCGGTGATGTAGCCCATCAAGAAGGTCATCTCGGGCCAGGCCCAGATCAGCAAGGCCGAGATGAAGGCGACGTAGGCGCCGGTCACGGTGGCCTCGGGCGCGCTCCAGCCAATGCCGAAAAAGCCGAGCGCCATGAGGCCCGTCGCCAGCCAGAGGCTCAACCGGTAGGTCTCGCGCGGCGAGCGAACGGCAAAGAGCACGACGCCGGTCGAGAACCACCAGACGAAGAGCACCACGAGAATGGGCCAACCGTAACCGGACACCTGTGGCCGCTCCCTACCAGACCGGCTGCAGGCGGATCTGCGCCGGCAGCTCGTTCTTCTTGGTCGGGATCAGGTAGAGCCGGGCGAAGGTGAAGAACGCCTTGGTGCCGAGCGCTGCCTTCTTGACCTTGCCAGCGACACCGCCCTGTTTCTCGGCCTCGCCGATCGCCTGGGCGGTCTCACGCAAGCTCTCGAGGCAGGCCTTGAATCGTGGATTGTCGATATCGACCGTCAGCGGGAAGACCTGCTTGGTGATCTCGGATGTGACCCGGAACACCTCGTAGTCGTACTCGGTCGGATCGATGCCCAGCGCCTTGTGGAAGTGCGGACGGGCATGGTCACGCACATACATCGTCGCATAGACCGCGAGCACGAAGAATCGCACCCAGAGCTTGTTGAGACCCTCGAGCACCCGCGGATTGGCGCGCATCAGGAGGGCGAACGCCTCGCCGTGGCGGAACTCGTCGTTGCACCACTTCTCGAACCACTTGAAGATCGGGTGGATCCGATTCTCCGGATGTCGCTCCAGGTGGCGGAAGATCGTGATGTAGCGGGCGTAGCCGATCTTCTCCGAGAGGTAGGTGGCATAGAAAATGAACTTGGGCTGGAAGTAGGTGTATTTCTTGGCCTTGGTGAGAAAGCCGAGATCGACCCCGATCTCAAGGTCCTTGAGACTGTCGTTGATGAAGCCGGCATGGCGCGATTCGTCGCGCGCCATGAGCTTGAACAGCTCCTTGATGTCCTTGTTCTGGATGCGCTT
>DAIRDJ010000056.1:0-17063 GCA_036796215.1 Geminicoccaceae bacterium
CGTCATCGAAGCCGGAGGTCTCAATCCGCTTCCTTCAGCGGCGGTGCTCCCGGGCCATGACCTCGATCGTCGCCGGTCTCGGCCATCGTCTCAATCCGCTTCCTTCAGCGGCGGTGCTCCCGGGAGCCTCTCTGGAAACCCTTGGGACAAAACGCTTTCTCGGCGTGGATTCCACAAGGTTCGGAGAATTTGTCGGTCTGGCGCGTTTCCTACCCTCCGTTCGGTCGGCCGATTGGCCGGATTGTCCATATGGGTCAAGGATTTGGGCCCGTTTCCACAGGGTGACTCGGCGATTCGGGCCGGATTTCTCCCTTGGATCGATCGTCAGCATGGCTTGCACGGTCGGGGCGGACAAGGCTTTTTTTGGCGCATGGACAGCGATTCGAGCGGGATCGACGCGGGCGGGGTGGCGGGGCGGTTGGCGCGGCCGCTGCGGCGGCTTTCGGTCGAGGAGCTGGCGGCCGAGTGGTTCACCGGGCATGTGCGGCTGGTGGTCGAGGGGCTGCCGCCGGGGGTGACGCTCGGGCCGCTCGCCGGGCGGGTCAGGGGGGCCTTGGGGGCGGTGCTGCAGGAGACGGCGTCGGCCGAGGCGGTGGCCGGGGGGGCCTGTCCGTGGCGGCCGCCGTGCGCTCTCGATTTCTTGTTTCGCTGCCAGGGGCGGCTGACCAAGGCCATGGAGATCCCCAAGCCCATGCTCGTCGCGCTCTCGCCCGCGGGATCGGGGCTCGCGGTCGAGGTCGGGCTCACCGGTTTTGCCAGCGAGTGTCTGGAGGAGACGGCGGCGGCGCTGGTCCGGGCCTGGCGGGAGCGGATCCCGGATGTGGCGGGGAGCCGGGTGGTGGATCGGCAGATCTGGAGCAGCGAGGGGGTGGTGGTGCCGGCGGCGGAAGCGGTGGTCCTCGCGTTTCAGAGCCCCTTGGCGATTCGCTTCAAGGGGGAGGGGCCCGCGAGTGCGGATGCCGCGCTCTGGAGCCTGCTCGCCAGCCTCGGCAACCGGGTGAGCGGGTTGGCGCGGTGGCAGGATTGCGAGGTGGTGGCGGACTGGGCGGGGTTGAAGGCGATGGCGGCGGGGGTGGCGATGCGGTGCCTGTCGTCGTCGCAGGAGCGGTGGGAGCGGCGGTCGTTTCGCCAGGACCGGCGGATCCCGATGGCGGGTGACGTGCCGGTGCTCAGGCTCGAGGGGGCGCTCGGGCCGTTTCTGCCGTGGCTGGCGTTGGGGACGCTGACGCATGTGGGCAGTCACGCGGCCCTCGGCATGGGGCGTTATCGCCTCCTGGTCGAGGACTGAGCGCCGACGCTCTGGTCGCCGCCGACCCGAAGGACCGGATGGGCCCGGGAAGGCGCTGCCTTCCCGGATCTCTCTTCTTCACCCCACGGACGTGTAGATCGTCCGGCTGTCTTCTTCGAACGCGTCGAGCTGGAATGGCCAGGTGGCTCTGGGCCAGCGGTAGTGGAGTTGGCGTTGGCGGGGGTGGTCGAGGCGGGCCAGGTCGTGGAACTTGGTGGTGGTGGCGGCGACCGAGTTGGGGTGGGGGGTGACGAGGTCGAAGGCGGCGGGTCCGTGGTCGGTGGTGACCAGGGCGTCGAGGCGCCCCTTTTGCCAGGGGGAATTGGGGTGGGTGGAGGCGCCCTGGAGGTCGGCGTTCTTCCTGACGTTCCTCGGCTCGAAGATGCGGCCGAGGCGGATGGCGAGGCGATCGATGTCGGCGTTTGTGCGGCGCTCGGCTGCAGCGATGCGGGCGCGGTCGAGGGATTTGGCGACGGCGTCGGCGAGGAAGGCGATGCCGGATGCCAGCTGATCGCGGCGGGGGTTCTGGACGAGGAAGGTGTCGCGCTTGAAGATGATGCCGCTCTTGGCTGCCATGGCTTCCGCCTGCTGGCGATAGCCGCGCTCGATGCCGAGGTCGGCCGCCAGTTCCAGGCCCTGGCCGAGGTCGCTCAGATGCCAGGTGCCGGGGCCGGCCTCCTCGATGACGACGACGACAAAAGAGCCGGTGGGGAGGAGGACAGGGGTGCGGATATAGGCGCGGCCCTGCCAGAACTCGGCCGAGGCGAGGCTGGCTGCCACCTCGGCAGCCAGCGTGGCGAGGTCATGGTCGACCTTCATTGCCGTGGCCATCGTTGGTCTCCCCGAGATTCCTCCCGCTACGTCACTCATAGCAAACTCGGCTCCCACGGTGGAAGCGGAAGGTCCTGCAGGCCGTCGATCTTCCAGACTTTGGCTGCGACCCGCAACAGCTCGGCCCAGGTCGTCGGCTCGGGCTCCACCGGCTCGGCGACGGGCAGATCGTCCAGCGCCTCCTCCATCCTCAGGTGCTCGTTGAGCGCCCAGGCATGGTGGTGCGTTCCGAATATCTCCCTCCACGCCAAGTCTGCTCTGGCGTTGCCCTTGTTGTTGTGGGCGTCAATCGGCCGCCAGTCGAGGCGCTCGAACGTGCCGCCGGCGCCTTCCGGTGTGCGATAGGCGAGGTTGAGCGAGACGTGTCGGTCCGGCACGGCCGTGCTGGCAATGGCCGATGAGGGTGAGGCCCGGCTCGGTGATACCGTCGATGTCGAGCGGGACCTGGAAGCGGAAATTCCGGCCTTCGGTCGTCCAGGTGATCGGCACGGCCAGGGTCTTGGCGCTGCTGAGCAAATCGCGCAAGCGCTCCGCCCTCGGCTGATCGACTGGCGCCTTGGGCTTCGCTCGCTTTTGGCGGCTGCGTGGTGGCATGTCACCCTTGTTCCGGCAACCGGGTTGCTTGGCCGCGATGAGCTTCGAGGACTGAATAGGCGCGAGGGTTCCTCTCGCAGAGGGGGATTTTGGCGCCGGTGTCGTCCGTGATCGGGTAGTCGACGATGATGCCGCGGCCGTCAGCATGGTTCCAGCCGACGTGCTTCATTTGCCCATCGATCTTAATGCGCGAGAAGGCTTCGTTCCGGTTCATGCTAGCGTTGATGGCAGCGGCGGGCGGGCGAGGCAAGATTTGTCCGGTCGGAGCGGTGGCGTGCAAGCCTGCGAGGGCCAATAACGGAGGGGCCCGCGGGGAGGTTTGCCTCCCCGCGATTCTTCGCTCTTTGCGTGCTCGAGCCGAGCTGGTGTGGTCAGCGGGTCGGGGAAGCCGCCGCTGTAGAGGTCGTCGCGGATGCGGTCGATGCCCCGGCGCATCTCGGGGGTGAGCGACCTGGCAGTCAGGAGGCGCTGGAGGCGGCGAGGCGGTCGGCGATGGGGATGCCGGTGATCGCGGCGTAGAGGACGTCGGGGTCGAGGTCGGCGCCGTTGGGCCAGACGACGGTGCCGCTTTCCGGGTCGACGCGGACCTGTCTGAAGGTGTCGGGGTCGGCGAGCGGGGCCAGCACGCCTTCGAAGCGGACGAGGGAGGCGATGTCGACCTCGCCCTCGACGCCGTCCTCGAAGCGGAGATGGAGGCGGTGGCCGGTGCGGGGCTCGGCCGTGGTGATGTCCTTCAGCATCGGGCTTTTCCACGCAGCATGGGGCTACTCCAGCGGGGCGATGCGGGCGAGCGGCTGGCCGGTGCGGGCCTGATCCCAGACGGCCAAGAGCTCGCTTTGGTGCAATGCCGCCCATTCGGTGACGAGGGCAAGGGCCTTGGGCGTCAGCCGGCCCTGGAGGACGGCGAGGCTGCGGATATCGATGATCGCCCGCTGGTCGCCGTAGCGGACATGGAAATGCGGCGGCGGGTGGTCGTTGTAGAACATGAAGACGACCATGCCGAAGAAGCGGCAGATTTCAGGCATGGCCGGCGCCCATGCCCGGGCCTTCGCCGGTGGCGTCGTCGGCGAAGACGGCGTCGTTGAGCCAGGCGAGGAAATCCGCAAGGCGCTGCTCGCCGCCGAAGACGGCCTCCGCACGAGCTACGGCGTTGGCCTCGAACAGGCGCTGGAGCAGGGCTGCGGCCGAGCGGGTCTTGCCGGTGCCGGTCGCCATCTCGACCAGGAGCTTGCGGCGGCCCTGCTCGATCGTTCGGCAGAGGGTGTCGATACAGTCGCGCTGGTAGGGGCGGTCGACGATGCGGCGGTCGATGGCGATGCTGCTGGGCGCGCGGCGAAGCGTCTTGACCGCGACGCGGCGGGCGAGGTCTCCTTGTGCGAAGACGGTGGCCACGGGGCGGAAGTGGGCGTCGGAGGCGAGGTCGCGGAAGCGGACCTGCTCGCCGTTGGCGCGGAAGACGAGGTCGAGGCCGAGGGCACGGGCGTAGGCGACGGCCTGGGGCTCGGCGGCGCCGAGACTGGCGGAAGCACGCTTGGCCTCGAGGACGGCCAAAGGCCTGCCCTGCTCGTCGCAGAGGACGTAGTCGGCGCGGGTGCCGTCGGCGAGCGGGACTTCGAAGCGGATGGAGCGGCCATCGGCGACGGTCCAGCCGGCGTCCTTCAATTGCGCGTCGATCTTCACGCGCGAGAATGCTTCGCTCCCGTTCATGCTGGCGTTGATGGCAGCGGCGAGGGCGCGGGGCAAGGTTTGTCAGGTCGGGGCGATGGCCTGCAAGCGCGTGAGGTCCAGTATCGGAGGGATCAGGGGAGGCGCCGCCTCCCCTGATCCCTCGTGCTGTCTTTCGAGGCTGGGCGATGGCGATCGGGGTCGGTGCGGGCGGCGTGGCCCGGAAAGGTGGGGCGTTGGTGACGAAGTCACTGAGGTGGCGATCCGACAGGCCTATGCAGGGGTCTGTGACCCTGTCGGGAAGGCAAGGGCGGCGTGCTCCTGCCGGTCTTCTTGAAGACTGATGATGGAGAGAGAGAGATGATGAAGCGCAGCTTGTCGGCGGCTGGTGCGATGCTGGTGATGGCCGGGGCGGCCCAGGCGGAGAGTGATCGGCTGGTGACGGTGGTGACCGCGGCCGAGCCGCAGACGCAGCTCGTGGCGATGGTCCTGACCATGCAGGCGGTGCAGAAGGGGGCGGAGGTGCACATGCTGCTCTGCGGGCCGGGGGGTGATCTCGGCGTGCGGGAGGCGCCGGCGACGGCGACGGCGGCGCAGCCGCCGCAGGGTGCGAGCCCGCAGGGGTTGATGCAGGCGATCATGCAGCAGGGCGGGACGGTCGAGGTCTGCGCCATCTATCTTCCCGGGCGGGGCGAGGGGCCCGAGGTGTTGCTCGAGGGTGTGGGTGTGGCCAGCCCGCCCGCCATGGCGGCGGCGATGCTGGACGAAGAGGCGCGCGTCTGGTCGTTCTAGGCGGCAGTGCCATGAGCCGCCACCGACCCGAAGGACCGGATGGGCCCGGGACGGCGCTGCCTTCCCGGACTCTCGTCGCGTCACCAGCGAAGTCGGCGCTTTGTGGCTGCGCGACCGGGGTGCGCCCGGCGATCGGGGCCGGCCGCGGATGCCGGGCCCGACGTCTCGTTGCGTGGCCGTGCGCCGTTCTGCATGCCTGACCCGTGCTGAACCCAGAACGACGCCCAACGAGCGGCTCGATCGTTTCTGGCTGGCTTCGCGGCTGCACGTGCCGCAGCTGAAGCACGACCGTAAGTGTAAACAGTTTCATTTCTTGCTAACCAAATAGCTTCGTACGTGATAAAGGGTCGGCATCGGGCTCGAGCGAGCCGCACAGCGGATGGCAAGCCATGGTCGATGTCCCCGGGGCGCCTTGCGGCGTGAAACGTCCAGCAGTGGGCGCCCGCCACCTGCTCGATCTCCGCCGCCGGCTCGCTCGACGCGAGGCCTGTCGGTCGTTGGTCCTGCAGGCCTGTCTGCTCGGCAGCCTCGGGCTTGCCGGGCCGGTCCGGGCCCACGATCACGTGGCGACGTTCGGGGTTTTTCCCTACCTGCCGGCGCTCAAGCTCGAGGAGCTCTACGGCTCGATGACCGCGGTGATGGGCGAGGTGTTGGGCAGGCCGGTTCAGCTGCGCACCAAGGACACGTTCGAAGCGTTCCGCGAGACGCTGCACCAGGGCCGCCACGAGGTCATCCTCGTCCATCCCTTCTTCCTGGTCGAGGCGATCGACCATTTCGGCTACACCCCGCTCGCCCGGGTCGCGGGCGATCTCAAGGCGATGGTGCTGGCCAAGGCGGGGTCGGGGTTGGTCGGTATCGATGGTCTCAAGGGACGCCAGCTGGCCATGCCGCCACGCCTTGCCGGGGTCAGCTATCTGATGGAGATGGCGCTGCATGAGCACGGCCTGGTGCCCGGCATCGACGTCGGGCTGCGCCACTTTCGCACCAAGGCCTCCTGCCTGCATGCGGTGGCGATCGGCGATGCGGACGGCTGCGTCCTGCCCAACATCATGCTCGAGCAGATCGACACGATCGACGCGATGGATCTCGTGGTCGTGGCGGAAACGCGGCCGATCCCCAATCTCGTGTTCGCTGCCGCCAAGCGCCTCGATCCGGCCATGCGCGAGCGGTTGGCCCTGGTCCTGACCGGCCTCGAGGACAGCGAGCGCGGGCGCTTGGCGCTGGCCCAGGCGCATCTGCCCGGCCTGCTGCCGACGCGCGACGAGGAGTTCGACGCGATTCGCGCCTACGCGCTCCGGGCCAATCTCTACTCGACCTATTAGGATCGGCCCGCGGCAGGCCATGTCGCTCCGCTTTCGGATCGCGGCCACGATCTTCGCGCTCGAGATCCTCCTGGTCCTGGGCGTGCTGTTCGTCACCAACCGGCACACCCTCGAGACGGCACAGGCCCAGTTCGCGGGCAGCAACGCGTCGCTCACCAGCCTGCTCGACGATCTGAGCCGGGTGGCCCTCTTGACCGACGACTATGCCGAGCTGCAATCCTTCATCGAGGAGTCCAGTGCCGCGCGGTTCGCAGCGATAGCGCTGGTCGATCTGGGTGGCAGGGTGGTCGCCTCCCACGATCCCGGGCGCATCGGCAACCCCTTCGCGCCGATTGCCCTCGAAGTCCGCGAGCAGCATCAGCTGATCGAGATCGGCCGGCACGGGACCAAGCTCGGCACGCTGTCGGTCGTCTTCAGCGACGCCGAGCTGATATCCTCCCACCAGCGCGCCTTTCGCCTGGGCCTCGGGGCGGCGGGCGTCGGCATGGTGGTGATCGCCGTCGTCGGGCTCACCATGGGCCATCTCCTGACCCGTCGCCTGAGCCGTCTGGCCCTGGTCGCGGATCGCGTGGCGGCGGGCGAGACGACCTTGCGCACGCGTCTCAAGGGGCGCGACGAGGTGGCCCGGGTGAGCTTTGCCATGGACGGCATGCTCGACCGGCTCGAGGGGCACTTGCGCGATGTCACGCTCGACCGCGACCGGCTCGCTGAGCCGACCGAGGCGATGAGCGACGGTCTCGCCATCTGGGATGCCGGCGATCGCCTGGTGCGCTGCAACCGCCGCCTGCGCGAGCTGCTCGCGGACCTGCCGATCGTGCTCCGGCCCGGTCTCGCGCAGGCGGACCTGGCGAGGGCGATGGCCGAGCATCTCGTCGACCATGGCGCGTTGGCGGCCGAGGAATGGGTTCGGCTTGCCGATGCCAGCCATCGCCAGGGGCTGAGCGACACGGAGCTCGAGCTGCGCGATGGCAGCTGGCTCAGGGTGGCCGAATGGCCGATGGTCGACGGCGGTCTCGCCGCCATCTACACCGACATCACCGAGGCCAAGCTGCGCGAGAAGGCGACGCTCGAAAGCGAGGAGCGGCTCAGGGTCATCATGGACAGCGTCGGCGAGGGGATTGCCATGCTGGACGGCGATGGCCGGATCGAATCGGCCAACCGGGCGATGCAGACCCTGCTCGAGCGGCCGGCGGCGGCGCTC
Source organism: Geminicoccaceae bacterium (assembly GCA_036796215.1). Lineage (GTDB taxonomy): Bacteria > Pseudomonadota > Alphaproteobacteria > Geminicoccales > Geminicoccaceae > SLRI01. The sequence continues at coordinate 7,694 of DAIRDJ010000056.1, forward strand.
GTCGGCAGCCGCTTCGAGGAGCTGGTGGTCTGCCCGCCGGGCGAGCCGGCGGTGGTGCCCTTCGGCGTCGCCTTCGCCCAGAGTGCGCCCGATGCGATCAAGCGGATCGAGCTCATGGCCCGGCGCGCCTCCGGCCCGTTTCCGGTCGAGGTCGGGTTGCGCCGGGTCACCTGGCGCGGCCAGTCGCTGGGCATCGTCACGCTTCGGGACATCACCAGGCAGCATCGCGCGCATGCCACCATGCTGCATCAGGCGACCCACGACATGCTGACGGGCCTGCCCAATCGCGTGCTGTTCGATGACCGGCTCGACCAGGCGATTGCCGCCGCCGGCCGGCACGATCGGCGGGTGGCGCTGATGCTGCTCGACCTCGACCGGTTCAAGGCGGTCAACGACACGCTGGGCCACGCCGCCGGCGACGACCTCTTGATCGCGGTGGCCGAGCGCTTGCGCTGCCGGGTTCGGGCGAGCGACACGGTGGCCCGCATCGCCGGCGACGAGTTCGTGATCGTGCTGCCCGATCTCGCCCAGATCGAGGATGCCGAGCTGCCGGCGAAGAAGCTGCTGGAGACGCTGCGCCTGCCGGTCAGGGTGCAGGGTCAGTCGCTGCCGGTCTCGGCCAGCATCGGCATCGCCGTCTATCCCGACCACGGCCGCGACCGGCCGGAGCTGCTCAAGCGCGCCGACATGGCGCTCTATCGGGCGAAGGCGCGCGGCCGCAACGGCTATGCGGTGTTCGATCCCGCGATGATCGAGCAGGCGAGCGAGCGCGCCATGCTCGAGGCCGATCTCCGGCAGTCGCTGGCGCGCGACGAGCTCCGACTCGTCTACCAGCCGCAGTTCGACATCGCCAGCGGCCGGCCGGTCGGCCTCGAGGCGCTGCTCCGCTGGACGCATCCCGAGCGGGGGGCGATCCCGCCCGCGAGCTTCGTGCCGCTCGCCGAGGAGAGCGGGCTCATCGGCAGCCTGGGGGCGTGGGTGCTGCACCGCGCCTGCCTGGATCTGGCTGCCTGGCGACGGATGCGCGTGCCCGTCACCCGGCTCGCCGTCAACGTCTCGCCACGCCAGCTCAACGACTCGCTGCTCGATCAGGTGCGGCAGAGCCTCGACGCTTGCTCGATCGACCCCCAGTCGCTCGAGCTCGAGCTCACCGAGACGGCGCTCTTGCTCGACCAGGTGACCGCGACGGCGACCATGCAGGCGTTGCGGGCGCTGGGCATCGGCCTTGCCCTCGACGATTTCGGCACCGGCTATTCGTCGCTCAGCAATCTGCGCCACTACCCGGTGCAGCGGTTGAAGATCGACCGCTCGTTCATCCGCAGCATCACGAGCGACCGGGGCGACGCGGCCTTGTCCCGTGCGGTGATCGAGCTCGCCCGGGGGCTGTCCATCCGGGTCGTGGCCGAAGGCATCGAGACCGAGGCGCAGCTCGGTCTGTTGCGGCAATTCGGCTGCGACGAGGGCCAGGGCTACTATCTCGGCCGGCCGCAGGACAGCGACCGCATCCCCGACGTCTTCGCCACCGCAGCCGGCTGAGCGGGCGGCGTTCGGGCTGCGTCGTGGCGATGGCTTGCGGCGTTTCCGTTCGGGCGGTAGACTTCGATGGTTATGCTGCGGTCTGCCGAGAGCGACGAGGAAGTGGCGGTGCCCTTCGATGCGGGTGCGGCCGGGATCCTGGCTGCGGGCGATTTGCAGGCGTTGATCGATGGGCTGCGGCGGCGCGGCTATCGGGTCGTCGGGCCTACGGTCGGGCAAGAGGCGGTGGTGCTCGAGGAGATCGATTCTGTGGCCCAGCTGCCCGCCGGCTGGCGGGACGCGCAGGCGGGCGGCAGCTATCGGCTCGTCGAGGCCGCGGACGGGGCGTACTTCGGCCACACCACCGGGCCGCAATCGTGGAAGAAATACCTTCATCCGCAGCACCGGCGGCTCTGGCGGGTGCGGCGGGAGGGGGCCGCGCTCACCCTCGTGCCGGAGGACGAGGCGCCGCCTCGCTTTGCCTTTCTCGGTGTGCGGGCCTGTGATCTGGCGGCAATCGCCGTGCAGGACCGGACGTTTCTCGAGGACCGCGTGGTCAACCCGTCCTACCGGGAGCGGCGTGACGGGGCCTTCATCGTCGCCGTGAACTGTGGCCGGGCGGGTGGCACCTGTTTTTGCGTTTCCATGGGGACGGGTCCCCGGGCCGAGACCGGCTATGATCTGGCGCTGACCGAGCTCGTCGACGGCGGGCGCCACGAGTTCCTGGTCGAGGCCGGGAGCGAGGCCGGCCGCGAGCTCTTGCGCGAGCTGCCCTGTCGCGATGCCGGAGCTGCGGATCGGGTGCTGGCGGAAGAGGTGGTGGCGCGGGCGGCGGCCGAGATGGGGCGCAAGCTCGAGACCGATGGCCTGAAGGAGCTGTTGCAGGGCAATCTCGAGCATCGGCGCTGGGAGGAGGTCGCGGGGCGCTGTCTCACCTGCGGCAACTGCACCATGGTCTGTCCCACCTGCTTCTGCACGACGGTCGAGGACCGCTCGGATCTCGAAGGGATCGAGGCCGAGCGCTGGCTGCGCTGGGATTCCTGCTTCACGCTCGATTTCAGCTATCTCGTCGGCGGCAGCGTGCGCCGGTCGGCCAGGTCGCGCTATCGGCAGTGGATGACCCACAAGCTCGCCGACTGGCACGACGAGTTCGGCACCAGCGGCTGTGTCGGCTGTGGTCGCTGCATCACCTGGTGCCCGGTCGGCATCGACCTCACCGAGGAGGCGGCCGCGATTCGCGCCAGCGGACGGGACTCCCGAGGAGGCTCGGATGCTGCGTGACATCAGGGAACTGCTGCGCTCGCACGATTTCACCCGGGGACTCGACGACGAGCAGTTGGCGGTCATTGCCGGCTGCGCGCGGAATCTCCGCTTCGACCAAGGCGACTACATCTTCCGTGAGGGAGAATCCGCGGATCGGTTCTACCTCATCCGCCACGGCCGGGTGGCACTGGAGATGAATATTCGGGGACGCGGGCAGACGACCATCCGCACCTTGCAGGACGACGATATCCTCGGCGTCTCCTGGCTCGTTCCACCGCATCGCCGGACGTTCTCCGCCCGGGTACTGACGCGGACCCGTGCCATCGGCTTCGACGCCGTGTGCCTGCGCGGCAAGTGCGATGCCGACCACGACCTCGGCTACGCCCTGATGATGAAGTTCATGCCCGAACTCCTCGGGCGGCTGCGCGCGGCGCGCCTGCAACTCGCCGACGTCTACGGCCCTGCCTAATGGCCGAACCCGCCGCCAGCCCGTGGCTGCCACGCTTCTTTCGGGTGCAGGACAACCATCGAGAGACGGCGGGCGTGCACACCCTGACGATCGAAAAACCCGCCGACGGCTTCGCATTCCGGCCGGGGCAATTCAATATGCTCTACGCCTTCGGCATCGGCGAGGCGGCGATCAGCATCAGCGGCCACGGCGACGACCCGTATCTGACCCACACGATTCGCGCGATCGGCAAGGTCACCGAAGCGCTCGCCGCCTTCGAGCCCGGCATGCAGATCGGCGTGCGCGGCCCCTTCGGCAGTCCCTGGCCCATGGACCTCTGCGAAGGCCGGGACGTGCTGGTCGTCGGCGGTGGGCTCGGCGTCTGCCCGTTGCGCGGCCCGCTGCGCCACCTGCTCCGCCATCGCGACAGGTTCAACAAGGTCGCCTGTCTCGTCGGCGGCCGTGGTCCCGATCAGCTCGTCTATTGGCACGAACTCCAGGCCCTCGAGCAGGCCGCCGACATCCAGCTCGAGGTCACCGTCGATCACGCCCCACCCGACTGGCAGCGCCACGTCGGCATCGTCACCGATCTCCTGCCGCGCGTCCGGATCGACCCCGAGAACACCATTGCGCTCGTCTGTGGCCCCGAGATGATGATGCGCTTCGCGGCCGAAGCCATCGCGGATCTCGGCGTGCCGGCCGGGCGCATTTTCGTCTCGATGGAGCGCAACATGAAATGTGCGATCGGCCATTGCGGGCGGTGCCAGCTCGGGCCGAACTATGTCTGCAAGGATGGGCCGGTCTTCCCTTGGGAGCGGATCGGCCGGCTCGTCACGACGAGCGAGATCTAGCATGGCGACCGCGCAGAAGCCCAAGCTCGCCGTCTGGAAGTTCGCCTCCTGCGACGGCTGTCAGCTGAGCCTGCTCGATCTCGAGGACGAGCTCCTGGCGATCGCGGGGCAGGTCGAGATCGCCGTCTTCGTCGAAGCGACCCGGGGCTTCGTCGAGGGGCCCTACGATGTCTCGCTGGTCGAGGGCTCGGTGACCACACCGCGCGATGCCGAGCGGATCCAGGAGATCCGCACGCAATCGAGACTCCTGGTGACGATCGGCGCCTGTGCCACCGCCGGTGGCATTCAGGCCCTGCGCAACCTCGCCGATGTCAAGGACTATATCGAGGTCGTCTACGCCTCGCCCGAGTACATCACCACACTCGCGACCTCGACCCCGATCGCGGCGCACGTGACGGTCGATCTCGAGCTGCAGGGCTGTCCGATCGACAAGCACCAGCTGCTCGAGACGCTGACGGCGCTGCTGCACGGCCGGCGGCCTGACCTGCCGGGCTACAGCGTGTGCATGGAGTGCAAGCGGCGGGGCACGGTCTGCGTGATGGTGGCGCACGGCACCCCCTGCCTCGGGCCGGTGACGCGGGCCGGCTGCAATGCCATCTGCCCCGCCTATGATCGCGGCTGCTACGGCTGCCACGGGCCGATGGAAACACCCAACACCGCCGCCTTGAGCCGCTGGTGGGCAGCCCTCGGCGAGGACAGCCGCAGCATCCAGCGCGCCTATCGCACCTTCAACGCCTATGCCGAGGCGTTCCGTGCGGAGAGCGAGACGCATGACGCACAAGACGATTAAGGTCGACTATCTCGCGCGCGTGGAGGGCGAGGGGGCGCTCGATGTCAGCATTCGCGACGGTGCGGTCGAGGAGGTGCGGCTCAGCATCTTCGAGCCGCCGCGATTCTTCGAGGCCTTCCTGCGCGGCCGGGCCTACAGCGAGGCGCCCGACATCACCGCACGGATCTGCGGCATTTGCCCCGTCGCCTATCAGATGAGCGCCTGTCACGCGATGGAGGATGCACTCGGCGTCACCGTCGACGGGCCGCTGCGCAACCTCCGCCGGCTGCTCTATTGCGGCGAGTGGATCGAGAGCCACACGCTGCATGTCTACATGCTGCATGCTCCGGATTTCCTGGGCTATGCCGGGGTCATCGAGATGGCCAGGGACCACGCCGCGATCGTCCAGCGCGGCCTGAAGCTGAAGAAGGCCGGCAACGACATCGTCAATCTCCTGGGCGGGCGGGAGATCCACCCGATCAATGTCCGGGTCGGCGGCTTCTACCGCGTGCCGAAGCGCCGCGAGCTCAGACCGCTCGAGGAAAAGCTGGAACGGGCCCGCGAGGCGGCGCTCGAGACCGTGCGCTGGGTAGCGGGATTCGACTTTCCGGACTGCGAGCGGGACTACGAGCTCGTGGCCCTCTCGCACGCGAGCGAGTACCCGATGAACGAGGGGCGGCTCGTCTCGACCAAGGGCCTCGACATCGCGGTCAGGGACTACGACGCGCATGTCGAGGAGTATCAGGTCCCGCATTCGACCGCCCTTCAGGCGCGGATCAGGGGGCGCGGTGCCTATCTCGTCGGACCGGCTGCCCGCTTCAGCCTGAACGCGGCGAAGCTCTCGCCGCTCGCCCGCGATGCGGCGCAAGAGGCCGGGCTCGACGAGGCGGCATGCCGCAATCCCTATCGGAGCATCATCGTGCGCAGTGTCGAGGTGCTCTATGCCTGCGACGAGGCGTTGCGGATCATCGCGGCTTACGAGGAGCCGGACCGGCCGTGCGTGAGTTTCGAGCTTCGCGCCGGGGTCGGCTTCGGCTGCACCGAGGCCCCGCGCGGCATTCTCTATCACCGCTACGCGATCGACGGCGAAGGGACCATCCTCGAGGCCGACATCGTGCCGCCGACAGCGCAAAACCAGCCGAGCATCGAGGACGATCTGCGCGCCTTCATCCCGGCCTGGAGCAACCTCGACGACGAGGCCCTGCAGTGGCGCTGCGAGCAGACCATTCGCAACTACGATCCCTGCATTTCCTGCGCCACGCATTTTCTGAAGCTCAACGTCGAGCGGCAGTGAGCGGCCGGCCATGGACGGGATCCTGGTGATCGGCATCGGCAATCCGGATCGGGGCGACGATGCCATCGGTCTGGTCGTGGCGCGTGAGCTCCAGGCCGCCGGGTTGCCCGGGGTGACGGTGCTCGAGCATCGGGGCGACGCCGCCGATCTGGTCGAGCGGCTGGCGGGGGTGGGGGCCGTCGTGCTGGTCGATGCCGCGGTCTCGGGGGGCGAGCCCGGCACGGTTCGGCGGATCGATGTCCAGGGCGAGGCCTTGCCCGCCTCGTGGTTCGCCTGCTCGACGCACGGGCTGGGCATCGCAGCGGCGATCGAGCTCGCCCAGGCGCTCGGCAGCCTGCCGGAACAGTGTGTCGTTTATGCGGTGGAGGCGGCGCAGTTCGACCATGGTGCCGCGCTCTCCGAGCGTGCCGTGGCGGCGATCCCGGCTGTCGTGGCGGCGATCCTGGATGACGTTGCGAGCTTTCGAGCGGAGGCGGTGGGCTGCAATGCATGAGGCGTCGCTGATGCGCGGGCTGATGCGCAAGATTGAGGAGGTGGCCGCGGCCGAGGGCGCAACCAGTGTCGTCGGCGTCGAGGTCTGGCTGGGGGCGCTGTCGTACATGTCGGCCGCGCATTTCGCCGAGCATTTTGCCTTGGCGGCAGCCGGCACGCTGGCCGAGGGGGCGAGGCTGGAGGCGACCGTCTCCGAGGACACGGGCCATCCCAATGCCCAGGACATCCTGCTGGTGAGCGTGGAGGTGCGGACCTGACGGTGGCGTGCGCCAGTGACGTTGCGGTTCTCGGCCCCGGCGAGCGGCCGATTGCCGTGCGGGTCCGGATCGAGGGGGTCGTCCAGGGTGTGGGCTTTCGCCCCTTCGTCTGTCGCCTGGCGCGGGGCATGGGCGTCAGGGGCACGGTGCGGAATGTCGGTGGAGCGGTCGTGATCGAGGCTGCGGCCGGTCCTCGGTGCCTCGAGCGCTTCGTCGCCAGCCTCGGGGAGGCGGCACCGCCCGCAGCCGTGATCGAGCGGCTCGTCACGACCGGGCTGCCGCTTGCCGCTCTCGCGCTCGACGAGCCGTTCGCGATCCTGGCCAGCAGCGGCGACGCCCCGGCGGCGCTCGGGGTCGGCCCCGATCTTGCGACCTGCTCCGAGTGCCTTGCCGAAATCCGCGATCCCGCTGACCGCCGCTTCGGCTATGCGTTCACCAACTGCACCGACTGCGGCCCCAGGCTGAGCATTCTCGAGGGCACGCCCTACGACCGGGCGCAGACGACGATGGCGCGTTTCGCCATGTGCGCGGCCTGCAGGCGCGAGTACGAGGAGCCCACCGACCGGCGTTTTCATGCCGAGCCCAATGCGTGCCCCGCCTGCGGGCCGCGACTGGCGCTGCGCTTCGTCGACGGGAGGCCGGATCTCGAGGCCTGGCCGGCGATCCGGGACGAGGCGTGGCGGCTCATCCATGGCGGTGGCACGCTGGCACTCAAGGGGATCGGCGGCTATCACCTGGCCTGCCTCGCCACCGACGAGGCGGCGGTCCGGCTACTGCGGCAGCGCAAGCGGCGACCGGACAAGCCCCTGGCCGTGATGGCGGGCTCGCTCGGCATCCTGCGCCGGCATTGCCTCGTCGGGGCCGCCGAGGCTGACCTTCTCGATAGCCCGGCAGCACCCATCGTCCTGCTGCGGCCGCGGGCGGAAGGGCGGATCGCCCCCTCGGTCGCCCCGGGGCAGCATCGCATCGGTGCCATGCTGCCCTATGCGCCCTTGCATCACCTCCTGTTCGCCGGCCGCGCGGACGTGCTGGTGATGACGAGCGGCAACCTTTCCGATCAGCCGCAGGTGATCGACGATGGCGAGGCCCTGCGGGTCTTCGCCGAGATCGCCGATGCCGTGCTCTTGCACGACCGGCCGATCGCCGTTCGCGTCGACGACAGTGTAGTCCGCGTCGATGGGGCGACGACGACCCATCTCCGGCTCGGCCGCGGCTGGGCACCGCTGCGCCTGCTGGCTCCGAAAGGCCTGGAGCGGGGGCAGGTCCTGGCCTTGGGTGGGCAGCTGAAGTCGACCTTCTGCCTCAAGCGCGGCGAGCGGCTGGTGCTCTCGCAGCATATCGGCGACCTCGAGGAGGCGGCCAATCTCGATGCCTTCGAGGCCTCGCTCGACCATTATCGTCGGCTCTACGCTGTCCGGGCGGACGCGGTTGCGATCGACCTGCATCCCCTGATCAAGAGCCGTGCGATCGGCCAGGGCCTTGCCCAAAGCCTGGGCGTGCCACTGATCGAGGTGCAGCATCACCACGCCCATGCCGCGGCGTGTCTGGTCGAGCACGGGCTGCCGGCATCCGGCCCACCGGTCCTCGCCCTGGTGCTCGACGGGCTCGGCTACGGGCCGGATGGCAGCCTCTGGGGTTGCGAGTGCCTGGCTGTCGACTATGCCGGGTTTCGCCGGCTCGCGCATCTGCGCCCGGTGCCGATGCCGGGTGGGGCTGCGGCGATCCGCGAGCCCTGGCGGATGGCGCTGGCGCATCTCGCCGTCGCCCACGACCGCGAGGCGCTGTTCGAGCGCTACCGGCACCTGCCGTTCTTCGCGGCCCATGACGATGGCCGCACGCGGCTGCTGCTGCAGGCTATGCGCCACGGCATCAATGCACCCCTGACGAGCTCGCTCGGCCGGCTCTTCGATGCGGTGGCGGCGCTGGTCGGGCTGCGGGATGCCGTGACCTATGAAGGCCAGGCCGCGGCCGAGCTCGAGGCCGCCCTTTGGCGGGAGCGCCGCAGCCTCGGGCAGCGTGCGGGCTATCGGTTGGCCGTCGACGATGCCGGTATCGACGCTGTCCCGCTCTGGCCGCGGCTCCTGGCCGATCTGGAGCGTGGCTGCGCTGTGGGCGAGATCGCACAGCGCTTCCATCGCGGGCTCGCAGGCGCCCTCGTCGAGCTTGCGGAACGGCAGGCCGGTCGCCATGCCGACCTCGTGGCGCGGACGATCGTGCTCTCGGGCGGCGTCCTGCAGAATGGGTATCTCTTGCGCGCGCTTCGCGCCGGGCTCGGGCGGCGGGGCTGGCGGGTCTTGTGTCACGAGCGCTTGCCGCCTAACGATGGTGGCTTAGCCGTGGGGCAGGCCGCGATCGCGGCTGCCGGCATTGCAGGGTTGAAGAGCGCATGTGCCTAGGGATTCCGGGCCGCATCATCGAGATCGTGGATGCGACCGACAAGCTGGCGTTGGCGGACTTCGGCGGGGTGCGCCGCAAGGTCAA
>DAIRDJ010000056.1:17163-24338 GCA_036796215.1 Geminicoccaceae bacterium
GTTTGTGTCCTGCCGATGGGCCGGGTGGACGACTGCGTCGCCCTGGCCCGGCGACCCGAGGTGATTCTCGCCACCTTCGGCGACGCGGTGCGGGTGCCGGGCTCCAAGGGCAGCCTCTTGCAGGCCAAGGCCGAGGGGGCCGACGTGCGGGTCGTCTATTCGCCGCTCGATGCTTTAGCCCTGGCGCGAGCCCATCCGGATCGCGAGGTCGTCTTCTTCGGGCTCGGCTTCGAGACGACAATGCCCAGCACCGCACTCACCATCCTCCAGGCGGAAGCCCAGGGCATCGGCAACTTCTCGGTCTTCTGCAACCACATCACCATCGTGCCGACACTTCAGGCCCTGCTCGAGACACCCGACCTCGCCCTCGACGGCTTCATCGGTCCGGGGCATGTCAGCATGGTGATCGGCGCCGAGGTCTATGGCTTCATCGCCGAGGACTATCGCAGGCCCTTCGTGGTGTCCGGCTTCGAGCCGCTCGACATCCTGCAGTCCCTCTTGATGGTGCTCGCACAGCTGCGCGACGGGCGGGCGGTGGTCGAGAACCAGTATAGCCGGGTCGTCGGCAGCGCCGGCAATGCCATGGCACTTCACGCCATCGCGCGGGTCTTCGAGCCGCGCGAGCACTTCGAATGGCGGGGCTTGGGCTCGATCGAGCGGTCGGGCGTGCGGATCCGCGAATCTTATGCCCGGTTCGATGCCGAACGCCGCTTTACCGTCCCCGCCGTCCGGGTGGTCGATCCGGACGTCTGCCGCTGCGGCGACGTGCTGAAGGGGCTGATCCGGCCACAGCAATGCGCGGTCTTCGGCAAGGCCTGCACGCCCGAGACACCGCTCGGTGCGCTGATGGTCTCGTCCGAGGGGGCGTGTGCGGCGCTCTACCAATACGGCCGGGCAGTCGAGCCGGCCCGGTCATGAGCCGGGCATCCGGTGGCCCGAGCGGCACGATCTCGCTCGCCCATGGGGCCGGCGGCAAGGCGATGCACGATCTGATCGAAGAGGTCTTTCTGCCGAGCTTCGACAACCCGCTGCTCCGCCCGCTCGACGATCAGGCCAAGCTGGACCTGGCGGGCCTTGCTGCCCTTGGCGACCGCCTCGCGATCACCACCGACAGCTTCGTCGTCGATCCGCTCTTCTTTCCGGGTGGCGATATCGGCAGGCTCGCCGTCTCTGGCACCGTCAACGACCTCGCGGTCGGTGGGGCGAGGCCGCTTTATCTCACCTGCGGCTTCATCATCGAGGAGGGGCTGGCGATCGAGGTGCTGAAACGCGTCACGGCCTCGATGCGCGCGGCGGCGCTCGAAGCCGGGGTCGAGCTCGTCGCCGGCGACACCAAGGTGGTCGAGCGGGGCAGTGTCGACAAGCTCTTCATCAACACGGCGGGCATCGGCGTCATCCCGAAGGGCGTCGAAGTCGGGGCGGGCAATGCGCGGCCGGGCGATCGGGTCATCGTCAGCGGCTGTCTCGGCGATCATGGCATCGCGATCCTGGCGGCGCGTGGCAAGCTCGACTTCGAGACCAGCCTCGTCTCCGATTGCCGGCCACTTGCCGACCTGGTCGCGGCGATGCTGGCGGTCTCTCCGGAGATCCGGGCGATGCGGGACATCACGCGCGGCGGTCTCGCCACGGTGCTGAGCGAGATCGCCCTGGCGTCGGGCTCGGCCATCGAGATCGACGAGACGGCCTTGCCGCTGCGGCCCGAGGTGCAGAGTGCAGCCGAGCTCCTGGGCCTCGATGTTCTCTATCTCGCCTGCGAGGGGGCGCTTGCGGCGATCGTCCCCGGTCCTGCCGCCGAGCGCATCCTGGCAGCGATGCGGCGCCATCCTTGCGGGCAGGACGCCACGATCGTCGGCGAGGTGCGGGCACCAGGGCGCGTCGGTGTCACGATGCGCACGGCGTTCGGCGGCAGGCGGTCCGTCGACCCGCTGATCGGCGAGCAATTGCCACGGATCTGCTAGCCGTCGTTCGTCGGCCTGCGGTCGCTCGCGGACGGCAAGGTCGGAGCATCCGACACGACCCGATGGTTCGGCTTGCCCGCGTCGCGTTCCGCCATCGCCGACATCTCGGCACTGTTGCACCGGCGTGAGGCGGGCTGCCGCCCTACTTGATGCCCGCGCGCAGGAAGGCCTGGACGAAGCGGCGCTGGAAGGTGAGGAAGAGGATCAGGAGTGGCGCGATCACCATGATGGTCGCGGCCGAGATGACCGAGATGTTCACGCCGTTTTCGGGGGCGGCGAAGATCGAGAGGCCGACGGTCAGCGGCCGGGTGGTGTCGGAGTTGGTGACGATCAGCGGCCAGAGGAAGTTGTTCCAGTGGGTCGAGATCGAGACCAGGGCGTAGGCGAGGTAGGTCGGGCGGGCGGCCGGGACGTAGACGCGCCAGAGCACACCGAGCGTGCCGCAGCCCTCGACCCGGGCCGCCTCGTCGAGTTCCTTGGGTACCGATTTGAAGGTCTGCCGCATCAAAAAGATGCCGAAGGCCGAGGCCATGTAGGGCGCACCGATGCCGAGGATGCTGTCCAGGAGCCCGAGCCTGGCGGCGACGGCGTAGTTCTCGACGATCAGCACCTCGGGCAGGATGAAGAGCTGGAGAAGGACCAGGAGAAAGAGCGTGTCCTTGCCGCGCATCTCGACCTGCGCGAAGGCGAAGCCGGCAAGGGTGCAGAGCAGGAACTGTCCGGCGAGGATCAGGGTCACCAGAAGGAAGGTGTTGAGGAAGTAGCGCAGCCAGGGGGCACCGGCCCAGGCGGTGCGCAGATTGTCGAGCGTCCAGGGGGCCGCAAGGTTGAAATTGATCGCATCGGTCGGGCTGTGGAACGCCGCCCAGAAGGCGAAAACCAGGGGCGATATCCAGACGATCGCCACGATCAGCGCCAGGGCGGCCTCGGCGTGACGCAGCAGGACACTCATCGGTAGTGCGTCCGGCGGTCGAGCAGGCGGAACTGGAGGGCTGCGACACCGCCCAGGACGATCAGCACGAGGACCGTCATGGCGGCTGCGGCCGGTGCATCGAAGAAGGCGAAGGCGCTCTCCCAGATATAATAAAGGATCAGCTTCGAGCTGTCCGACGGCCCGCCCTTGGTCAGGATGAAGAGGTGATCGATCAGCTTGACCGAGTTGATCATCGCGTTGACGAGGATGAAGAGGGTGGTCGGCATCAAGAGCGGCAGCACGACCCGCCAGGTATAGGCCCAGCGGCTGGCCCCCTCGATGGCGGCGGCCTCGCGGAGTTCGGGCGGAATGGTCTGCAGGGCGGCGAGGTAGAAGATCATGAAGAAGCCCGCCTCCTTCCAGATCGTCACCGCACAAACGGCCCAGAGGGCGGTCTCGGGCTGACCCAGCCAGTTGACCGATGGCGCACCGAACAGGCCGCCGATTTGATCGAGCACGCCGAAACCGGGCGTGTAGAAGAAGAGCCAGAGATTGGCAGCGGCGATCATTGGCAGGACGGTGGGGGTGAAATAGGCGGTGCGGACGAAGCTGCGCGCCGGAATCCTGGCATTGGCCCAGAGCGCCATGACGAGGGCGAGGAGCATCGAGATCGGGATGGTGACGGCGGCGTAGAGCAGGTTGTTGAGCGCCACCTCGCGGAAGGTGGGATCGTCGAAGAGGCGCTGGTAGTTCTCGAGCCCGACGAACTCGGCGGGGTTGCGCCGGGTGCCGCGCGAGAAGAGGCTGGTCCAGACCGTCGCGAGCGAGGGATAGAAGGCGAAGGTCCAGAGCATGACGAGGGCCGGCGTCAACAGCAGCCAGCCGTGGATCGCCTGGCGGCGGCGGGCCCAGCGGTGGAGGTCGCCCGTGTCGATGGCCGCACGCATCGGGGTTGGTGGCCTGCCGAAAGGCGCGCCGGATCGTACCGGCGCGCCCCTTTGGCGCTTACCGGTAGGGCGCGAGCAGGCGGTCGGCGGCTTCTTGCGCCTCGGCCAGGGCGTCGGCGGGTGAGGCGGTCCCGGTGAGGGCAGCCTGGATGGCGTTGTTCAGCCCCTCGCGGACGCGCGCCGTCTCGAAGGTCGAGAACTCTGCTATGGCATGCTCCAGCTGGTCACGGGCGACGAGGGCCGGCGGGAACTCGGCCGTGTAGGCCTCGAGGGCTGCGGTCTCGTAGGCCGCAGGCGAGACCCCCATGTAGCCGGTCTCGATCGACCACTTGGCGGCCTGTTCGGGCGAGGTCATGAACTCGATGAGCTTGAGGGCGGCCTGCCGCTCCTCGTCGGAGGCGTCCTTGAAGATGTAGAAATTGCCGCCGCCGGTGGGCGAGCCGGGCCGCTCGTTGGCGGGCAGCATGGCGACGCCGAAATCGAAGGTGGCGTCGTTCTTGACCGCGGTCAGGTTGCCGGTGGAGTGCCACATCATCGCGGTCTGACCCTCGAGGAAGGCCTGGCGCAGGGTGCCCCACTCGACGGTGCCCTCCGGCATGATGCCGTGCTCGGTGGCGAGCGCGCGCCAGAACGCGAGCGCTTCGACCACGGCCGGGTCGTCGAAAGAGGTGGTCAGCCCATCCGCCGCCATCAGCTCCTTGCCGTTCTGGATCGCGAGCGCCTGGAACATCCAGTAGGGATAGCCGGTGGACGGGATCATCAGCCCAAAGGTGCCCTCGCCGGTGAGTGCCTTGCCCATCTCGACCAGCTCGTCCCAGGTCTCGGGCGGCTGTTCCGGATCGAGCCCGGCCGCGCGGAACATGTCCTTGTTGTAGTAGGCCACGATGGTCGACCGCTGGAACGGCACGCCCCAGGTCTGGCCCTCGATCCTGCTGTTGGCCATCAGCGCCGGGTAGAAGCTCGCCAGCCAGGCCTTGTCCTCGTCGGTCTCGATGATGTTCTCGAAGGGGACGATCAGGTCCTGCTCGATGAGATCATAGGCGTCGATCGAGAACAGCACGGCGAGCTGGGCGGGGTCGCCGGAATTGAGCGCCGAGAGCGCCTTGATGCGGGTGTCGTCGTAGTTGCCGGCATAGATCGCCTCGACCGAGATGTCGGGGTTCTCTGCCTCGAACGCGGCAACGATGCCGTCGACCACTTCGGTCAACGGGCCGCCCACGGCGATCGGGTAGTACATGGTGAGCTCGGTCGCGGCAGCGGCTGGTACGGCGAGCATGCTGCCGGCGACGAGGGCCGCGGCAGCCGTAAAGGTGCGGGTCATCTGCTTTCCTCTTCGAGAGCGTTGCGGGAGACGAAGGCCTTTCGGCCATCACGGGGCGCGGGTCGGGCCGTGGCGGCCCCGCGATTCAGTGGCGGCTCCGCGGCAGCGTCCGCAGAAATGCCGAAACGGATCCGGTGGTGCTCGGGCAGATGCAGGCCGACGACCTCGCCCGGGGTGACGGCGACGCGGCCCGGCAGGATCAGCGCCAGGCCCTCGGCTTGCGGATGCTCGAGCAGCAGGCGGGTCGCGGCCCCCAGATATTCGGCGTCGCTCACCAATGCCACGAGATCGGCCATGGCCTCCGGCACGCGTTCGAGTGCTTCGACGCGGATGCCGATCCGGCCCGTGCCGTGGCCGAGGGCAGCGGCGTCGATCAGCGCCATCGGCGGGTCGCCGACGAAGCGGGCGACAAAGGGGGTGGCGGGGTGGTAATAGAGCGCCTCGGGCGTGTCGCTCTGCTCGGTCCGGCCGTCGCGCATCAGCACCACCCGGTCGGAGAGGCTCATCGCCTCGGCCTGGTCGTGGGTGACGTAGACGACCGTCAGGCCGAGCTGTTGCTGCAGCGTCTTGATGTCACGACGCACGGTCTGGCGGAGCTTGGCGTCGAGGTTGGAGAGCGGTTCGTCCATCAGGCAGAGGGGGCGATTGGAGACGACCGCACGGGCCAGGGCCACCCGCTGGCGCTGGCCGCCCGAGAGCTCGGCCGGCTTGCGCCGCTCGAGGCCTGCCAATCCCGTCATGGCGACGGCCCGGCCGAGCGCCGCTTCCTGCTCGGTGCGTTTGGTGCCGCGGACCTTCATGCCGAAGAGGATGTTCTCGCGCACGTTCAGGTGCGGGAAGAGAGCGTAGGACTGGAACACCATCGACAGGCCGCGGTCTGCCGGCGGCAGGTGGGTGACGTCGCGGCCGTCGATCAGAACGCGGCCCGCCTGCGGTGTCTCGAGCCCGGCGATCAGGCGCAGCAGCGTGGACTTGCCGCAGCCCGACGGGCCGAGGATCGAGACGAAGCTGCCGTGCGGCACCTCGAGCGAGACGTCGCGCACGCCGCCCGTGCCGTTCCACTGGCGGGTGACCGAGAGAAGCGTGACGCAGCTCGCCTCAGGCATGGCACGGCTCGCGCTCGTCGGCGAGGACGAGTTCGCCCGGCAGCGACTCGAGCAGCGCCGCATACGGGCCGTCGGGCAGCCGGTCGAGCACCACGTGATCCGCCTCGTGCAGATGGCCGCCGACGGCAGCCGCACGGCGACCGAACTTCGTCCGGTCCGCCACCAGGATCGCCGTGCGGCAGTTCTGCCGGATGCTCTCCCTTGCGCGCACCTCGGGGGCGTGGAAATCGAGAAGGCTGCCGTCGCTGTCGATGCCGCCGACACCATAGATGCCGAAATCGGCACGATAGGTGGCGAAGAGGGCGATGGCGTCGGCGTCGAGCAGGTCGCGATCGGGCAGGCGCAGCTCGCCGCCCGGGATGACGATGCGGGCCCCTTCGCTCTCGGAAAGGGCGACGGCGGCGTCGAGGTTGTTGGTGACGACTGTCAGGTGCTTGCGGCGGGCCAGGGCACTCGCGACCAGTGCTGGGGTGGTGCCGATCGAGAGAAAGACCGTCGCCCCATCCGGCACGATCTCGGCCACGGCACGGCCGATGGCGAGCTTGGCATCGAGGTTGAGGACGGCGCGCGCCGGGTAGGGGATGTTGGCCTGCCCCTCGATATAGGCGGCACCGCCGTGCAGCCGGCGCAGCTTGGCCTCGTCACAGAGGGTGTTGAGGTCGCGCCGGATGGTGTGCGGCGAGACGCCGAGCCGTGCGGCGAGCCCGTCGACGGTCACCCGCCCCTGGCGTCGGGCGGCTTCGAGAATCTGCGCCTTGCGGTCCAATCTGCTCGCTTTCCACGTTGGCCCTGATCATGCGAGCAGATTTCCATGACGATTGTGCGAGAGCGCGCCAGGCGCCCGCTCCCGATCGGCGCCAAACGAAAGGAGGGGCCCGGGGAGCGACTGTCTTGGCTGTCAAGCGGTTTGCCACGGTATTTGGTCCCGGA
>DAIRDJ010000057.1:0-24212 GCA_036796215.1 Geminicoccaceae bacterium
CAATCAAACCGTCATGGAATCCGGATGGCCGATAGTCAGGCGCTGCGGGGAATCGGGTTGCGGCGCCAGAGCGTGATGTTCAGGACGAGCGCGAAGCTGACCCAGGCGAGATAGGGGACCAGGAGCCAGGCGGCCACGGGGCTGATCGGGTGGAAGGCCGCGATGGTGGCGAGGATGGCGAGCCAGAGGGCGGCCATGTCGAGGGCCGCGAGATCGAGCCGGTGCCGCTTGAACGAGAGCCAGGACCAGAGACCGTTGAGGATCAGCTGCAGCACGTAGAGGGCGAGCGGCAGGGCCGCCCCGCCGAGCCCGGCCTCCTTCCAGACACGCCAGCCCGCGGTTGCGATCATGATGTAGAGGACGAGCCAGACCGGGCCGAACAGCGCATTGGGCGGCCGCCAGGAGGGCTGGTCCAGATTGGCGTACCATTGCCCCGGGCGAAAGACGATGCCGGTCGCGGCCGCGGCCACGCAGAGGGCCAAAAAGACGACGAAGACCGCGGCACTCAGCATCCGTCCGACCTCAGCCGATCGCACCGATGTGGTGCAGGATCCCGCTCGAGATCCGGCGGATGGTGTCGTAGTGGGCGGCGATCGGGCGGAAGATCAGCTCGTGCTCCTGGGCATAGGACTGGCTCTGGCCGTCGCGATAGGTGGCGGGCTCGCCGTAGTCGAGGCGGCGCGGCTCGTCGGTCAAGGGGAAGACCTCGGTCAGGATGTCGAGCGCCGGCTCCACGTCGAGGCGCATCAGCGCCATGATCACCTCGTCGTGGGTGGTGTCGTGCCGATCGCTGAAGTCCGGGACCTGGACCGCATCGAGCAGCAGTGCCTGGATCACGGCGATCCGCATGGCGTGCATGGTATTCAGATTGTTCCGGGTTTCGAGGTCGACCACGATCGGCTCGTCGCCGGCATCGCGGGCGAGCTTGCGGTGCTCGCGCAGCGCCCGGGCGAGATCGATATAGTCGCGGATCAGGGTGCGGCTGACCCGCGCCAGGCGGTCGTGCAGGTCCATGCGCTCGAGAAAGCGGGAGACGAGCCGGAGGCTCTCCTCGCGCAAGGGATCCTTCTCCAGCTGGGCGAGCCTGAGCCAGGCGCCGGGATCGAAGAGGTCGATATAGGCGACCAGCACGTCGGGGTCGGTGAACTTGAAGGCGTGCTCGACCATGGTCATGAGGCGCCTGAAGCGCGGGCTCTCGCGGTAGAGCCACTGGAAGGTCTGCGGGTCCTTGTCGACCGCCTGGCCCACCCCGCCGATGCTGTTGGCGAGGATGCCGAGCTGCTGCAGGATGGCGTTGTGCGGGATCGCCCTGAGCTGCGAGGGGTGCTCGAGCATCACCGCGTGGCCACCGCGGTCGTGCTGGCGCTTGAAGGCGCGCGAGCCCGTGGGGTAGAGCAGGTTGGTGCCGAAGGCCCCCAGAAGCGTGGCATAGCAGGGATTGTCGATGATCCGGGCGTTGAACTGCTTGATCGCGGCGAAGAACTCGTCCGAGTAGGCGGTCTCGGCATAGAAGGGATCGCCGGTCTCGGCCGGGGGCTCGAGGCAGTGCTCGAGCGTTCGGGTGAGGACGGCCAAGGCGCCGTGTTCGTGCATGAAGACGAGATAGCCGTCGCCACCCTGAAAGCTGCTCTCCTGGGTATGGCGGATGCCCGCTGCCGCCATGATCCTCCGGCATTCGGGGGTGTCGTAGTAGAGGAACCGGTCCTTGAGGCTGTTGGGATGCGCCCCCCGGCCGATGCTCTCGCCGTGGGTGTCGAAGATCACGAGCTCGATCTCGCCGAGGCCGTGCCGGATGAGGAGATCAGCGAGCTGCAGCCGCAGTCGCTCTATGGCATTGGCGGCGGCGATCTGGCCGAGATAGCGGCCGGCATCGGAAAAGCCGGTCTGGATGCACATCCGCCCGCGGCCCCTGAGGTAGGTGCGGTAGGCCTCGACCTCGAGGGCGCCTTCGAGCACCTCGACCCCGCGATCGAGGGCCTTGATGGTCTCGAACAAGGGCGAGATGTCGATCCTGCCGTCGACGCCGAAGCGCCTGGCGAAGTAGAGGGCGGTCAAGAGGGTGAAGGGGGTTTCGCACTCGGCGATGAGAAAGCGGATGGGCTCGGCAGCATCGAGATGCTTGAGCATCTGGGCGAGCAGCATGAAGACCCGCCGTGCGGTGGTCTTCTCGGTCGCGACCGAGCCGAAATTGACGGTGTCGGCCTTGGCCTTCTCGATCATCTCGACGACGGCGTTCTGGTAGCTCAGGCGGAAGACCGGGTCGTCCGCCGCGTGGTCCATGCTGATCGACTTGCGGATGGCGTTGTGCAGCTGGACCGCGTTGATCCGCACATGGGTCAAGGCCGAGGTCAGCCCGTGCGTCGCGGTCTCGGCTTTCAGGACCCAGATGGCGCGCCGGGTGTCGGCGTCCTCGGCGGCGGCGAGCGCCCGGTCGAGCAGCTCGATCAGCTGCCCGGCCGAGGTCAGCCGTGCCTTGCCCATGCGCTGCATCTCGCGCGACATCAGCGCCAGGGCCTCGAAGCTCTCGGGCTTTTTCGGATCGAAGGCGCCGAGCACCTCGAGCTCGTCGCGGAGCGCCTTGTCGGCCAAGGCCAGGCGGGCCTCGATCAGCTCGAGCACCGAGGCGGTGTTGCCGCCGTCGGTCCCCTTCTGCCGCAGGGTTGCGATGACCGAGGCTGCATGGCTGAACTGGTCGAGCTGCAGCTGCAGGCGTTTGCTGTAGGTGACCCACCAGCCGATGTCGGAGCGGCCGTCGGTGTCGTAGCCGACCCAGCTCGCGAGGCTGATCAGGCTCGGGGTCAGGCTGTCCACGTCATCCGGGTAGTGGCGGCTCGCGACGTCGAAGACGATGCCGTAGACCAGCCGGAGCGCCCGGCGGAGGTTGCCGATCACCTCGCGCGACTGGGTGTGCTCGAGCTCGAGATCGAGGCGCTGCTCGGGGCGGTGGTAGGCGCGCTCGACCCGTTCCATGAGTTCGGCCGTGGCCGCCTCGTCGAGCCGGCTGCCGTCGTCGAACCGGCCGATGGTGAGGCGGATGAGGTCGCGCTGCAGCGGCAAGGCGAGGCTGAAGGTGGGATGCGCGGTGAGCACGAGGCCGTAGAGCCGGCGGCCGAGCCGGGTCCGGGCGACGTCGAGCGGCACGGGCTGGCCCGCGTCGTCGTGCAGCATGGCCGTGATCAGCTCCTCGATCCGGCGGCGGTTGGCGGCGGGGTCGGTCTCGCCCAGATAGTTGTCGATCCGCCGGGCGCGGGCCGCGAAGGCCTGGGCGGTCAAGCGGCGGACGAGGCGGGTCAGGACCTCGCGATCGACGTCGCCGCGCTGGATCTCGCCGAGGATCTCGCCGGCGAGCAGCTTGATCGGGTTGGCAAAGGCATCGTTCTCCACCCGCTCGCGGTGGGTCTCGAGCCGTGCGGCGTAGTGCTCGATGCGCGAATCGATCTCGCTCGCCGGCAAAACCGCGTTCGGCAGCGTCTCGACGACGTCGTTCATGCCCGCCCTTTCGATCGGTTCACCGGTCCGTTGCTGTCGCCGCAACGTCCTACGCCATCCCGCTGCGTCGCAACAGTCTCCTTGAGCACGAACTGTGCCAGACCACTACGCCCGAACTGTGCCGGACCACTGCCGAGCGCGTGGATTTCGTCGCCTGGTCGGGTCGGGCGCTGCCGGTCGTCGTGGCCGCGCCCGCGCTGGCCTGGCGCGTGGTTCGCCGGTCACAGTCGTCTCGGCGTCGGCAGTCGCTGACCGTCTCGTGGTTTGGCGTGCCGCGCCTTTGCCGTTATCAGGCTAGCTATGTCGTCGAGCATCCGCCGGTACGGCTGCCGGGTCCGCAGGGGCCGCGGGGCAGCGAGCGGATGCCCGGCTGTGGCAAATAGGGTAACGCTGTGCAGGAAATCAGTCGTCGGCGCGCACTTCTTCTCGGGGCCGCGACCGCCGTGGCGGCCGGGCTCGACCCGCTCAGCGCACTCGCCCAGGCGGCGAGCGAGCAGCAGCGGCTGATCGACCGGGCGCGGATCGTGGTCGAGGAGTTCCAGGCCGACCCGAATTTCGCCACCGTGCCGATCTACGTGCAGAACGCCTATGCGGTGTTGATCGTGCCGGACATGCTGCAGGGTGGGCTGATCATCGGCGCCGAGCACGGGGTCGGCGTGCTGCTCGCCCGCGATCCGGTCAGTGGCGAGTGGGGCGATCCCGCGTTCTACGAGATCTGGGGCGGCAGCCTCGGCCTGCAGATCGGTGGCCGCTCGTCGGACATCATCTTCACGCTGATGAACCCGGAAGCCGTCGACAAGCTCTTGACCACGAGCTTCAAGCTCGGGGCCGATGCCAGCATCGCGGTCGGCCGGGTGGGCGCCGGGGTCGGTGCGGGCACCACGGTCCGCTTCGGCGAGGACATGTACTTCTTCGCGCGCTCCCGCGGCCTGTTCGGTGGCCTGGCACTTGATGGCAGCGTGGTCAACGAGCGCACCGCCTGGAACGCGGCCTATTACGGCGAGAGCACCTCGGCGCGGCAGATCCTCCGCGGCGAGCTGGCAGCCGAGCCGGGGGCCGTGGCCTTGCGCGAGGCGCTGTCGCGGTTCTGAGGCGGCGGCCACTTCGGAATTACTCTAGCTTCAAGCTGTCTGCTTTCTTTTTGTCGTCGCGGTTCGTCGCTGTTACTGCCCCTGCTTAGCGATCGACTGCAACTGGTGAGGCAGGGCAAATGGGCATGGCGTTTCGGGTGGATCCGTCGGCGGTAGCGGCACCGCCGTCGGCGATCCGGCTTTCCGGCCGGGTGATGGGGCAGCTGGGCGCCGCCGAGCAGCTGGTGATCTGGGCCTTCAGGGAAACCCAAGGTGCCGCCGAGCCCGGCTCGGCCGAGCGCCTCGCCCGCGGCTTCAGGCTCGCCTTCGGGCCCAGGCTCACCGGTGCCGCGTTCTGCAGCTTCGACGGCCTCGAGCGTTGCCTTTGCGCCGATCCGGCCAGGGCGCCGCGCTTCTGCCCCTTGCGCAGTGCGTGTCTCTCGGCGGACGAGGATGCCGTGCTCTACGCGCTGGCGGCGGCCCAGGTCGGGGATCGAGCCCTGCACGACAGCCTCGTCGTCGCCTTCGTCGAGACCCCGTCGCGCCTGCAGCTCTGGCGGCAGAGCCGGATCCTCGCGACGATTCTCGGCCGGGCCGAGCTGCACCTGCCCGATCTCCGGTTGGTACAGCTGCCCGCCGACGGCCCGCCGAACTGACCGGTGTGGCACCGTCTCTGGTTCTGGGCCGGCCTGAGCAGTGGCTTTGCGGCCTGGCTGCTGCTGGTCGCCGGCTGACGGGCGAGTGGGGCTTTTTTCGGCCAATGGTTGATAGAAATTGCAGGTTCGACGCTTTCAGGGTATCAAGCTGCCGACCTCGGGCGCGCAGCACGGTGCCATCATGTCAGCCCTCGGCGTCTACGATCGCAGGACCTTCGGCCCCGGCAAGCTCTTGATCCGGCCGGGTGAGCCGCCGTTTCACGCCTATCTGATCCAGGCCGGGCGGGCGCGGGTGTTCGCCGATGTCGGGGGTCAACGGCTGGCGATCGCCGAGATCGGCGCCGGCGAGATCGTCGGCGACATGGCGCTCATTCGCAAATCCGCGCATCACTATGGTGTCGAGGCGATCGGAACGGTCATCGCCGTCGTCGTCTCGGTGCAGCATATCCAGGAGCTGCTCGACGCGGCCGACCCGCTCCTGCGCACGATTCTGGTTGGCATGGTGCAGCGGATCGACCGGCTGAACAGCGAGCGGCGACTGGGCGAGCTCTGGTTCGGCTAGCACGGCACCGGCCGTCGCGTGTTTCGTCCTGGCCGGTTCGGCTGTCGGGCGCTATCGTTGCCGCGGCGAACAAGAACGAGGAGGAAAAGCGATGCGTCGGGCACTGGCTCTGGCGGGCATCGGGCTCGCGGCGTTCCTGGCCATGCCGATGGGCGATGCCCTCGCCGATCGGCTGGAGACGGTCAAGGAGCGGGGAACGCTGATCGTCGGGGTGCGCGCGGACTACAAACCTTATGGCTTTCTCGATCCCAACGGCGAGATCATCGGCATCGAGCCGACGCTCGCCCGGGATGTCGCCGACCGGCTGGGGGTCGAGGTCGAGTTCGTGCCGGTGGTCGCCTCCAACCGCATGCAGTTCCTCGAGCAGGGCCGCATCGATCTGATGATCGCGACCATGACCGATACCGAGGAGCGGCGGCAGGTCGTCAATATCGTCGAGCCCAACTACTACAGCTCCGGCACCAACATCCTGGTGCGCAAATCCGCCGGGATCACCGCGTGGGAGGAGCTGGACGGGCTGCCGGTCTGCGGCATTCAGGGTGCCTTCTACAACCGCAAGACCGAGGAGGCGTTCGGCGCCGAGATCATCGCCTTCACCGGCACGGCCGAGGTCCTGACCGCCCTGCAGCAGGGTCGCTGCGCCGCCTTCGTCTACGACGACAGCTTCATCACCTCGAGGATCGGCGAGGCGGAGTGGGCGGAGTGGGAGATGCCGCTTCAGACCATCGACGACTCGCCCTGGGGCCTTGCCGTGCAGCACGGCGAGGACGCGTTCTACGCCTTCATGGCCGAGGTGATCGCGGACTGGCACAAAAGCGGGGTGATCCTCGAGCTCGAGACCGCGTACGGGGTCGAGAACACGCCCTTCGCGCTCGCCCAGCACGAGGCGTTCAAGGCCAACTGAGGCGGCCGGTCGCAGGGGTACGGCCGTGGAGGGGTTGATCGCCGAGTGGGGGCGCGAGCTCTATCGTGACACCGGCATCAACCTCACCTTCATCTACGACAGCTACGATCGCAACCGGCTGATACGGGGCTTCTGGAACACCGTCTATCTGTCGCTCGTCTGCCTCGTTCTTTCGGTGCTGATCGGCCTCGTCGGCGCCTGGCTGCAGGGGGCGAAGAGCCGGATCGTGCGCGCCCTGGTGCAGGGCTACGTGCAGTTCTTCAGAAACACCCCCCCGCTGGTGCAGCTCTATTTCTTCTTCTTCGCCATCGGCAGCCTGATGCCGACCGCCGTCAATCGGTTCGGCATGGCCGAGCCCTATCTCGGCAACTGGCACTGGGCGATCATCGCCTTGAGCCTCTTCGCCGGCGCCTTCAATGTCGAGATCTTCCGCTCCGGCATCGAGGCGGTGCCACCGGCGACCACCCAGGCGGCCGAGGCCCTGGGCTTCTCGCGCCTGCAGACCTACCTCCTGATCGTCCTGCCGCTGGCCTTTCGCATTTGCCTGCCGGCGCTCAACAACAACCTCGTCAATCTGGTCAAGACCACGACCCTGGCCTACGCCATCGCCGTGCCGGAAATGCTCTACATGGCCAACCAGATCTGGTCGGATTCGGTCAACGTGCCGGAGATGATGACGTTTCTGCTGGTCGCCTATGTCGGGCTCGTGGCCGTGCTCGTCTGGGTGATGCATCGCTGGGAGCGGGCGATGCGGCTGCCGGGGTTCGGCCAGTGAGGCGGCCTCTGTCCGATCTGCGCGGTGCCACCGACATGCCCGTCCTGCTGCCGGCGGCCGACCGGCTCGCCCGCCGGGTCGAGCGCGAGCGCCTCTTGGGCGGGCTGCCGCTGGTCCGGCTCGACTGGCGCTACGGGCTGATGCTGGCGGCGGGCCTGGTGCTCGCCGCCGGGCTCGCCGAGGCGCAAGTGGCTGCCGGCCGTCCGAGTGCCGTCGTCACGCTATGGAAGTGGCTGCCCGTGCTGCTGCAGGGCTTTCTCTTCAATATCGGTATCTCGATTGCCGCCATGGCGATCGGCACGGCGGCCGGGGCCTTTCTCGGCCTGATGCAGGTCTCGCTCTTGCCGCCGGTGCGCATGGGCTCCTGGGTGGTGACGCAGTTCTTCCGCAACGCGCCCTGGCTCGTGCTACTCTTCTATTGCATGTACATGCTGCCCTTCGAGCTCCGCATCGGCGGCCTCATCGTCCCGTTTCCGGACTGGATCAAGGCGGTGATCGGCCTAGCGCTGCCAGTGATGGCCAATGTCGCGGAGATCGTCAGAGGCGCCGTGCGCTCGGTGCCGGAAGGGCAGTGGCAGGCGGCCGAGAGCCTGGCCCTGACCCGCCGGCAGACGGTCTGGCTCGTCATCCTGCCGCAATGCATCAAGCGGATGCTGCCGCCCTGGACGAACCTCTACGCCATCCTCACCATGGCGACGGTGCTGGCCTCGATCGTCGGCGTCTCGGAGATGATGACCCAGGCCGGGCGCGTGCTCGCGGCCGAGCAGGACCCGGCCTTGCTGATCCCGGTCTATTCCTTCGTGCTGCTCTGCTTCTTCCTCTACTGCTACCCGATCGCCAGGCTCACGACCGGCCTCGAGCGCCGCTTCAACGTCGCCCTATAGTAGAGATCCGGGGAGGCAGCGCCTCCCCGGGCCCCACCGTTATTTCGCGATGGCGCCCCGATCGAGACGCTGGCGGAAAAGGACCGCAGGGGTCGTAGGGGACGATCATCGTCCCCTACATATCATTAGAACTTCTGCCGGCGCAGCCTGAGCGCGTTGCCGATCACCGAGACGGAGCTCAGGCTCATGGCCGCCGCGGCAATGATCGGGCTCAGGAGGACGCCGAAGAACGGGTAGAGGATGCCGGCGGCGATCGGCACGCCGAGGCTGTTGTAGCCGAAGGCGAAGACCAGGTTCTGGCGAATATTGGCAAGCGTGGCGCGGCTCAGCTTGCGGGCGCGAAGGATGCCGGAGAGCTCGCCCTTGACCAGCGTGACCCCGGCACTCTCGAGCGCCACGTCTGCACCTGTGCCCATCGCGATGCCGACATCGGCGGCGGCCAGCGCCGGTGCATCGTTGACCCCGTCGCCGGCCATGGCGACCACGCGCCCCTCCTCGCGCAGCTTCTTCACGACGGCACTCTTCTGGTCGGGCAGCACCTCCGCCTCGACCCGCTCGATGCCGAGCTCTTTGGCAACCGCCACGGCGGTGCGGCGGTTGTCGCCGGTGAGCATGACGATCTCGACGCCCTCCTCGCGCAACGCCTGAAGCGCTGCCTTGGCCCCGTCCTTGACCGGATCGGCCACGGCGAGGAGGCCCGCGGCCTTGCCGTCGATGGCGGCGAGGATGACGGTCTGGCCTTTCTCCTGCCTCGCCGCCATGGCTGCCGCGAGGCGGCCAGGGTCGATACCCAACTCCTCGAAGAGGGCGGTGTTGCCGATGGCGACCTGCTGGCCGGCGACCTCACCGCGGACCCCCTTGCCGGTCAGCGACTCGAAGTCTCGGGCCTCCTCGAGGCCGATCGCGCGTTCCTTGGCGGCGGCGACGATGGCGGCGGCCAGGGGATGCTCGCTGCCCCGCTCGAGGCTGGCGACGAGACGGAGGAGGTCGGTCTCGTCCGGCCCGCCCTCGGCCGTCTCGATGCCGACGAGAGCGGGCTTGCCCAGCGTCAACGTGCCGGTCTTGTCGACCACCAGCGTGTCGACGGCGGCCAGGCGCTCGAGCACCTCGGCGTTCTTGACCAGAACACCGACCTCGGCACCGCGGCCGACACCCACCATGATCGACATCGGCGTGGCGAGGCCCAAGGCGCAGGGGCAGGCGATGATCAGGACGGAGACCGCGACGATCACCGCATAGGCCATGGCCGGCGGCGGGCCGACCATCGCCCAGACGATGAAGGCGAGGACGGCGACGCCGACCACCGTCGGCACGAAGAAGGCCGCCACCTTGTCGACCAGGCGCTGGACCGGGGCACGGCTGCGCTGGGCCTCCGCCACCATCTTGACGATCTTCTGGAGCGTCGTGTCGCCGCCGACCTGCTCGACCGCCATGACGAAGCTGCCGCGACCGTTGAGCGTGCCGCCGGTGACGGCGTCGCCCGGGGCCTTCTCGACCGGCATGGCTTCGCCCGTGAGCATCGATTCGTCGAGCGCGCTCTTGCCCTCGAGGACACTGCCGTCCAAGGGGACCTTGTCGCCGGGGCGGACGCGCAGCCGATCGCCGACCCTGATGTCGGCCAGCGCCACCTCGTGCTCCTCGCCGGCGTCGTCGAGCCGCCGCGCGGTGTCGGGAGCGAGGTCGAGCAAGGCGCGGATGGCGCCGGAGGTCTGCTCCCTGGCCTTGAGCTCCAGCACCTGGCCCAGGAGGACGAGGGTGACGATGACCCCCGCCGCCTCGTAATAGAGCCCGACAGCGCCGTGGCCGTCGCGGAAGGCGTCGGGGAAGACGCCGGGGGCGATGGTGGCGACCACGCTGTAGGCCCAGGCGATGCCGGTGCCGATCGCGATCAGGGTGAACATGTTGTAGTTGGTGGTTTTGATCGACTGCCAGCCGCGCACGAAGAAGGGCCAGCCGGCCCAGAGCACGATGGGGGTGGCGAGCGCGAACTCGGCCCAGTTCAAAAGACCTGTCGGCAGGCCGTGGAACAGGCCCGGGAAGAGGTGTCGCCCCATCGCCAGGATGACGAGCGGCACGGCCAGCACTGCCGCCACCTGGAGACGGCGGCGCATGTCGAGATACTCCCCGCTCGGGCCGGTGTCGGCGGTGACCGTCTCGGGCTCCAGCGCCATGCCGCATTTGGGGCAGGTGCCGGGACCGATCTGCCGCACCCCCTCGCACATCGGGCAGATGAAGACCGTGCCCTCGGCCACGTCCGTGTAGTCGACCGGCGCCTTGGCCGCGTGGCCGTGGCAGCAGGCCTTGGGCGCCTCGGCGTCGACGGGCTTGGCCTCGTGGCAGGGCTTTGGTTGATGGCAGGGCTTGGGCTGGGCAGCCATGCTGAACGACTCCTCTTGCAGGAGCTTCATATGGACATTCCAGCGACTGGAAGGTCAAGCCGCTTGCCGGTCGTCCCGAGCCAGCCTATGCCCTGATCATGCACCCGACCCTCGCCGACATCCGCGATGCCCGGGCCCGCATCGCCCCCCATATCCGCCGCACGCCGATGTTGCGGGCGGACGAGCCCGGGCTTTGGCTGAAGCTCGAGAACCTGCAGGCGACGGGCTCGTTCAAGGCGCGGGGGGCGATGCACAAGCTCCTGACGCTGGACGAGGCCGCCCGGGTGCGGGGGCTGGTGACGGCCTCGGGCGGCAATCACGGGGCGGCGGTGGCGTTCGCCGGGCGGCAGGCAGGCGTGCCCGTGGCGATCTACGTGCCGGACAACACGGCCGAGCTGAAGCGGCGCAAGATCCGGGCATTCGGGGCCGAACTCGTGGTCGGGGGCAACTATTTCGACGAGGCGGACGCGGCAGCACTCAGGCGGGCCGAGGCGGATCGGCGGACCTATATCCACCCCTTTGCCGACCCTGCGGTGATCGCGGGCCAGGGGACGGTGGCGCTCGAGATCCTGGACGATCTGCCGGAGGTGACGACGATCCTGGTCGCGATCGGTGGCGGCGGGTTGATCGCGGGCATCGCCCTGGCGGCGCGGGCGCTGAAGCCGGACATTCGGATCGTCGGCATCGAGCCCACGGGTTGTCCGACCTTGCAGGCGAGCCTGGAGGCGGGGGCGGTGGTGACACTCGAGTGGATCGACACGCGGGTCGCGACCATGGCGGCGCGGGCGACGGCACCGATCAATCTCGCGATCGCGCGGGAGCATGTGGCCGAGATCGTGCTGGTCGAGGACGACGCCATGCTGGAAGCGGCGCGGTATCTCTGGCTGACCTATGGGATCGCGGCCGACCTCTCGGCTGCGGCAGCCCTCGCCGCGCTCCGCACCGGTGGCTATCGGCCGGGGCCGGACGAGCGGGTCTGTGCGCTGGTTTGCGGTGCCGGTGACGAGGGGGTCCCCGGCTGATTGGGCTGGTCGATCGTCGATGCAGCACGAAATCGCTGCGACCTCTTGTCCCCGCCGATTCCGCGCCAATTTCCCTTGCCGGTCCACAGCGTCAGGGAGGCGATGATGAAGGTTGAGGAATTGCGGGCGTTCGATCGGTCGTCGCTGGTCACGGTCGAGGCCACGATGACCGTGCACGAGGCGGTCAAGACCATGGCCGGCAAGGCGATCGGCGCGGTGCTCATCGTCGAGAACGAGAAGGTCGCCGGGATCTTCACCGAGCGTGATCTGATGAACAAGGTGGTCGCCCGGGATCTCGACTGCAGCACGACCAGGATCTCGGACGTGATGACCCGGGATCCGAAGACCGCCCGGGTCGACGACGAGGCGATCGATTGCCTCGAGCTGATGGCCGAGGGTGGCTTTCGCCATCTGCCGGTGGTCGATGCCGGCGGCCGGCCGATCGGCATGGTGAGCCAGCGCGATTTCGTTGCGACCACCCTGCCGCAGGCCCTGTCGCTCGCCCGGCAGACGGCGAAAGCCACGGTCTCGAAGCGCTATCAGCCGGTGGCGATCGCCGCCAGCGTCGTGGCCTACACCCTCGTCATCGTGATGGCCGTCCGTCTCTTCACCTGAGGTGCCCTCTCCGGTGCGGGGCAACCCGGGCAGGCGGGGCCCGGGTCGGTCAGGGGCGTGGTGCCCGCTTGCTCAGGATGCGCTGCAGGGTGCGGCGGTGCATGTTGAGCCGCCGGGCGGTCTCGGAGACGTTGCGGCTGCACTGCTCGAACACCCGCTGGATGTGCTCCCAGCGTACCCGATCGGCCGACATCGGGCTGTCGTCGGCGCGCTGCTGGTCGATCTCGCCGGAGAGGGCCGCGGCCACCTCCTCCGGCTTCACGGGCTTGGCGAGATAGCCCACGGCCCCGGCCTTGGTCGCGACGATCGAGGACGCGATGCTGTCATAGCCGGTGACGACGACGACCCGGATGCCCGGCCGGAGCTGCTGCAGGGTCTCGACCAGCTCCATGCCGTAGCCGTCGGCGAGATTGAGATCGAGCACGGCGAACTCGGGCTCGAACTGGGCCGCCACGTCGTAGGCTTCGCGCACGCCGCCGGCCGTCGCGATTTCGTAGCCGAGCCGCTCGAGGGCTCGAACCAGATTACGGCGCAGTGGCGCGTCGTCGTCGACGAGCAGTACCTTGCCCGCCGAGCCCGCCGCCACCGTGCTGGTTCCCGTTTCGCCACCGGCGATCATCTGGTCTCCTCTTCCTGCCTGATAGGGGCCGCCCGCGGCGCGGGCCGGCGCTATTCCCGCGGCGCCCGCTTGTTCAAGATCCGCTGCAGGGTGCGGCGATGCATGTTGAGGCGCCGGGCGGTCTCGGAGACGTTGCGGTTGCACTGCTCGAACACCCGCTGGATGTGCTCCCAGCGCACCCGGTCGGCCGACATCGGGTTTTGCGGCGGTGGCGGCAGGCCGCTGCCGGTGCTCAGCAGGGCGGCGATGACGTCGTCGGCATCGGCCGGCTTGGCGATATAGTCGACCGCCCCCGCCTTGATCGCCGCCACCGCCGTTGCGATGTTGCCGTAGCCGGTGAGCACGACGATCCGGGTCGAGGGGTGCAGCTCGCGGATGCGGGCGACGAGGTCGATGCCGGAGCCGTCCTCGAGCCGGAGATCGATCACCGCGTAGGCCGGCTTGATCGAATGGGCGATGTTCAGCCCTTCCTTCAGGCTCTCGCCGGCATAGACCTGAAAGCCGCGGCGCTCCATCGCGCGCTGCAGGCTGCGGCGCAACGGGGCGTCGTCATCGACCAGCATCAGGATCGGCGGCTCGGCGCTGGAGAAGCGTTGCTGTGTCGGCTCTTTCAGCGTTTCCATGTCAATCGTCACGGGTAGGCTCCCGTCCAAGCTGTTCGAGGGCGCCGGATGGCCAACCGATTTGGACCAAAGCACCTTTTTCCTGGTGAGACAACTTGTCTCGGTTGGCAAAATGCACCTTGGCTCCGGTTCGGGCAAGGAGCGTCTTGGCGATAAAGACGCCAAGCCCGAGCCCGCCCTCCTTGCGGCGGGTGGAGAGATAGGGCTCGCCGAGCCAATCGAGGACCTCGGGCTTGAAGCCCGGGCCGTCGTCGCTGATCTCGGCGGTCACCCCGCCTTGATCGACGGCGACCGCGATCTCGACGTGGTGCTCGGCGAAGCGGACGGCGTTGTCGACGAGATTGGCGATGGCATGGCGCAGCTCGGGTGCGAGACTGACCCGCGGCTCGACCAGCCCAGGGGCGACGTCGACGGTGACGTCGATCGCGACCAGACCGTTGCGGTAGGGCTCGGCGATGGTGTTCAGGAGGCCGGAGAGCGGGGCCTTGGTGAAGGCCGAATGCGCCGCATCCCGACGGCCGCTGCCGAGGCTGGCGAGCGTTTCGCGGCAGCGCTGGGCCTGGGCCAGGAGTTCGTCGGCGTCCTCCTTGAGCGGGCTGTCGGGCGGCAATTCCCGGACCAGCTCCTTGGCGATGACGTTGATGGTGGCGAGCGGCGTGCCGAGGAGGTGGGCGGCGGCCGCGGCCTGGCCGCCCAAGGCCGAGAGCTCCTGCTCGCGGGCCAGCGCCAGCTGGGTCGCCGAGAGGGCCAGGGCGTGCCGGCGGGCATCGTCCGCGAGCCGCCAGACATAGCCTGCGACCAAGAGCACGGTCATCGACATGGCGAGCCAGGAGGCGAAGAGGTAGAGCGGCGGCAGGCGCAGGGCGCCGTCCAGCCAGGGCAGCTCCGTCGGCAGGGTCGCCATGGCGGCGAGAGCCAGAAGCGCCGCGGCGGTGAGGCCGGCGGTCAAGGCGCGGTTCAAGGTGGCGGCCCCGAGCCCCACCGGCAGCACCAGGAGCAGCATGAAGGGGTTCTGCAGCCCGCCGGTGACGGCGAGGAGATAGGCCAGCTGCAGCACGTCGAACAGCATCAGCGCGAACATCGGCCGCTCGCCGAGCCGGGCCGTCGGCGTGCCCTTGAGCTGGATCGTGAGGTTGACGACCAGGGTCAAGAGGATGGCGGGCAGCAGCCAGGCCAGCGGCAGGGCGATGCCGAGCGAGAAGTGGACGAAGAGGATGGTAAACAGCTGGCCGCCCAAGGCGACCCAGCGCATCACGGCGAGGGTGACGAAGCGGACCCGGCCCTCGCCGAGCGGCCCGCCGGCACCGAGTTCGTCGAGCCACCAGCGGGCGGCGGCCGGGCCCGGTGCCGGTGCCGAGTCGCGGGTCGCGGTTGCCGATCGTGCCGCGGCCGGCGAGCCGGTGTCGTCTCGCCCTTGGGCAGCGGTGGTGCCCCTCGGCATCGCGGTCGTCTCGGTCATGGAAAACGGTCTCCCGGCGGATCGACGAGCCGGCCGCGTTGCCCGCGGACAGGCGCCAAGGACTGGGCGGGGCGTCGCCCTCGCTGCAACGCAACTCGTCATCGTCTACGACATAATGGCGCCGGTGGTCGCCGTTACAAGATCGGCAAGCTTCGGCTCGCTCCGGCCGGCACGCGGCGAAAAAAAGACCCGTCGAGCGCCAGGCTGGACGGGTCGGAATGGGAGGGCTCGGCCGCCCTCAGGCCTGGTTGCCGGTGCAGCGCCCGGTGACGGGTCGCACGCGAACGGATCGCAACGCTCGCGCGGACCCAGCCGACCAGGGTTGTGCGGTGCCGCAGCGACGACCAAATCGGCGGTGCCTTGAGCACGTCGGTATGTTCCATGTCAAGATAAAGTTGTCGAACGGCCTATGCGCCACGAGATGCTGTAAAAAAACTTTACACCCTTCTATTCGATCGATGCCACCAAGACATCAGCACCGGCCGGCTCAGTCGCGCAGGCCGTGACTGCGCAGCAGATCATAGAGTGTCGGACGGCTGATGCCCAAGAGCCGGGCGGTTTTCGAGAGATTGCCGGCCGCCCGGGCGAGCGCCCTGCGCAACGCACCGAGCTCGGCGCGTTCGCGGACCTGGCGGAGGTTGAGGATCGCGTCCGCCTCGGGGTCGACCGCGAGGTCGAGGTCGGTGCTGCCGATGCGCTTGCCGTCGCACATGATGATGGCGCGCTTGAGCCGGTTCTGCAGCTCGCGGACGTTGCCGGGCCACTCGTAGGCGTCGATGGCGGTGAGCGCATCGGGGGCGAGGCTGACGTTCTTCTTGCCGAGCTCCTCGCCGAACCGGGCGAGTAGGTGGTGGGCGAGCAGCACCGCGTCGCCGGGCCGGTCGCGCAGCGCCGGCATCTCGAGGGTGATCTCGGCGAGGCGGTAGTAGAGGTCCTCGCGAAAGAGGCCGGCCTTGATCTGGTCCTCGAGGTTGCGGTGGGTGGCGGAGACGACGCGCACGTCGACGGCGATCTCCTGCCGGCCGCCGAGCCGTTCGACCACGCGCTCCTGGAGAAAGCGCAGGAGCTTGCCCTGCAGGTCGAGCGGCAGATCGCCGATCTCGTCGAGAAAGAGGGTGCCGCCCTGGGCGCCCTCGATCTTGCCCGGGGTCTGGCGGTAGGCACCGGTGAAGGCGCCCCTCTCGTAGCCGAAGAGCTCGGCCTCGAGCAGGGTCGGCGGGATGGCGGCACAGTTGATCGCGACGAAGCGCTGCCCATGCCGGCCGCTCGCCGCATGCAGCGCCTGGGCGGCGAGCTCCTTGCCGGTGCCGCTCTCGCCGGTCAGCGTCACACTGATGTCGGTCGGTGCCGCCCGTTTCAGCGCCCGGTAGAGCTGCAGCATGGCCGGGCTGTCGCCGATCATGCCGAAGAAATGGTCCGGCGTCGTCCGGGCGAGCAGTCGGGCGTTCTCGGCCTCGAGCTCGCTGACATAGAAGGCGCGCTCGAGCAGGAGCGCCAGCTGGTCGGGATCGACCGGCTTGTTGTGGAAGTCGTGAGCGCCGGTGGCGATCGCCCGAAGCGCGTGCTCGCGGCCCTCCTGGCCGGTCATCACGACCACCTTGGTGGCGGGCGCGATGGTCAGCACCTCGGCAAGGGTGGCGAGGCCCTCGCTGACCCCGCCGGCATCGGGCGGCAGGCCGAGATCGAGCAGCATCACCTGCGGCGCGTCGGCGCGCACGGCCGCCAGCGCCAGCTCGCGATTGCCGGCCTCCAGCACCTTGAAGGCGTCCAGGGACCAGTGGAGCTGCTTGCGGAGTGCGAGGTCGTCCTCGACCACGAGAAGCCGCCGTTCGCTCATGCCGGCGGCTCCGCGAGGTCGAGCGCCGGCAGGCAGAGGGTGATGGTCGTCCCCTTGCCGCGCGCGGAAGCGAGGTCGAAGCGGCCGCCGACGCGCTCGACGGTGTGGCGCGCCTGGTCGAGGCCGAGGCCGAGCCCGCCCGGCCGGGCACTGGCGAACGCCCGCGCCCGGCCGGTCGCAGCGATGATCTCGGCCGGCAGGCCCGGGCCGTCGTCGGCGACGACCAGGGCCGCCATGCCGTCACGCTGCTCGAGGCCGAGCCGCACCTGGCCATGCGGCCCCAAGGCTTCGAGCGCGTTGTCGACCAGATGCTCGAGGGCCGTCGCCAGGGCTTCCGCCTCGACCCGGGCGGCGAGCGGCGGCAGGGGCTCACCCAGGGTGAGCCTGGGATCGGGCCGGCGCGCCTTGATCCGGCGGACGAGCGGGGCGAGGGCGACCCGGCCGAGCCGGGGCTGGCGATCCTGGCGCAATTGACCGATCAGCCGGTTCATCCGGGCGACCGAGAAATCGAGGGTCTCGAGCATGTCGTCGATGAAGGCGGGGTTGTCGCGATGGCGTTTGGCGTTGGCGAGGGTCAGGGACAGTTCCGCGGTGACGTTCTTCACGTCGTGCATGACATAGGCGAAGCGGCGGGTGAAGTGCTCGTATTGCCGGGCATTGCTCAATTGTCGCGCCGCTTCGTCCTCCGCGAGATATGAGGTCGCCTGGCGTGCAACCAGGCGTAGCAACTCGCGGTCCTCGTGATCCAAGGGGCGCGGCCGGCCTGGATTGCCGAGGACGAGAAAGCCGAAGAGGGCCTGCTTGTGGACCAGCGGCAGGATCAGCCAGACCTCGTCGCGCGGTGGCAGGAAGTCGGGCCAGGCGAGGCTGGCTGGCCACGCGTAGGCCAGGAGCCGGGCCGTGCGCGCGCCCTGCCGGCGTACCCGCCCGGCGGCCGCCAGCGCAGCGTCGCTCGCCATCAGCGCGGCCGCCAGGCCAGGGGCGGTTCCCGAGCCACACTGCATCGGCGGCAGGCCGTGGACGACCAGCCGCCGGTAGCGGTCGTCGCCCTCGGCGAGCCAGATCGCCCCGCTCTTGGCACCCACCGTGCCGGCAACGGCACGGATGACCCGTTCCGGCAGATCGTCGCTTGGCCTCGGATCGGCACCGCTCAGCACGTCGACGAAATCCGGCCAGATCTCGCGATAGTCGTAGCGATGCCGGGGCCAGAGCCGGCCGAGCCACGTCTCGAGCCCAAGCCCTGCATCCGGGCGCAGGGCCGCGGCCAGGATGGCGATGGTCGCGGGCAGGCCGAGCGCGAGCCCGAAGACCGCACCTTGCGCGGTGCCGAGCCAAACGGCGGCGGCAGCGGTCAGCAGGAGCGCGATAGCGGTGGCGGCCACCAGGAGAGCCATGCGGCGGGCTCCCGGATCGAGCTCCGCACCGCTGCCCGGGGCCGCCAGCCCGGCGATGCCGAGCGCGAGGAGCGGCACCATCAGTGTGCGCAGCAGCGGCCGGACGGTCTCGATCGCGGGCTGCAGCGCCGCCCCGGCGAGCGCCAGGCCGGCAAGCGCCAGGTCGAAAGTGAAACCGGCGGCCAAAGCGAGCAGGGTCAGCCGGTGGCCGAGCGAGAGGCCGGCCTCGCCGCTGCGGGCCTGGGCCGTGGCGAGAAAGAGCCCGATGATCGCACTTGCCGCCATGGCCATGAGCCAGGGATCGGTCGGGGCGACGAGCACGGTGGCGAGGGCGAGGGCCAAGGCGAGGCCGATGATGATCCGCGCCCCTGCATCCCGCAGATGCCGGCCGGTGCAGGCGAGGAGGACGACCCAGAGCAGGGCCTCGGCGAAGGCCGCGGGGCGCGCGGTCCACGGGTTCGCCATGGCGGTCACCAGCCCGCTCAAGGCCGCCGCCAGGGCGGCGAGCAGGTAGAGCGCCTTGAGGCCAGGGGGCGGCACGAGGCGCCCGGCTGCGACCAGGAGCGCGAGCAGCACGTTGGCCAGAAACGCGAGACTGCCGAAGCCGCCGGCGACGAGGCTCATCGCTGCCCCCTGCCCCGGCCGGCTCGGGCGATCGATGGTCGAGAGTGTTGCAAGTGGCCGCGCGGCATGATCGATTCGACTGATTGGATCTGGCTCATAGGCCCTTTTCGCGCCGTCCGGCGCCGCACTCGATGCTGATCTGTATCATGCTACCGATCAGGCGTCCGCCGCCGCAACGCCAGCGGTGCGGCGCAGCAGCACGATGCGGCCGGCGCCGTAGCGGCGTTCGTCCTCGATCGAGAAGCCGGCGGGTGGGGTGAAGGAGTCCTTGGCCGCAAGTTCGACCACGACCAGCGACCCGGGTGTCAGCCAGCCCTGGGCTTCGAGCGATGCCAAAGCGGGTGCTGAAAGGCCGCTCCGGTAGGGGGGGTCGAGATAGACGAGGTCGGCGGGCTCGCTCGCCCGCGGCAGGCGGGTGGCGTCGGCGACGAGGAGGCGGCAGCGGCCGGTCTCGCCGAGCTTCTCGAGATTGCGGCGCAGGGCCGCTGCGGCCGTGCGGTCGGCCTCGATGGCGGTGAGCCGGCCGGCACCGCGCGACAGCGCCTCGAGGCCGACGGCACCGCTGCCGGCGAAGAGATCGAGAAAGTTGGCACCGGCCAGCGCCGGGCGTTGGTGCTGGAGGATCGAGAAGAGGGCCTCGCGCAGCCGCTCGGCCGTGGGCCGCACGGCAAGGCCCGCTGGGACCTCGAGCCTGCGGCCGCGATGCTGACCGGCGATGATCCGGGGTGGGCTCAAGGCTCGTCCGGGGCCGGCTCGGCGGACGCGCGGCGGGTCGTCCGCCGGCTCAGCGACTCCGGCAGCCGGAGGCCCCTGGCCATGCCGCCGAGCTGCTCCTTGAGCACCTTGGGCGTGACCTCCTCGATCGCGCCGCGCTTCAGGCTGCCGAGCTGGAAGGGGCCGTAGGCGGTGCGGATCAGCCGGCTGACCTCGAGGCCGAGATGGCCGAGCACGCGACGCACCTCGCGGTTCTTGCCTTCGCGCAGGCCCACCTTGAGCCAGGCATTGGCCCCGGTCCGGGTCTCCTCCGCGGCCTTGATGGGGCCGTAGCGCACGCCCTCGATCTCGATCCCCTGCTCGAGCGCTTTCAGCGCTGCGGGATCGACATTGCCGTAGACGCGGACCCGGTAGCGCCTGAGCCAGCCGGTGGACGGCAGCTCGAGCAGGCGCTTCAAGGCACCGTCATTGGTCAAGAGGAGCAGGCCTTCGGAATTGATGTCGAGCCGGCCCACCGGCATCAGTCGGGGGGCCGTGGGGCCCATGACGTTGAGGAGCTTCTCGATCACCGTTGGCCGGCCCTCGGGGTCGCGGGCCGTCGTCACCAGCCCTTCGGGCTTGTAGTAGCGAAAGAGCCGCGTGGGCTCTGCCGTCTTCAGCCGCTCGCCGTCGATCTTGATCTCCTGATCGGCCGTGACGTTCAAGGCCGGGCTCTCGATCGTCCGGCCGTCGACCTGGACCCTGCCCTCACCGATCAGCCGCTCGGCATCGCGCCTCGAGCAGTAGCCGGCCCGTGCGATCCGCTTGGCGATGCGTTCGCCGGCCCCGGAGTCGGGCGCGACAGATTCGGTCTCAGGGACCGGTCGGCTCCTGGGCTTCATCGCCGGCAAGCCTGGATGAAGGCCTCGATCAGCCGCCGGTCGCCGTCGCTGATGAAGAACTCGGGGTGCCACTGAACACCGATGCAGAAGCGATAGCGGCGATGCTCGATCGCCTCGATCACGCCGTCCGGAGCGGTGGCCGAGACAACGACGCCCTCGCCCAGCCGATCGGCGGCCTGGTGGTGGGCCGAGTTGACGGCGAGGCTGGTGACCCCCACCAGCCGGTGCAGGAACGTGCCCGGGAGGACGGCGACCTCGTGGCCGGGCTCGTCGCGCGGGTTGGGCTGCTCGTGCGCCAAGGCACCCGCGACGGCATCCGGGATGTGCTGGATCAGCGTGCCACCGAGGACGACGTTCAAGAGCTGCTGGCCGCCACAGATGCCGAGCACCGGCAGGTCGCGGGCCAGTGCTTGTTCGGTGATCGCCCATTCGAAGGCGGTACGCTCGGCCTTCAGGGCCACCGTCGGATGGCGATCGGCAGCCCCGTAGAGGGCGGGGTCGATGTCGAACGCCCCGCCGGTGACGACGAGGCCGTCGAGCTGGTCGAGATAGGCATCGACCAGCTCGGCCGGGGCGTGCGGCAGGGCGATCGGCAAGCCGCCGGCCGCGATGATCGAGCCGGCGTAGTTCTGCCGGAGCGCCAGCCAGGGAAATTTGGAATAGCCGCCGGGCTCCTCGAAATCGAGGGTGAGACCGATGCGCGGGCGGGTGGTCGAGGGGGTGCTGTCTGGCATGGCGCAGAGGTAGGCCCTGGGCGATGCGGCCGCAAGCGGCTGGCGCTCAGCCCGCCGGCAGCCCGGCGGCGCGCAGGGCCACCAGGTCCGCCTCGAGCCGCGCCGGGTCCTGGCGGAACTGGGACTTTTGCCAGGCGGCGACGGTGAAGCCCGGGCGGAAGCTGAGCAGCTGCGCTGCTGTCCGCCGAGCGTCGTCCAGCTGGCCGGCTGCGGCTCGAACAATCACCAGATCGACCAGGCCGAAGCCGGGATTGCGCCGGTGATAGGCCTCGAAAGCGGCAATCGCCTCGTCCAGCCGCCCGGCCAGCCGACAGGCGTTGCCGAGCTGGCCGAAATAGTGGCCGGGCGGGTTCGGGGCGAGCGTCATCGCCCGGCAACCCTCGGCGACGCCGGCCTCGGCAGCACCCGCGGTCGCCAGGACGAAGCATGCAACCGAGGCGATATCGCCCGAATCGGGTGCGCGGCGGACCGCCCGCAGGACCTCTGCCGCCGCCGCCTCCCAGCGCTCCTGTAGCAGCCGGACCTGGCTCAGCCGGGCCCGGGCGTCCGGATTGTCGGGCTCGAGCTCCAGCGCCCGCTCGACATGCGCGCGCGCCTTGGCGCGCGCGGTCGCTCGATCGTCCCACCAGCCGAACCGCGCATCGGCATAGTGCAGGAGGCAGAGCATGCTGTTGAGCACCGCCGAGCCGGCGTCGAGGGCGAGCGCCTGCTGCCAGTGCGCCAGAGCCCGATCGCAGTTCTCCCGGGTGACCCCCTGGCGATAGTTGGAAAGACCTCAAACCCAATGGGTCCAGGCGGCGACGTTGCTCGTCGTCGTGTAGTGCAGCCGCGCCTGCTCGCCTTCGGTCAGCTTGGCCTGCAGCTCGGTGGCGAGCACGAGCGTGATCTCGTCCTGGACCGCGAAGACGTCGTCGATGGCACGGTCGTAGCGCTCGGCCCAGAGATGCACACCGGTTATGGCATCGATCAGCTGGGCGGTGATGCGGATGCGGTCGCCGCTTTGGCGCACGCTGCCTTCGAGGACGTAGCGCACGCCGAGCTGCCGGGCCGCCTCGCGAACGTCGACGGCGCGGTTCTTGTCGACGAAG
This sequence comes from Geminicoccaceae bacterium, assembly GCA_036796215.1. GTDB lineage: Bacteria > Pseudomonadota > Alphaproteobacteria > Geminicoccales > Geminicoccaceae > SLRI01. Next base: position 22,329 of record DAIRDJ010000057.1, read on the forward strand.
CTCGAGTTGCGGGCGGCGACGCCGAGGCCGGCGAGCTTCGAGAGGGTGGTGATGATGTCCTCGGTGAGCCCGTCGGCAAAGAAGGCCTGCTCCGGATCGCCGCTCGTGCTGGTGAAGGGCAGGACGGCGATCGCGGGCTTCTCGGCTGCGGCTGGTGCCGGCCTTGCAGATGGCGCCAGCGCGCCGGCAGCGGGATCGAGGCGCTAGACGCGCAGCGGCTGGGCGATGTTCTTCAAGGCGTGCTCGCCCGCATCGACGAATGCGGCCGGGACCTTGCCCCTGGCGTGGCGCCAGACCTCCTCGGAGATCGCGATGCCGCCGGGCTCGGCGATGCCCTCGAGCCTGGCGGCGATGTTGACGCCGTCGCCCAAAAGGTCGTCGTCGTCGACCACGACGTCGCCGAGATGCACGCCGATGCGCAGATCCATGCACTGGTCCGGCGCAAGGCCGGCGTTGCGCCCGGCCATGCCGTGCTGCACCTCGACCGCCGCGCGCACCGCGTCCACCGTGCTCGGGAACTCGATCAGCAGGCCGTCGCCCATTGTCTTGACGATGCGGCCACCGGCAGCGGCGATGGCGGGGTCGATCAGCTCCCGGCGCGTCGCCTTGAGGCGGGCGAGCGTGCCTTCCTCGTCCTGCCCGGTCAGCCGGCTGTAGCCGCCGACATCGAGTGCGACGATCGCCGCCAGCCGCCTGATCACGCGCGGTGTCGTCACGGGACCACCTTACCGATGCCTGATGTCGCGAACCCTATCCCACGGCCGCGGTGGGGCTGTCCAACGTCGTGGCCCGGACGGCAGGCGCGATTGCGCTCGTCGTTCCGTACTGCCAACGTGGCGTGGGCGGCGGTCGATGTCGAGCGTCGGGCGACGGATGGGGAGGTCGGGTGATGGGGCTCGCGGTCGTCGGCACGGGGTTTGGTCGCACCGGTACCGAATCGATGCGCCGGGCCTTGAACATGCTGGGCTTCGGGCCGACGCATCATATGCTGGAGATCATCGAGAAGCCGGCCGAGGAGGAGCGCTGGCAGGCGCTCGCCAAGGGTGGAGCGGCGGACTGGGACGTCCTGTTCGACGGCTACGGGTCGTGCGTGGACTGGCCATCGGCCTTCTACTGGCGCCAGCTGATCAAGGTCTACCCGGCGGCCCGGGTGCTGTTGAGCTGGCGGTCGGCCGAGAGTTGGTGGACGAGCTTTTCGCGCACGATCCTCAAGGTGCTGATGCAGACGCGCGAGCGGGACCACCTCGGTGTGCTGCGGATCGCCGAGGCGACGTTCGGCGGCCGGCCGGACGACCGGGCGCATGCGATCCGCACCTACGAGGCGCATGTCGAGGCGGTCATGGCGACGGTGCCCGAGGACCGGCTCCTGGTGCACCGGCTGGGCGACGGCTGGGCGCCGCTGTGCACGCATCTGGGCGTGGCGGTGCCGGCGGAGGCCTATCCGAGCGGCAACGCGGAGGATCAATTCTTCGCCAGCCTGCGGGGCGACTACGAAAGGTGACGCCGAGGCGTCTTCGGGCTAGGTCTGGGGGCTCGAGAGACGGCGGAGGGATGGGCTTGGAGCTGGAGGCTGGGCCTTGGGCGATGCGGTGATCATGGCGGTGCTGGCCGAGGCGAGTTGGCCCGAGGTGGCGGCCCCGCTGGTCTTTCTCGCCTGCTGGGTCGGCTACGCGCTGGTGGTCGATTCGCCCCGCTTCACCGGGCAGTCGCTGATGCGGCGGGTGGACGAGTACCGGCGCGCCTGGATGCGGCAGATGCTGATCCGCGACAACCGCATGGTCGATGTCCAAATCGTCCAGGTGCTGGTGCAGAACGTCTCGTTCTTCGCCTCCTCGGCGATCCTGATCGTCGGCGGCTTCGTCGCGGTTTTGGGGGCCTCCGAGC
>DAIRDJ010000058.1:0-13878 GCA_036796215.1 Geminicoccaceae bacterium
TCCCGAAGCCTATCTCCGCGACATCCTCGCCCGCATCGCCGATCACCCCATCAACCGAATCGACGAGCTGCTGCCATGGCGATGGCGCCCAACGGGCCAAGCCCAGGCGTCAACCGAAAAGGCCGCGTGAATCACCGGGCGCTTACACCGGCTCCGCCATCAAAACCGCACGTCGTCGGGGTCATCGAGCTCGAGGATGGCGCCGGTGACCGCACGGGTGGCGCTGACCTTGTCCATCGCAGCCCCGCTAGACTGACCAGACGTCGCCGCAGACGGAAAGCGCCTGGCCGGTGACGTTCTTGCCCAAGGGCGAGACCAGAAAGAGCACCATGTTGGCAATGTCGTCCGCGGTCACCATGCGCTTCAAGGAAGTCTTCTCGAGATTGCGTGTCTTGACCTCGTCGAAGCTGAGCCCGAGCTTGTCCGCCTGGGCCTGGATCACCCGGTTGATGCGCGGCCCCTCGACGATCCCCGGCAGGATGGCGTTGACCCGGATCCCATGGCCGCCGAGTTCGATCGCCAGGCTTTTCGCCATGCCGACCACGGCCCATTTGGTGGCGGCATAGGGCAGTCGGTGGGCGAAGCCGAGCCTGCCTGCGACCGAGCTCAGCATGACGATGGCCCCATCCTGGCCCTCCTTCAGCAGCGGCACCGCTTCCCTGAGGGCGAAGAAATGCCCGGTCATGTTGACGTCGACCGTTTCCTGCCAGGCGTCGGTCGAGATGTCCTCGACCGCGGCGGTGGGCCCGGCGATCCCGGCATTGTTGACGAGGAGATCGAGCCCGCCGAACTCTTCGCGCACGGCCTCGAACAGCCGGCCCATCCCGGCCTCGCTGCCGGCATCGGCGTGGACGGCGCGGTGGTCGGGGTGGGTGGCGCGAAAGTCCCCGAGGGCCGCCTCGTCGATGTCGCTGACGATCACCCGTGCCTCAAGCGCGATCAGGGCGCCCGCGATCGCCCGGCCGATGCCCGCGGCCCCGGCGGTGACGACAGAGCGAAGCCCGGGCTCGATGCCGGAAATGCGCTGCTGCTCGGTCATGCCAGAGCCTCCCCCTCTTCGTTTATCCCCCTGGTCTAGCAGCGTTGGCGGCGGTCGACGAGGGGGCCGATGGCTTGGCATGCCAGAAAGAGGGCAAGGGCACTGACCACGATGCTGGCCCCGGCAGGCGTGTCGACCTGCCAGGAGACGGCGAGACCGAGGGTGACGGCGAGTGCCCCGATGAGGGCCGCCACGGCCGCCATGCTCTCGGGTGTGGTCGTGAGCTGGCGGGCGGCGGCGGGCGGGATGATCAGCATGGACGTGATCAGGAGGATGCCGACGAGGTTCATGGCAGCTGCAATGACCAGCGCCATCATCAGCATCAGGACTACCTTGAGCCGCATCACCGGAACGCCCTCGGCCCGCGCCATCTCGTCGTGCAGGGTGGCGAAGATCAGCATCGACCAGTAGTGGCGAAGGACGGCGAGGACCACGAGCCCGCCGATCGCGGTCAAGACCACGTCCTGCCAGCGAACGGCGAGGATGTCGCCGAAGAGATAGCCCAGAAGATCGACCCGGATCGACCCCACGAGGCCGAGCAGCACGAGGCCGATGGCGATGCCGGAATGGGCGAGGATACCCAGGAGCGTGTCGCTCGCGAGCTTCTGCTGCTGCTGCATGAGCACGACCAGAAAGGCCAGGACAATCGAGGTGACCGCCACCGCCAGGATCAGGTCGATGCCGAGAAGGAGACCGAGCGTGACGCCCAAAAGGGCGCTGTGCGCCAGCGTGTCGCCGAAATAGGCCATCCGCCGCCAGACGACGAAACAGCCGAGCGGGCCGGCGACGGCCGCAACGGCGAGGCCGGCGAGCCAGCCGCGCAGGAGGAACTCGGGCAGCATCAGGCGCTCTTGCGCTCGGGCGCGTGGTGGTGGTGATCGACCTCGCCCGAAAGATCGTGGTCGTGGTCGTGGTGGTGGCGGTAGATGGCGACCGCCGCGGCGGCCTTGGGGCCGAACAATGCTCGATAGGCGGGATCGGTGCCCATCGCCTCGGGCGTGCCGGTGCAGCAGACATGGCGATTGAGGCAGACGACCCGGTCGGTGGCGGCCATGACGAGATGCAGGTCGTGGCTGACGATCAGGACACCGCAGCCGCGCTCCTTCCTGATCCGATCGACAAGCGTGAAGAACTCGGCCCGGCCCAGGTGATCCACCCCCTGCGCCGGCTCGTCGAGGACGAGGAGGTCGGGGTTGCGGAGCAGTGCCCGGGCGAGCAGCACCCGCTGCAGCTCGCCGCCCGAAAGCGCCTGCATGGCGCGGCGCTCGAGACCGGTTGCCCCGACCATGGCCAGCACGGCTGTTTTCTCGGCTGTTGGGTGGCGGTGCGGCAGGTCGAGAAACCGGCCGACCGCGAGCGGCAGGGTCGGGTCGATCGCGAGGCGCTGCGGCATGTAGGAGAAAGCGATCCTGGGCGCCCGGCGGATGCGGCCCGAGCTGGGCTCGAGGATGCCAAGGACCAGCTTGACCAGCGTCGACTTGCCAGCGCCATTGGGCCCGATCAGGCTGACGATCTCGCCTCGATGGACCACGAGGTCGACATGGTCGAGGGCCAGATGCAAGCCGAGCCGCATCGACACGCCCTCGACGGCAACCAGTTCGGCACTCATGGCCGATCGCCCGCCCGGCAATCGGCACAACGACCGCGCACCTCGAGCACCACGCTGTCGATCGCGAAATCGAGCCCGGCCGCGGCCTCCTCCAGCCGCCGGTCCGTCACCTTGCGGGCGACCTCGACGGCGGTGCCGCAGAGCCGGCAGATGAAGAGCTCGGCCGCATGCGGTCGGGCAGCCTCGGAGCAGGCGACGAAGCCGTTGACGCTCAAGACCTTGTGGACAAGCCCCTGCTCGAGGAGGAAATCGAGCGAGCGATAGACCGTAGGTGGTGCCACCCGGCCGCGCTCCTCGGCCAGGATGTCGAGCACGTCGTAGGCGCCCAAGGGCCGGTCGGCCGCGAGCACGATCTCCAGCACCCGCCGGCGCAGCGGCGTCAGGCTCTGCCCACGCGCGCGGCAGAGCTCGGCTGCCTGAGCGAGACGGCGATCGACGGCGGCGGTCAAGGCCAAGGCTCCTCCATGGTGGCGTTCCAGCCGGTGATACAGGGTAACATTGGCGTTGCAAGCCCGGCTCGTCCTGGATACATTATAACATCGCATATGGGGACGGCAGGCGTCGACACCAGACCTGTTGTTGCTCGTCGTCCCGCATGGCTGCCACCAACGACTGACCAAAATGGAGGATACGATGCGCCGGTCGGCTCTACTCGGCACGGTTTTTTTCGCAAGCTTCGCCCTGAGCACTGCCGAGGCCGACGAAGCGCCCGCTGTGGTCGCGTCCATCCTGCCCTTGGGCAGCATCGCCGCTGCGGTGATGGACGGGGTGGGCGCGCCCGCGGTGCTGCTCGAGCCCGGCGCCTCGCCGCACGCCTACAGCTTGCGCCCGACTCAGGCGCAGGCATTGAACGATGCCGATGTGATCTTCTGGGTCGGTCCCGACCTGGAGACCTTCCTCAGCCGGCCGCTCGAGGCCCTCGGCGGCGACGCCCGGCAGGTGGCGCTGGCCGACGTGAACGGTATCGAACTCCTGCCCTACCGCGAAGGGGCGCTGTTCGATGCCCACGACGATGATCACGACGAAGCGCACGACGATCATGCGCAACATGACCACGGTCATGAAGAGCAAGGGCGCGACGACCACGAGCATGATGATCACGCGCACGACGATCACGACCAAGGCGAGACGGATGCGCATAATTGGCTGTCACCGGCCAACGCCCGGGTGATGGCCGAGGCGATGGCGGCAACGCTCGCTGCGATCGATCCCGCCCATGCCGAGCATTACGGAGCCAATGCCGAGCAGTTCGCCGAGCGGCTCGACGCCGTCGAGGCGGAGATCGAGGCGATCCTGGCGCCGGTGCGCGACCGGCCGTTCATCGTCTTCCACGACGCCTATCACTATTTCGAGCGTGCCTTCGACTTCTATGCGGCGGGGGCGATCCATCTGAACCCGGAGGTGCCGCCGGGGGCGGCCAGGGTCGCCGAGATCCAGGCACGGTTGGGCGAGCTCGATGCTGCCTGCGTCTTCGCCGAGCCACAGTTCCAGCCGCGCGTGGTGCAAACCGTGATCGAGGGCAGCAATGCCCGAAGCGGGGTGCTCGATCCGCTCGGCGGCGAGATCGCCCTGGGCCCGGACGGCTACCCGGCGCTCTTGCTGAGCCTCGCCACCAGCCTCGCCGGCTGCCTCGCAGGCTAAAGGGCAGCCTCGACAACAGCCCGAGTGGCGGCATCGACCTCGGCCGTGACGCCGCCCCAGTGGCTGAAGCCGGGCACGGCCTGGTGCAGCAGCATGCCGAGGCCGTCGACGGTGGCATGGCCACGCGCTGCCGCAGCCGCCAGGAGCGGGGTAATCAGCGGTGCATAGACGATGTCGGCGACGATCGCCGAAGGCGGCAGGCGGGAGAGCTCGAGCTCCAGAGGCGGCTGACCGGTCATCCCGAGGCTCGAGGTATTGACCAGAAAATCCGCCCCCTCGAGGGCCTCATGTCGCTCGGCCCAAAGGTGCGCCTCGGCCCGGGTGCCCTGGTGGTCGAGGCGGTCGAGCAGGGCCCGGGCCCGCTCCAATGTGCGGTTGACGAGGCAGAGCTCGGCCGTGCCGGACGCGATGAAGGTCGCGGCCAGGGCCCGGGCAGCCCCGCCGGCACCGATCAACACGACCTTGTTCACCCGGGTCTGCCAGTCCGGCACGCTGGCCTCGAGATGCGCCAGAAAGCCGATGCCGTCGGTGTTGCAGCCGGTGGTCGTGCCGTCCGGATCGATCAGGATCGTGTTCACGGCCCCGATAGCGGCGGCCAGCGGCTCGAGCCGGTCGACCAGCTGCAGCACGGTTTCCTTGTGCGGCAGGGTGACGTTGACACCCAAACAGCCCATCTTCGACAGGGCATCGACGACCGCGGCGAGGTTCGCCGGGCTGACACCCAGGGGTATATAGACGCCGTCGATCTGGTAGCGTTCAAACCAATAGTTGTGCAAAAGCGGCGAGCGTGAATGGCCGACCGGCCAGCCGAGCACGCCGGCCAGCCGCGCCTTGCCGCTGATGCTCACCATGGCCGCCCTGCAGCGTCAGTGGTCTTCGGGTCTGGAATCGATCGATGGAGCATGTGATCAACGTCTTTTGGCGGACGGTCTATCGCGTGGGCTATCCCTGTGCGCGGGTGGTCTGGCGGGTGACCGGCAAGCCCGGCCAGGGGACCGCGATCGCCGTCTGGCACGATGGCCGGCTGCTCTGCGTGCGCGAGTCCTACCGGCAGGGGCTCGGCCTGCCGGGCGGCGGGCTGAACCCGGGCGAAGCGCCCGAGCGGGCGGCACGACGCGAGCTCTTCGAGGAGGTCGGGCTCGATCTCGCACCCGAGGCGTTCCGCCCTGAAGGCCTGCTCGCTTTTGTTTGCGATGGCCGGATGATCCACGATGCGCTCTTCGAGGTGGAACTGGCTTGCGAAGCGCCGCTCAGGATCGATCAGCGCGAGATCGTCTGGGCGGGCTTCCTCGCCCCGGACGAGATCCAGGACGACCGGGTGCAGCGCAGCCTGCGCCTCTACCTCGAGCGGGTGGCAGGCCGGCTGCCGGTGCCGGGCTGAGCAGGCCACCGGCTCAACACGTCGCCTGCGGCTCGACCGGCGCCGCCAGCGTCGACCAGGACGTATCGACCGCCGGATCGCCGGTCGCCATCATCATCATCATCAAGAACGAGGTCGGCCGCGCGAGGATGGTGATCGGCAAATGCCAGACGCCGCGGCGGTAGCAGATGCCGACCGGCCCCTGGCCGAGAAAGCCCGCGAGTGTGGCAAGGTCCGGCGCCCCGTCCGGCCCCGGCAGGCAGGCCGCGACGACATAGCGGGCGGGGCCCAAGGGCACGAAGAGCTGCTCGGTATGCTCGTGCCGCTCCATGGCGGGTGCGGCGAACGACAGCGTCCGGGGCGCATGGGTGTCGAGCTTGGCGCAAAGGGCTGCCGCCTCCAGCCCCTTGCCGAGCAGCGTGTGCAGCACCGTCTCGCCACCCGCCTCGGGTGGAGCGATGGTCCGGCCGTAGCGGGCGAAGGCATCGGCAGTCAGCGGCTGCAGGGTCAGCTGCATCGGGGATCAACCCAACGTCTCGAGGCCGCGCTCGAGGCGCAGCATCAGCCAGTCGAGCTCGGCCTGGGCCTCCATCGTGAGGGCAGGGGCGGGGGCGCGGGCGGTCGGGCTCGCCAGCGCCCCCCGGCGGCAGAGGACGTACTTCCTGGCGGCAAGGCCGAGGCCCGGCTGCTGCTCGTAGCGAACCAGCGGCAGATAAAGATCGAAAAGATCGAGCATCGCCTCGCGCTCACCCGCGAGAAAGCGCTGGTAGACGCCCGTCAGCATCTCGGGATAGGCAAAACCGGTCATCGTCCCGTCGGCACCCCGAATGAGCTCGAAGGGGAAGAAGACCCCGCCATTGGCGGTCAGGATCGAGACCCGGCGTGCGCCTGCGTCATGCGCCTCGCGGATCGCCGAGAGCTTGTCGAGCCCGGGCCAGTCCTCGTGCTTGAGCATCTCGCAGCTCTCGCAGTCCGCCATGATCCTGAGAATGAGGGCGGCACTCATCGGTACGTTCGAGAGCAGCGGGAAATCCTGCAGCACCCAGGGGACATCGGGGCCGAGTGTCTCGCTCACCTTCCGGCAGTAGCCCAGGACCGCGTCGTCGCCCTTCGCACTGGTCGCCGGCGGCTGGATCATCACAGCCGCTGCCCCCGCCTCCATCACCGCCTCGGTCAAGGACGCCATCGCCGCGAAGCCGGGTGAGGAGGCGCCGACGATCACCGGCACGCGGCCGGCGACGCGGCGGATGACATGGCGGGCGAAGGTTTTCGCCTCCGCGTCGGTGAGCTTCGGCGCTTCGCCCATGATGCCGAGGACGGTGACCCCGTCCACACCACGTGCGAGGTAGAACTCGACCAGCCGGTCGGCGCTGTCGAGATCGAGAGCCCCCGTCTCGGTGAACGGGGTGGCGGCGATGATGAAGACACCCTTGGTCGTGGCATCGAGGCGTGGCATGGCGGGCTCGTTTCCTGGTTGCGGCCCCGGTCTAGCGCGAGCGGGCGCTTCTGGCCATAATCCGGGCATGAGCGAGGCACCGCTGGTCACCGAGCGTGTCCCGTCGCCGATCGGCGACGTCGTGCTGCGCCACGACGGGATGGCACTCCTAGCACTCGACTTCGCCGAGACGCCGGCGGCCGTCCCGGCTGGCGAGCCCTCCCGCTTCGTCCGTGCGGTCGCGGCCTATTTCGCGGGTGAGCTCCAGGCACTCGAGGACCTGCCGGTCGCGGTCGAGGGCACCGCGTTCGAGACGGCGGTCTGGCAGACGCTGCGGCAGATCCCGGTCGGCCAGACCTGGAGCTATGCAGCACTCGCAGCCGCCCTCGGCCGGCCCAGGGCGGTGCGGGCGGTGGGCCGCGCCAACGGCCGCAATCCGGTCTCGCTGGTCCTGCCGTGCCATCGGGTGATCGGCGCTGGCGGCCGGCTCGTCGGCTATGGCGGCGGGCTCGAGCGCAAGGCCTGGCTCCTGCGTCACGAGGGAGCGCTCGTCGTCTGAGCCACGGCCTGGCGGGCGAGCCAGACGCCGATGAGCGCCAGGGCCAGCATGGCGACCATGGCCGGGCGCGGCGTGCCGTCGCCGAGAATCGCCACGACCGTGGCGATGCCGGCCGGGATCAGGCTCTGCAGCACCCCGAGCACCGAGGCCGCGGCCCCGGCGATCTCCTTGTGCGGCCGCATCGCCAGGGTCGTCGCATTGGCGACGATGATGTTGAAGCAGAAGAAGAAGGCACCGAAGGGCGGGATCAGCGACCAGGGCATCGCGAGATCGACCGCCACGAGCAACAGCCCGCCCGCCATGGCGGCGGCGGCCGCTGCAAAGCTCGCGAGCGTGATCGCCTCCAGCGCAAAGCGATGGACGAGCCGGGTGTTGACGAGGCTGCCCAAGGCCGAGCAGACGGCGATCAGCGCAAAGACGAGGCCAAAGGCGGTGGGCGAGAGGCCGTAGGTGACCATGAAAATGGGCGAGGCGCTGACTAGGTAGACCAGAAGCATGGCAAGGCCGATGACGACGAGCGCACCGAAGCGGCGGGAGACGGGCTCACCCAGCACGCTCCTGTAGGCGCCGATCAGCCGGCGCGGATCGAGGGCCTCGGGATCGGGCCGCGGCAGACTCTCCTCGAGATAGACGAGAACGAGGGTCAGCAGCACGGCACCGTAGAGCGCGAGGAACCAGAAGATCCAGCGCCAGGAGCCGAGGGTCAGGATCAAGGCACCGATCGAGGGGGCGATCAAAGGGGCGGTGATGAAGGCGGCGAGGACCAGCGACATCACCCGGGCCATCTCGGCGCCGTCGAAGCGGTCGCGGATAATGGCCCGACCGAGGATCGGGCCACTTGCGGCGGCGAGGCCCTGGACGAGACGGGCGGCGAGCAGGCTGTCGATGGTCGGGGCGACAGCACAGGCGATGGTGGCCGCGAGATAGCCGACAATCCCGGCAAGCAGGACGGGCCGCCGGCCGAAGCGGTCGGCGAGCGGGCCGAAGCCGGCCTGGCCCAGGGCGAAGCCCACGAAGAAGAGCGAGACCGAGAGCTGTGCCTTGGTCGGCGAGGTGGCGAAGGCCGCGGCCGTCGCCGGAATGGCCGGAAGATTGATGTCGATCGTCATCGCCGACATGGTAAGCACGGCGGCGATCAGGACGACGAAGGCGGCTGAGCCCGGCAGGGGCCCTTGGGCTGGCATGGCGGGTCCCGAGGCTGGCGAGGGGTGGCTTGCGGCGATGTCCGAGAATTCTGTTGGTGGCGGCAAGCGGCCGTAATGTCCGAAAATTTTATTGGTGGCGAGGAGGAGTGGCGATGTCCGAGAATTTTGTTGGTCGCCCGCAGCTCGGCCATTTTGACGGTGGCCGGTGAGCGGAGAACGGTCGTGGCATCGGCTCTGGGTGGCATCTATCCCATCGTCTACGCATTCTTCAACGCGAGTGGTGGCATCGACCAGGCGGTGATGCGCCGGCAGGTGCGGGCTTGTCTCGCCGGTGGCGCGCACGGGCTCGCCTGTCTCGGCCTCGCGACCGAGGTCGACAAGCTGGGCCCGGCCGAACGCCAGGAGATCCTTGAGCTCGTGGCGGACGAGGTCGGTGGCCGGGTGCCGCTCGCGGTCACCGTCTTCGGTGCCACGGTCGAAGCCCAGCTCGAGGTCGTGCAAGCCGCTGCCGCTGCCGGTGCGGCCTGGGTGATCCTCCAGCCACCCCGGCTCCCGGACCTCGACGAGCCCTCGCTCCTGCGTTTTTTCGGCCGGATCGCGGACGCCGCACCCTTACCCGTGGCCATCCAGAACGCGCCGCAATATCTCGGCATCGGCCTCTCGCCGGACCCCCTGGTCGAGCTTGCGACCCTGCATCCCAATGTCCGGCTGCTGAAAGGCGAGGGCTCCGCGGTCGAGATCGAGGCGGTGATCCGCGCCACCTCCGGCAGGCTCGCCGTCTTCAACGGCCGCGGCGGGCTCGAGCTCACCGACAATCTGCGCGCCGGCTGTGCCGGCCTGATCCCGGCCCCCGACTGCTTCGATGTGCAGGTGCAAGTCCTCGAGGCCTTCCGCGCCGGGCGCATCGACGAGGCCGAAGTGCTCTATCACCGCATCCTGCCGGCCATCACCTTCGTCATGCAGTCGATCCCCTCCCTCCTCTGCTACGGCAAGCGGCTCACCGCCCTGCGCCTCGGCCTCGACCTCGAGGACGTCCACGACCGCGCGCCGGCCCTCGCCCCCACAGCTTTCGGCCTGGAGGTGACACGGCGGCTTGCGGCCGAGCTCGGCCCCTACCCCGCCAGCTGACGCTGGCTGCCGTCTTGGCTTGGTAAAGACGGCTACCACTGGTAGAAGACCGCACACAGAAGGTCGCAGCCAAGCGACCTCCGCCCGCAACTGCCTGTCATTCCAGGAGAGCCAGTTTCATGTTCCGCAAGAAAGACGAGCCCGCCACGCCCGCGACCCCGGCACCGGCACCGCTGCCGACCCGTGCCCAGGCATCGGCCCCGGCGGCACCGGCATCGGCACCGGCACCTGCACCCGCCCCCGCTGCCCACGCCACCGAGCCCGCCACTGGCAAGCGGCTGATCGTCGGCGAGGGGCTCAGCCTCGCCGGTGACATCACCGCCTGCGATCTGCTGGTCGTCGAGGGCAGCGTGCAGGTCACGCTCAACGACACCCGAGCGATCGAGATCGCCGAGACCGGCCGCTTCACCAACGGCAAGGCCGCCGTCGAGGAGGCCACGATCAGTGGCGTTTACGAGGGCGAGCTCACCGTCCGCGGCCGGCTCCTGGTCCGCGGCACCGGCCGGGTGAAGGGCGCCATCCGCTACGGCGAGCTCGAGGTCGAGCGCGGCGGCCGGCTCTCCGGCTCGATCGAGATCCTGGAGACCAAGCCGGCCGCAGTAGCGCCCAAGGCCGAGCCTGCGATAGCCGGCAGCTGAGCCCGAACCTGAGCGAGGCGTCCTCCGGCTAGAGGAAGGTCGCCTCGAGATCGGTCGAGCTCGCGACGCCGATCTTGTCGAGGTGCGCATCGAGAAACCGATCGCAGCGCTCGCGACCGAGTTCGAAGAGCGACCGCAGAAAACCCGGATCGGCGTTGAGCTTGGACGAGACGCCGAGCGTCTTGAAGACGTCCTCGGCACCGATCGCGTGGATGTTCAGCCGCTTGTAGCGGTCGGGGTCGAGCTGTTCATGGTCGATCAGCCGGGTGACGAAGTGGATTGCGCGCATCTCGCGCATCAGCGACGAGTTGAACGAGAGGGTGTTCATCCGATCGAGGATGGCACGCGCCGTTTTCGGCACCCCGTCGATATTGATCGGGTTGATCTGGATGATCAGCACATCCGGGCAGTCGGTGCCGTAGATCAGGGGAAAGATCGGCGGGTTGCCCGAGAACCCGCCGTCCCAATAGTGTGATCCCGCCACCTCCACGGCCTGGAAGAGATAGGGCAGGCAGGCCGAGGCCATCACCGCATCGAGCCCGATCTCCTTGCCTTCGAAGACCTTGATCCGCCCGGTCTCGACATTGGTCGCACAGAGAAAGAGTGTCACCAGCCGTCGGCTGCATTGCTCGCTCAGGCCTGCGAAATCGACCACCTCGGCGAGGATGTCGCGCAACGGGTTGTGGTTCGCCGGATTGAGCTCGTAGGGCGAGAGCATCCGCGACAGGCCGTCGTAGAGCAGCCAGCCCGGCGAGGTGTCCATGTTGCCGAGGCCGAGCCAGCGATCGAGCGGCGAGGGCTGGATCGGCGAGAACCGTGCCGCCGCGCCGATCCGCTGCCAGAAATCAGCGAGCGTGTCGCGCGCCCCCGCCTTGCCACCGATGGCGAGCCCATAGGCCATGACGGCCGCGTTCATGGCGCCGGCACTGGTCCCCGAGGTGCCGACGATCTCGATCTCGTCCACCTCGAACAGCCGATCGAGCACGCCCCAGGTGAAGGCGCCATGCGCCCCACCGCCCTGCAGGCCGAGATTGATCCGCTTCTTGCCGGCCTCTTTCGGCACCACTACTGCGCGGTCCAGCCGCCGTCCATGGCGATCGCCTGGCCGCGGATCTGGGCGGCACCTTCGGAGCAGAGGAAGAGCGCGAGATCGGCCAGCTGCTCGACCGTGACGAACTCGCCGGACGGCTGCTTCTCCTCGAGCAGCCGCCGCTTCTCCTCGGCGAAGCTGGTGCCGTTCTCCTCGGCGCGCTTTTGGATCTGCTGCTCGACCAGTGGGGTCAGCACCCAGCCCGGGCAGATGGCGTTGCAGGTCACGCCGGTCTTCGCCGTCTCGAGCGCCACCACCTTGGTCAGCCCGACGACACCATGCTTGGCCGCCACATAGGCGGCCTTCTCGACCGAGGCCACGAGCCCGTGCGCCGAGGCGGTGTTGATGATCCGCCCCCAGTTGCGCTCGAGCATCTGCGGCAGGACGAACCGGGTGGCATGAAACGCGGCCGAGAGATTGGTGCTGAGCACCAGGTCCCACCTCTCGACCGGGAACTCGTGCACCTTCGCCGTGTGCTGGATGCCGGCATTATTGACCAGGATGTCGACGCCGCCATGCGCCTTGTTGGCCTCCTGGATCATCGCCACGATCTCGTCGGGCTTGCTGACATCGGCAGGCGAATAGAGCACGCTCACACCGAATTCCTCGGCGAGGCCGTACCGCAGCGTCTCGATCTCGTGCGCGTTGCCGAAGCCGTTGAGCACGACACGAGCACCCGCGGCCGCGAGCTTGCGCGCGATGCCGAGACCGATGCCGCTGGTCGAGCCGGTGACGACGACCGACTTGCCCTTGATCATGACAGGCGTCCCTTGTTGTTGCGCTGAACAAGCTAGACGGCGCCGCAGCACTTGTCAGTGGCGATCACCGACCTTTGAGCAGCCCGCCCAGGATTCCGCGAACGAGCGTGCGGCCGAGCTGGGTGCCGACGCTGCGCGCCATCGAGGTCGCCATGGCCTCGGCCGCCCCCTGCCGCCGGCCGCCGGCACCGGTCAGGATCGAGCCCAGGATGCCCGGCCCGCCGTCGGACCGGGCCGGGGTCGTCGCCTGGCCCCGACTGCCGATCCGCCGCGACGAGGTCAGCCCCGCCTCGAGCGTCTGTTGCCGGCCGAGGGCTGCCTCGAGCTCGGCCGCGGCCGCCGCCCGGGCCTGCTCGGCCGCCCGCTGCTCCAGCATCTCGTGCGCCGATTCCCGATCGATCGCGTCCTCGTAGCGGCCGAAGAGTGGGCTGCGGTCGAGGAGGTCGCGGCGCTCGGCCGGCTCGAGCGGGCCCATGCGCGAGCGCGGCGGCAGGATCTTCGCCCGCTCGACCATCGACGGCACGCCACCCTGCTCGAGGGTCGAGACCAGCGCCTCGCCGACACCGAGCTCGGTGATGACAGCCTCGGTCGAAAAGGCGGGATTGGGACGGAAGGTCTCGGCCGCCACCTTGACCGCCTTCTGGTCCCTGGGGGTGAACGCGCGCAGCGCGTGCTGCACCCGGTTGCCGAGCTGCCCCAACACCGTCGGCGGCACGTCGATCGGGTTTTGCGTCACGAAATAGACACCAACCCCCTTCGAGCGGATGAGCCTGACCACCTGCTCGACCTTGTCGACCAGCGCCTTGGGGGCGCTGTCGAAGAGCAGATGCGCCTCGTCGAAGAAGAAGACCAGCTTCGGCTTGTCGGGATCACCCACCTCGGGCAGCTCCTCGAAGAGCTCGGCGAGGAGCCAGAGCAGGAAGGTGCCGTAGAGCCGGGGCGAGCGCATCAGCCGGTCGGCCATCAAGACGTTGACCTGGCCCCGACCGCGGTCGTCGGTGCGCATCAGGTCCAGAAGATCGAGCGCGGCCTCGCCGAAGAATTGGTCGGCGCCCTGCTCTTCGAGGACCAGGAGCCGGCGCTGGATGGCGCCGATCGAGGCCCGGCTGACATTGCCATAGGCCGTTTGCACGGCATCCGCGTTGTCGGCGAGAAAGCCGAGCATGGCGCGCAGATCCTTCAAGTCGAGCAGCAGCAGCCCCTCGTCGTCGGCGAGCCGGAAGGCGATCGTGAGCACGCCCTCCTGGACCTCGTTGAGCTCCATCATCCGGGCGAGCAGCACCGGGCCCATCTCGCTGATCGTGGCCCGCACCGGATGACCCTGCTCGCCGAAGAGATCCCAAAAGACGGTGGGCGAGGCGGCGTAGGCGTAGCCCGCGTCACCGAGCTCGGAGGCGCGGGTCTCGAGCCTGGGATTGGGGTTGCCGGGCTTGGCGATGCCCGAGAGATCGCCCTTCACGTCGGCGCAGAAGACCG
>DAIRDJ010000058.1:13978-24190 GCA_036796215.1 Geminicoccaceae bacterium
GAAGGCCTCGGCCATGATCTGCAGGGTGATCGTCTTGCCGGTGCCGGTGGCCCCGGTGACCAGCCCGTGCCGATTCGCCAGGCGCAGCTGCAGCAGCTGCGGGCGCTCACCCTTGCCGAGCAGCACTGTTCCTGCGTTTTCCATCCGACCAGCCCTCCCGACCCCTTGCAAACCAACCGTTCGGCGCCTTCTTAACCATCAGGGAAACGGCAGCCAAGCCGGCTGCCGGGCCGCGGCGAGGAACTGACCGGTGGGCTTGACATCGACAGTGGCGGAGCGGTTGTTCAAGCGACGACCGCCGGCCGATCGGGTCTTTCCGTTTCGTGGCACTGCCGCGTATGTCAGCCGTGCTGTCACCCTGCCGGACGGCCGCAAGATGGGCCTCGCGCGCAGCATGGAGCCGGCCCGCCAGCCGGTGCTCTATTTCCACGGCATCCTCGGCAGCCGGCGCGAGGCGTTCGTCGGCGGGGCCACCCGGCACGAGGTGATCGCCTTCGACCGGCCGGGCTACGGCATGAGCGATCCCTTGCCGAAGCCGTCTTTCGCCGCGTTCGCCATGGACGTCGAAGCGGTGCTCGACCGGCTCGGCATCGAGCGCTGCATCGTCTTCGGCGGTTCGGCCGGCGCACCCTACGCGCTGGCAACCGCTGTCCGGCTGGGCAAGCGGGTCGCCGAGCTCTTTCTCGTCGGCGGGGTGGCGCACGCGCGGATGGTTCGCACCGCCGGCGTGCCGATGCGCTGGCTGGTCGATTTCGCCGAGAACGAGGTGCTGCGCGAGCGGATCGTGCCGGGCCTGCAGGAGCTCTTGAAGAACCCGGTGGTCACCAAGGCCTGGCTGCAGATGTCGGTGAGCACCGAGGGCCAGGTGATGCCGTCCGCCGCCGCCACCCAGCTGCTCGCCAAACGGCTGTCAGAATCCTGGCTCGAGGGTCTCTCGGCCGGTGACGACGGGGTGCAGACCGACCTCGAGCTGCTGACCAATCCCTGGGATTTCGACCACACCGCCCTCCGCTGCCCGGTGCGCATCGTGCACGGCGGCCGCGACGGCGTGGTGCCGCTCGACCATGCCCGCTGGTATGTCCGCCACTTGCCCGGGGCCCGGCTCAAGATCATGCCTCGCCATCACCACGTCACCACCATCCTGGTGACCGCCCACAAGGTGATGGCGCTGGCATCCTGGCTGGAGCACCGGACGCCCGGCCGGCAGAAGCGGGCGAACGACGCCTAGCAGGCGGCGGGCTCGTCCTCGGGCTCGCAGAGCGCGAAATCGAAGGCGGCGAACGCATCGTCGCGGCTGGCATCGAAGGTGCGCCCGTCGGTGCAGTGCACCTTGGCGATGATCACCTCGCGGCCGTCGATCGTCCGCTCGACCACCTGGGTGAGGAAGCTCACCTCGCAATCCTCCATGATCAGGATCTCGTCGGCGAGCTCCGCCTGCCAGTCCGTCTGGGCATGGCCGGCAGCGGCGAGGCAGAGGCCGAAAGCGGCGAGGGCAGGGACGGCGAGACGGCGAGGCATCGGATCGGCTCCTTCAAGCGCGCAAGCTGACGAGCGCTGCATAGCATTGCCCGGCCCCCGGCCAAAAGCCTCTTGCCACGGCTCCAGGCTTGCCCAGGCGGTACGGCTGTGCTCGCTTGGTGGCAACGATCCATCAGGAGGACGACAGATGCACAAAACCCTGCTGCCACTCATGGCCAGCCTCGCATTGGTGACCCAGACGCCGCCCGCGCAGGCCGCCGAGCCCGAGAGCTGTCAGACTGTCCGCTTCTCGGATGTCGGCTGGACCGACATCACGGCGACCACGGCGCTGACCTCGACCGTCCTCGAGGGCCTCGGCTACCAGACCCGGGCCGATCTCCTCTCCGTGCCGGTGACCTATGCCAGCCTCGCCAACGGCGACATCGACGTCTTCCTCGGCAACTGGATGCCGACCATGGAAGCGGACATCGCCCCCTACCTCGAGGCCGGCACGGTCGACAGCCTCGGCGTCAACCTCGAAGGGGCGAAATACACCCTGGCCGTTCCGGCCTATCTGGCCGAAGAAGGCCTCACCGACTTCGCCGACATCGCCTCCTTCAGCGACCAGCTGGGCGGGCGCATCTACGGCATCGAGCCCGGCAATGACGGCAACCGGCTGATCCAGGACATGATCGACGCCGACGCCTTCGGGCTCGGCACCTTCACCATCGTCGAGAGCTCCGAGCAGGGCATGCTGGCCCAGGTCGCCCGCATGGGCCGCACCGAGCAGCCGGTGGTCTTCCTCGGCTGGGAGCCGCACCCGATGAACGCCAATTTCGACCTGGTCTACCTCGCCGGCGGCGACGACTGGTTCGGCCCCGACTACGGCGGGGCCACGGTCTTGACCAACACCCGCGCCGGCTACGTCGAGGAATGCCCGAATGTCGGCCAGCTCCTGACCAACCTGCAATTCACGCTGGCCATGGAAAACGAGGTCATGGCCGCCATCCTCGACGACGGCGAGGAGCCAGCGGATGCGGCGCGGGCGTGGCTGGAGGCGAACCCGGAGACGGTGGATGGCTGGCTGGATGGCGTGACGACGGTGGATGGTGAGGACGGACTCGCGGCGGTGCGGGGGCATCTGGGGCTTTGAGCGGAGCGCAATGATGGCCGGGCACGACGCCGAGCACTGGAATCCCTTGCCGATCTGCGCCGGCTTGGAACTGTCGGCGCCGCAAGGTGGCGACAACAAAGACGGCTTTTGGCTTAACGCCGAGCTGATCTTCGGCTGCGAGCCTATCGCCAGCGAGGAGGTCAGCCTTCGCCTCGGGGTCAAGGCCGGCTTCTTGAAGCTCGACCTCGAAGGCTGCACGGCCGTACTGCAGACGCTCTATGCCATGCTCGACCAGCCGGCCAGCATCGCCCGCGAAGTCCGTGAAGAGGAGCGCCGGCACGACACGCTGAGGGCCGAGGGCGGTGCCAGTGGGAAGCTCCAGGCAGGGCCTGCAGGCGTCGGCGGCGAGGCCAGTCTGAGCGCTGGCGGCAGCCGAGGCCGGACGCACGAGCGCACCGTGACCTCGACGCTCGAAGGCAAGACGGAGACCCGCAAGGTCACCGCCCGTGGCACCCGCTCGGCGCCGGCCTGGGAGATCGCCGAGGTCGCCGGACAGCGCCTGGATGGCCGCTATCTCGGCCAGGAGAACCTCTGCCAGCTCGCCGCCGACCAAGAACAGCAAGGCTACAGCGTCACGGCCCGCTTCATTTGCCGCAAGCGCGATCTCGACCTCGACATCGATTCGCGCCCGCGCTGGCCGCCGATCTCGCGGAACAAGGAGGCGTTGGCGCTTGCCTTGATCGCCAGGCAACTTGGTCGAGATGATCTCGATGGGGAGGTCGAGCTCTGTCGGTCGAGGCTGGCGACGCGGGCGAGCGAGGACTGATGACAATACCGATCAAGAGCCTCGACCAAGCGGCCGTTCGCAATGTGGCGCAACTGCTCGCGGCCGATACCGACGATTTCAACGCACTCGTTCGCCTGGCCGGTCTCGATCCCGCCCGCGACTTTCGGCACACGGATCTGTCGGGCACATCGATGGTCGGTGCCGACCTTCGCGGCTTCGATTTCAGCGGCGCCGACTTCCGCAACGTCACGCTCGATGGTGCAAGAATCGACGGTGCCTGCTTCAGGGGTGCCGATCTCAGCGGCACCGATCTTTCGAAAGCAAGCGGAACTGAGGCGGCTGACTGCAGCTTCGCCGTCTTCAGCGACGCCCCCTTCGCCCCCGAGATGGTCGTGCTGCCGGCGGGCTCCTTCCTGATGGGCTCGCCCGAAGGCGAGTTGGGACGAAGCGACAACGAAGGCCCGCAGCGGCAGGTGACGGTCGCCGGCTTCGCCATCGGCCGCTATCCGGTGACTTTTGACGAGTACGACTATTACTGTGCGGAAAGGCATTGGGAGAAGCCGGATGATCGCGGCTGGGGGCGCGGCAAGCGACCAGTGATCAGCGTGGCGTGGTCGGACGCTCGGGCCTATGTCAGCTGGCTGTCCGAAAAGACCGGTCGCGCCTATCGACTGGCCAGCGAGGCAGAGTGGGAATACGCCTGCCGCGCTGGCACCGAGACCGCCTATTGGTGGGGCGATCAGTTCGAGCCGGAAATGGCCAATACATGCGAGAGTGGCCCTGGAAAAACGACCGAGGTGGGCGGCTTTCCGGCCAATCTCTGGGGGCTGTTCGACACCCTGGGAAATGTTTGGGAATGGGGCGAAGACCACTATCATTCGGGCTACGAGGATGCGCCGTATAACGGCCGCGCTTGGCTCGACCCTAAGGCAGGAGATGATCGTGCGCGGGTGCTGAGGGGCGGGTCCTGGGACGGCAGTCAGGAGCGCCGCGCGCGCTGCGCCAAGCGCGAGGGGCTCTTCCCGAGCAGCCGGCACTTCAATGTCGGTTTTCGTGTGGTGTGTGCGTCCCCATCGTGAGCGCTGATCCCTGAAGCGAAGCGGCAGCGGAGCCAG
The DNA here is from genome assembly GCA_036796215.1 of Geminicoccaceae bacterium. Classification (GTDB taxonomy): domain Bacteria; phylum Pseudomonadota; class Alphaproteobacteria; order Geminicoccales; family Geminicoccaceae; genus SLRI01. The sequence continues at coordinate 18,453 of DAIRDJ010000058.1, forward strand.
CCGGCGCGCCAGCGCCGGCTGTTCATTCTTTTCCGCTACCGCTCACTCCTCCATCCCCGGCAGGCCCACCCGGATCCGCGCGTAGAAATCATCGGCCCCCAGGGCCGCCTGCGCCCGCTCGTTGATCAGGCTCCGCGCCCGCAGCTCCTCGTACGGCAGCGACTGGTCGAGGACGCCGCGGTCGTAGAGCAGGGACGGGAAGTAGCCGCTGAGCAGCACCCGCCAGGTCAGCGGCAGCTCGCCGCCGAGTGCCCGGACATGGGTGGCGATCGCCGTGGTGCAGTTGGTGGTCAGCGTGTTGTACCAGCGGGGCTGCTCGTTCAGGCGGTTGATCTCGGCCAGGTAGTGGAGGAAAAGCCGCCGGATCGCCTCGGGCGGCACGTCGACGCGGAAGAGATAGACGTCCTCCGGCGGCTCGCGGTAGCTGGTCCGAAGGGCTACGACGTCGGGCTCCTCGCTGACCACATAGAAGAGCCCGTACTGGCGAAAGAAGCCGGCCAGCGTCGAATAGGCCTCGCCGACCTCCTTGCGGGTCTCGATCGAGATGGTGACCGGCTCCTGGTTGCCGAAGCCGAAGCTCAGCATGATGTGCGCGATGGCGTCGCCCATCCAGTAGACGGCGTAGAGGTCGAGGGTCTCGAGCGCGGCGAGATCGACGGTGCGGTCGTGCCAGGCGGGGGTGAAGTCGTCGGCCGAGCGGTAGGCGAAGCGGCGGACGTTGCGCAAGGTGACCAGATCGCCGTCGATCTCGGCCGAGGCCAGCTCGGCCACGTCGGGCTGCCAGTGGCGGTCGTTGCTGGCCTCGATGGTCGACCACCAGAAGAAAAAGGCGCCGGTCGCCAGGGCGAAGGGGAGGAGCGGGGCCACGACGCGGCGATACCAGAGCGCGAGCGCGAGCCCGCCGAGGCCGAGTGCTCCGTAGGCGAGGGCCACCGCCTGGCGCCCGGCGCCGAGGGCATCGGGCAGGTTGTACCAGAGTGCCAGGGCGCCGAAGCCGGCGAAGCCGAGGACAGCGAGCCCCAAAAGGGCAAGGGCCACCAGCCGCAAGATCGACAGCATCGCTCATCCCTTGCCCGAGCCTCGCGCGCGAACGCGCGGCTCTGCCTCTAGCGCATCGCGGGCCCGGGGCAAATGACGATCGGGCCGGGCTGGCCATCGGCGCAGCACTCGGGCAAGCTCCGGCCACCCTCGCCGGCCGGCGCCGGCTCGGGGCATCGGGCGAAGGAGGCGGCGATGGACTGGCTCACCACCTACAAGATCCCGCTCGGCGACTGGATCAGCGACGGCGTCGATGCGCTGAACGACAACGCCGCCTTCGTCTTCGACGCCATCGCCATCGGTCTGGGCTCGCTGATCGAGAGCATCATCGCCGTCCTGCAGGCGGTGCCCGCCGTCGTCCTGGTCCTCCTCTTCGCGGCCGGCGCCTATGCCCTGCATCGCTCGTGGAAGCTGGCGATCTTGATTACCCTCTCGCTCTTTTTGGTGATCAATCTCGGTTATTGGCGAGAGACCACCGAGACCCTGGCGCTGATCGTCGTCGCCACCGCCACCTGCATGATCGTCGGCGTGCCGGTCGGGATCGCCGCCGCGCATCGGCCCTGGCTTTTCGCCCTGCTCCGCCCGGTGCTCGACCTGATGCAGACCATCCCCACCTTCGTCTATCTGATCCCGACCCTGATCCTCTTCGGCCTCGGCGTCGTGCCGGGGCTGATCTCGACCGTCATCTTCGCCATCCCGGCCCCCATCCGGCTCACCCATCTGGGCGTCTCCTCGGTGCCCAAGGCCCTGATCGAGGCGGGCGAGGCCTTCGGCGCCAGCCGTTCGCAGCTCTTGTGGAAGGTCGAATTGCCGCATGCCCTGCCGACCATCATGGCGGGCCTCACCCAGTGCATCATGCTCTCGCTCTCGATGGTGGTGATCGCGGCGCTGGTGGGGGCGGCCGGCCTCGGCGTGCCCGTCGTCCGCGCCTTGAACACGGTCAACATCGCCCGCGGCTTCGAGGCCGGGCTCGCGATCGTCATCCTGGCCATCATCCTCGATCGGGTCTGCAAGCAGCCCGTGCGGGGCAAGCGCGGTGGCTGACATGGGCTCTGGGCCCGCGATCGCCTTTCAGGCCGTCGACATCGTCTTCGGCGATGAGCCCAACAAGGCACTGCCGCTGCTCGAGGCCGGCGAGACGCGCGAGACCATCCTCGAGCGGACCGGGCAGATCCTCGGCGTCGCCGACTGCACGCTCACCATCCAGGCGGGCGAGATCTGTGTCCTCATGGGCCTTTCCGGCTCCGGCAAGTCGACCCTGCTCCGCGCCGTCAACCGCCTCAACGAGGTCACCCGCGGCCGCGTGCTGGTCCAGGACGAGGGCCGGACGATCGACGTCGCCAGCTGTGACCGGCGCACGCTCAAGCATCTGCGCACCCAGCGGATCGCCATGGTGTTCCAGCAGTTCGCGCTCCTGCCCTGGCGAACCGTCGCGGAGAACGTGGGCTTCGGTCTCGAGCTGCGCGGGACACCCAAATCGGAGCGGGCGCGGATCGTCGCCGACAAGCTGAAGATGGTGAACCTCGATGCCTGGGGCGAGAAATACGCGCACGAGCTCTCGGGCGGGATGCAGCAGCGGGTGGGCCTCGCCCGCGCCTTCGCCACCGATGCCGACATCCTCCTGATGGACGAGCCCTTCTCCGCCCTCGATCCGCTGATCCGCGATCGCCTCCAGGACGAGCTCTTGGAGCTGCAGGCGCGGCTGCACAAGACCATCGTCTTCGTCAGCCACGACCTCGACGAGGCCTTGAAGCTCGGCAACCAGATCGCGATCATGGAGGGCGGGCGGATCATCCAGGCGGGTCGGCCCGAGACCATCGTCACGGCCCCCGCCACCGACTATGTCCGCGATTTCGTCGCCAACGTGAACCCGCTCAAGGTGCTGACCGCCGGCAGCGTGATGCGACCCGTGGCCGGTGCCCTGCCGCTGACGTTGCCAACGGCAAACGGCGCGTTCGAGCTAGCCGCCGACGGCAGCCTGCGCCTGGCCGGCGCACCGATCGAGGCTCGATCCCTCGACAGCGGTGAGCCAGGCTCGGGCGCGGCACTCCAAGTCTGGCGCTGTCCGCCGGCGACCCCGGTCCAGGCCCTGGTCCGCAAGGCGGCGAGCGGTGCCGCCGTCTTCCTGGTCACCGATGCGGCCGGTGCCACAGCCGGGATCGTCGGCGAGCGCGAGCTCTTCACCGCCCTCCTGCGCTGATCACCCGCCCAGCGACCGCCGGCCGCAAGCGAGGTGCTGCTCCCACGGGAATGCGCGCAATGCGCGATAGACATAGGATTTATAAACTAATAAGTAGAAACGAGGGGCCCGGAGGTCGGGCCCCTCGATGTCGATCGGTGGATGCGGACCCGTCCATGCGTGCTCTCGGTGCCTGCCTCACCAGTCTTGTCGCGCTTACCGGCTGCCTCGGTGGCGGCGGCGGTGGTGGCGGCGGCGAGGCCGGCAGCAGCAGCGTCGGCGCCAGCCCGTCCTTCCCCCAGCTCGACCTGCCGCTCTCGGCAGCACCCGCGAGCTTCGAGTCGTCCGAGTACCGGGCCAGTGGTGCGCTCGCCCCGATCGGCGCCTCCACCCTCTATGCCGCCGGCGGCACCGGCGCCGGGGTGACGGTCGGCATCATCGATACCGGCATCGACACCAGCCACCCCGAGCTTAGCGGCGCCATCGACCCCGCGAGCCGCGACCTCCTGCGCCCAGGCCCGCTTGTCGACGCATCCCAGCACGGCACCGCGGTGGCCGGGCTGATCGGCGCCCGGCGCAACGATGCCGCCACCCATGGTGTGGCCTTCAACGCCGATCTCCTGGCGATTCGCGCCGACACCCCCGGCAGCTGCGACGGCTCCGGCTGCCTCTTCGACCAGGGCGAGCTCGCCACCGCCACCGACTATGCCGTGCAGAATGGCGCACGGGTCCTGAACTTCAGCCTCGGCTCCGACACCGGCCTTGCCCAGAGCTTCCGCAACGCGCTCACCGCCGCGGTCGACGCCGATCGCGTCCTCGTCATGGCCGCCGGCAACGGTGGCGGCCCGAACCCGCACCAGCCGGGCTCGTTCGCCGCTACCAGTGCCGCTGGCGGGGCTGCGATCGTCGTGGGAGCGCTCGGCCAGAACGGTGAACTCGCCGCGTTCAGCAACCGCGCCGGCAGTGCCGCTGACGCCTATCTCGTGGCCCCGGGCGAAGGGCTCGTCACCACGGCCGCCGGCGGGGGCAGCCTCACCATGAACGGCACCTCGGGGGCAACCGCCGTCGTTTCCGGAGCGGCCGCTGCCCTGATCAGTGCGGCCCCGCATCTCTCGGCCGCCAATGTCGTGGCGATCCTCCTGGACTCGGCGCGCGACCTCGGTGCCCCCGGCACCGATTCGACCTATGGCCGGGGGATGCTCGACCTCGAGCGGGCGCTCTTGCCCATGGGGCCGCTCACCGTGCCCGAGGGGGTCTCGACCAATGCCGTCTCGCGGCCGCTCGCGGCAAGCTCGCTCAGCCTCGGCGACGCCTTCGGCGCCGTGGCTCCGGCCCTGGGGCCGGTCATGGCGCTCGATGCCTATGCCCGGCCCTACGAGGTAGCGCTGCCGGGCGAAGAGCGGCAGCGCTCGACGGATACCCTGGCCGCCTTGGTCCACCGCCAGCGCACGCCAGCGGTCGAGACGACCACCGTCGGCCGGCTCGGCCTCGGCCTCACCCGTGGCGATCAGCTGAGCCCCTGGCGCATCGGCAGCGACGGCGACCTTGCCGGTCTCGCCGTCGACTACCGCACCGCCGACGACGACTGGCGCCTCGCGGCCTGGGTCGGCGAGACGGCACTGGCCGAAACCGATGCGCCCGGGCCCGTGCGCGCCCGCAGCACGCTCGGGGCACCGACCCATTTCGCCGATCTCGCGGCCCCTGTGGGCCTTGCCGCCGATACGGCGGCAACCGGCGCTTGGCGGGTGTCGCTCAGCCTCGCGGGCGATCCGGGCGGCGCCCTGGCCGAGGTCGGCGATGTCCAGGCGACCACCCTTTATGGCGCGCGACCCCTGCCCGAGGGACGGCTCGGCCGGGTCGGCCTCGAGCACCGGAGCGAGAGTGTGGCCGGCTGGAGCCTCGGCCTCGGGCTGCTCGAGGAAGGCTCGGGCCCGCTCGGCAGCAGCGGCACGGGCGGGCTCGCCGCCGGTGATGCGCTCACCCCCTTTGTCGATCTGGCGCTGAGCCGGCCGCTGGCTGCCGGCTGGCGCGCCTTCGGCGAGGCGGCGCTCGGCCGGACGGCGGCCGTGGCGGGCGAGGGCGGGCTGCTCGAGGAGGTCGGCCCGCTCTGGACCACGGCCTGGGCAGTCGGCCTCGAGGGCAAGGCCGTCTGGCAGGAGTCCGACCGGCTGACGCTCGAGCTCCTGCAGCCGTTGCGCGTCGAAAGTGGTCGCGCCGTGCTCGACGTGCCGGTGGCGCGCGACCGCGAAGGCCGGGTCTATCGCGACCGGCGCCCGGTCGATCTCGCCCCCGGCGGCCGCGAGCTCGATCTGGAGCTCGGCTACGGCCGCGATCTCGGCGCCGCCCGGCTGCAGACCGCGCTCCTGCTGCGCCACGCTCCGGGCCACGACGCAAAAGCACCACCCGAGCTGCTCTGGGCGGTCAACCTCCGCCTGCCCTTCTAGGGCGCACAGTCCGCCCTTGCCCGATCGAGCGTGAAGTCGCCATCGGCCGTCCGCCAGTGCAGCGCCTGGACCACCGA
>DAIRDJ010000059.1:0-24091 GCA_036796215.1 Geminicoccaceae bacterium
TGCGATTGCCTTGGGGTACTCGCTTCGACCAAATCTGCAAAAATTACAATTCTTGCAGTCGTTTAGTTGGGGTCGGCTCTCAGTGAAATGGCGGAGGGAAGGGAACTGGGGTCGAACCGTCTCTCGTTTGTTTTCAATGGGTTGTGAGAGACCATATGTCGCCAACGCTGATGGTCTGGAGAACCTGACAGCCCCGGGGGTGCAGATGTTCAGCAGCTCCTCGACGTTCTTCGTTCAGCGCAGGAACGGCGGCAACACCTTCGAGGTGAAGCGAATGCGCTCGCCGCCGGCGCCATCGCCGCAGTCGCGCAGCATCGTGCGGCGTACCGAGATCGCGCCGAGGCCGGTCTGAATCTCGCGCTCGGGCGCGTGACCGTTGCGGATGAGCCGGCACCTGCCATGCTCATCCTCGAGTTCGGCGTGCGTCTGTAAATGCCGAACGAAGATTCCCCACTTTTGGGATCGGCGATCAGCCGGGTTCAGGCATGGGCGGCCCCTTTTGCGGTGGCCTGCCGCAGCGTTTGGGCGCCGGCGGTGGCGTGATGGCGGCGTGCGAGCGGGTGGGCTTGGGGATGAGACCGGTGTGGCCTCGCAGCCTTGGCGCTGTAGCATTTGGAGAGTAAGGCCGAGGGAATCCGGATCGGGGCCCATGGGCCGCGTCGTCGTCCAGTCGTTGTCGTCCCGCTGACCGTCGAAGGGGCAGCCCCGTTGTTCGAGCACTCGATCGATCCCAGGACTATCGAGCGCGCGTCGCCAGACGCCCGGCGGGCCTGTCCCGGCATCAACGAGCAGCGCAGCGCCGAGGCCCATTGCCGGCTGTCGATGCCGTTTCGGATGACCCGCCGAGGTTGGTTGAACTCGCCCTGGACAGTGCCGCGGCTGGTCGAGGCGTTCGCCGCCTTGCTCCAGCCTGTGAGCGATCCTGCGCTGCGCGTCGACGCCATCGATGCAGATCGCACGAGCAGCGGGCTCGTCGCCGCCGGGCGTGGGGTGTGACGCACGACAAGGCGGAGAGGTAAGAGCGTGCAAGCCCTTTGGGAGGCCCTGGGGTCCCTCGCCGCGATCGACACGGCGCGGCTGACCGACGTCGACGTTGTCCTCCGCCTGATCCTCCAGGTCTTTCTCCTGGCCGGCTCCGCCTTCTTCTCGATGTCGGATACCGCGCTCTTCTCGCTCTCGCGGGTAAATCTGCAGCAGCTGCGCCAGCGTCGGCATCCGCAGGCCGACACGCTGCACGCTCTGCTCGACCATCCGCGCCAGCTGATCATCTCGATCCTCTGCGGCAACGAGCTCATCAACATCGCGGCCTCCGTCAATCTCGCCAGCATTCTCCTCACGCTCTACGGTCGGCCGGAGGCGGCAGCACTCGCCAACATCCTGATCATGTTCCCGCTCTTGATGCTCTGCTCAGAGGTGACGCCGAAGACCGTTGCGGTCAGCAACCCGATGCGGTTCGCGGCCGACGTCGTCGCCCGGCCGATCGCCGCCTGGGTCAAGATCGTGGCGCCGCTCAGAGTGGTCGTGCGCGCCGTCGCGGACCGTCTGACCTCACTGATCGTCGGGCACGAGCGCGCGGCAAAGAACATCCTCCGGGTCGACGAGTTCCGCACCCTGCTCGACGACGTGGCCGAGCGGGGCGAGGTCTCGGCCGTCGAACGCACGATCATCGACAATCTGCTCGCGGCCGACGATACGGAGATCGTGCAGATCATGGTGCCGCGACCGCGCATCCGGTACCTGAGCGATGCCATGAGCATGCCCGAGATCTTCGAGGCGTTCCGCCGGTTCGAATACGCCCGGGTCCCGGTCTACCGCGAGAACCGTGACACGGTGATCGGCATCCTGCACGCCGAGGACGTGCTGCAGGCTGTGCTCTCCGGCCGCGAGCCGCGCGACATTTCGCTCGATGAGCTGCTGCGGCCGGCGCTGTTCGTCCCGCCGACCAAGCGGATCGTCGAACTCTTCGCCCTGCTCTCGGCCGAGGAGACCAATTGCGCCCTCGTGCTGAACGAGTTCGGCGGCATCGACGGCTTCGTCACGCTCAACGATTTCATCGGCTTCATCTTCGGTGACCTCGTTGCGAGCGACAGTCATCGGCCGACCTATGTCGAGGAAAGCGCGCAGAGCTTTCTCGTCTCCGCCTCGATGCGGCTCGAGGCGTTCGATCGGCTCACCAATCTCGGCCTCACCGACAGCCGGATGGCGACCATCGGCGGGGTCGTCTACCGGGTTCTCGATCGTGTCCCGGCCGCAGGGGATGCCGTCGACCTGCCGGGCTGCCGGGCGATCGTGGTCGAGATGGACGGCAAGCGAATCTCGAAGCTGCGCATCACCAAGGCCGGGGCCACGAGCGGCGATGCGGCACCCGAAGCGACGGCCGAGGACAGCCGGGGCCCGAGCGGGCCGAACCTGCCGGCGCCGCGCCGCCAGCCCGAACAGCCGGAGGCTTGAGCGTCATGGACGGCTATGTCGCGATCCCGCTGATGATCGTCCTCCTGCTGCTCAAGGGCTTCTTCTCCGGCTCGGAGATCGCGCTGGTCAATGCCGACCGCCTGCATCTGCGGCACCGGGCGAGAAACGGCGAGCGCGGTGCGGAACTGGCGCTGGCGTCGCTCGCCAGGCCCGACCGGCTGCTGGCGACGACCCTCGTCGGCGGCAATCTCTCGACCATTGCCCTCACCACCGTCGGCACGTTCTTCATGATCGCCCAGGTCGGCGACCAGCTGGGCGATCTGGTCGCCTTTCTCGTGTTCACCCCGCTCTTCCTCGTGCTCGGCGAGATCGTCCCGAAGAGCGTCTACCAGCAGTCGTCCGATCGGCTGGTGCCGATCATCATCTATCCGCTGCGCTTCTTCGGTTTCGTCTTCGCGCCGGTGATCGCGACCTTCTCGTTCATCGCCCGGCAGGTGGCCCGGCTGGTCGGCGGCACGGCCGGCGATGTCGCCATGGCGAGCCGCGAGCAGCTCGAGCAGGTCGTGCGCCTCGCCGAGCAGAGTACGACCGCCGCCGCCTTCGATCGCGGCCGGGTCCGGCGGGTCATCAGCTTTGCCCGGGTCTCGGCCGGCGAGGCGATGATCCCGATCGCCGAAGTGGTGGCGGTCGCCAAGGATACGCCGATCCGTTCGGCGATCCGCATGGCGCTCGACCGGCAGATCTACCGGCTTCCGGTCTTCGACGGCAGCACCAGCAACGTCGTCGGCCTGTTTCGCCTGGACGCCTGGCGCGTTCTCGCCGGCAGGGACCTCGATGCACCGGTCGAGCAGGCGTCGCAGCCGGCGTTCTTCGCGCCGACGACGCAGCCGCTCTCGACCCTGTTGCCGGAGCTCCTGCATCGCGAGGAGCAGCTCGTGGTCGTGGTCGACGAGTACGGCTCGGCCGTCGGCATCATCACCCTCAACGACGTCGTCAAGAACGTGCTCGGCGCCGAGGAGCGGCTGCGCGGCACCGGCGAGGTCGGGGCCGGACGGGGGCGGGCCCGTGTCGATCAGGCGGACGGCAGCATCGTGCTCGACCCGCATCTGCCGATCGTCGACTTCAACGAGCTGGTCGGCGCCCAGCTGCCGACCGGCGAGGCGTCGACGCTCGCGGGCTATCTTCTCAGCCGCTTTCAGCGGCTGCCGGCAGCGGGCGACACGCTCACGGCCGGTGGCTGCCGCTTCACCGTCGAGGCGGTGAACAACCGCACGATCACGAGTGTGCGCGTCGGCACCGGCTGACTGCAGTGCCCCTGCCTTCAGCCGCGGACCTTGGGCACCGCGACGACGAGCTTGCCCGCGCTCACCTCGGTCGGCTCGAGCCGGTTTTCCGGGTCGTGCTCGCGCAGCCACGCGGCGGCCGCGGCGTTGGAGTCCTCGGCCATCGCCGCGGTCGAGAAGACGCTCACCGTGGTCAGCGTGCCGTCGCCGCCGTCGATCGCATAATAGGCGACGAAGCCTGGCGACCGCTCGAGCCGTGGCACGAACTGGAGCTCGATGTCGCGGCACAACGCATTCACCGACGGCACGTTCCGATAGCGGCGGACGCTGACGAACATGGATGGCTCCGTCTCAGCCGTAGGTGAAGAAGCCGCGGCCGGTCTTGCGGCCGAGATAGCCGGCATCGACCATCTGCTTGAGCAGCGGGCTCGGCCGGTATTTCGGATCGTCGAAGCCGGTGTAGAGCGTGCTCATGATGTCGAGGACGATGTCGAGACCGATGAGGTCGCCGAGCGCCAGCGGGCCCATCGGATGGTTGGCGCCGAGCTTGAGCATCTCGTCGACGTCCTCGGGCGCCGCCAATCCTTCGTAGACGCAATTGATCGCCTCGTTGATCAACGGCACCAAGACCCGGTTGACGACGAAACCGTAGCTGTCCTTGGAGACCCGCGGCGTCTTGCCGATTGCCCTGGTGATCTCGATGATCCGCGCGCAGGTCGCGTCGCTCGTCTGCAACGCCCGGATCACCTCGACCAGTTGCATCAACGGCACCGGATTGAAGAAGTGCATGCCGATGACACGCTCGGGACGCGCCGAGGCGGCGGCGAGCCGGGTGAGCGAGATCGATGAGGTATTGGAGGCGAAGATCGTCGTCGCGGCACACACCTCGTCGAGCTGGCCGAGCACCTTGCCCTTGATCTCGATGCTCTCGACGATTGCCTCGACCACCAGCTCGCGGTCGGCGAATGCGGCAAGGCTGGTGGTGGTCTGCACGCGGTCCAACCCGGCTTTGGCGTCAGCCGCTGTGATGCGGTCTTTGGCCACCAATCGCGCGAGGCTCTTCGCGATCGCGCCACGCCCGGCTTCGAGCGATCTCTCGCTGATGTCCTGCATGATCACCGAGTAGCCGTGCATGGCGAATGTCTGGGCGATGCCGTTGCCCATGGTGCCGGCGCCGACGACGCCGATCTTCGTCATGGTCATGGACGGTCTCCTCTCCTGCGCTTGCGAACCGGCGCCAGGCTCAGGCCGCAAGTTTCATTTCTGGAACGTCGCCGGGGATCAGGAGCTCGGCTGCCGTGGCCGCGCGGATCTCGTCGACACTGACGCCGGGTGCCCGCTCGCGCAGGACGAGCCCGTCGGCGGTGGGCTCGAGCACGGCGAGTTCGGTTACGACCAGGCTCACCGGCCGCTCGGCGGTCAGCGGCAAGGTGCATTCGGGCACGATCTTCGAGGTACCCCGGTTGGTGTGCGTCATCGCTACGACCACCCGCTTGGCACCGGTCACGAGGTCCATCGCACCGCCCATGCCCGGCACCATCTTGCCCGGGATCATCCAGTTGGCGAGCCTGCCGCGGCCGTCGAGCTGCAGCCCGCCGAGCACGGTCATGTCGAGATGACCGCCGCGGATCAGGCCGAAGGAGAAGGCGCTGTCGAAGGCCACCGCACCGGGCAGTGCCGTGATGAAGGCGCCGCCTGCATCAGTCAGATGCGGGTCCTCCATGCCCTCGGGCGGCCGGGCACCCATGCCGATCAGCCCGTTCTCGGACTGGAAGTAGACGGTCATGCCGAAGGGCACATGGTTGGCCACCTCGGTCGGCATGCCGATGCCGAGATTGACCAGCATGCCATCGCGCAGTTCGCGCGCGATGCGCTTGACGATGACGTCCTTGGCGTCCATCAGGCGGCCCTCGCTACCAGGACATCGACCACAACACCGGGCACGCCCACAGCGTCCGGCGGCAGGACCCCGAGCGGCACGAACATGTCGGGCTCGACGATCACCGTCTCGGCGGCGAGACACATGATCGGGTTGAAGTTCCGGGCCGTCAGGGTGAAGTCGAGATTGCCGTTGTAGTCGGCGCGGTGCGCCGAGATGATCGCGACATCGGCGGCGAGCGGCTCCTCGAGGAGGAAGGTGCGCCCGTTGACCTCGACCGTCCGCTTGCCCTCGGCCGCGAGCGTGCCGATGCCGGTCGGCGTCAGCACCCCGCCTAGGCCGTAGCCGGCGGCGCGGATGCGCTCGGCGAGCGTGCCTTGCGGCACAAGTTGCACCTCGAGCCAGCCCTCGATCATCAGCTTTTGTGTCACGGGGTTGGTGCCGATATGCGAGGTGATCACCTTGCTGACACAGCCGGCGTCGATCAGTTTGCCGATCGCCCTGCCGGGCCGCGCCGTGTCGTTGCCGATTATCGTCAGATCACGCTTGTCCTGCCGGACCATCTCGTCGATGACCCGGAGCGGCGAGCCCACGCCCATGAAGCCACCGAACATGACGGTGGCGCCATCGGGAATCATCCGCACCGCCTTCTCGACACCGATTGCCTGCTTCACCGTCGCTTCTCCCTCGTTGCCGGCCTCGACGTCAGGCAGCAGCCGCTCGTGGTGGGGCCTTTATCAGCGGGCGGCCGTCACGCTTATAGGCGTGATAGAGCTGCGCCATGGCGCAGGACGCGAGCCTGGCCTGCTCGTCGTCGGCCCGGCTGGTGAGCATCACCGGCACCTTGAGGCCGCAAACCAGTCCGGCCGCATCGGCATTGGCAACGAAGGTCAGCTCCTTGGCCAGCATGTTACCGGCCTCGAGGTTCGGCACGATCAGGATGTCGGCCCGGCCGGCGACCAGCGAGCGAATGCCCTTGGTCTTGGCCGCCTCGACGTCCATGGCATTGTCCATGGCGAGCGGCCCGTCGACGATGCCGCCCGTGATTTGCCCGCGGTCTGCCATCTTCGAAAGGATCGCCGCGTCGAGGGTCGAGGGAATGGCCGGGTTGACCGTCTCGACCGCCGAGAGGATGCCGACCTTGGGCAGCTCGAGACCGAGCGAAAGGCCGACATCGATGGCGTTCTGGACGATGTCGACCTTCGTTTCGAGATCCGGGCTGATGTTGATTGCGGCGTCGCTGATGATCAAGAGGTTCGCGAGACCCGGCACGTCGAGGATGAAGCAGTGGCTGACCCGACGCGTCGTCCTGAGGCCGCTGCTCTTCGACAGCACGGCCCTGAGAATCTCGTCCGAGTGGATGTTGCCCTTCATGATGGCATCGGCGCGGCCGTCATTGACCAGGGCCACGGCACGCATCGGCGTCTCGTGCGGGTCGTCCACATGGATGATCTCGATGCCGGTGAGGTCGCTGCCGAGCGCTTGGGCGGCGGCACAAATCTTCGCCTGGTCGCCGACCAGGATCGGCTGGATCAGCCCTTCCCGGTAGGAAAGCATGGCGCCGCCGAGCGAGTTGTCGTCGTTCGGGCAGACCACCGCGGTGCGCATCGGCTCGATGCCGTCGAGCGAGGCGATCACCCGCTTGAAGTGCTGGTGCGGCCGGACGAACAGCTCCGGCAGGTCGACGTCGATCTCCAGCTTCTCGGCAGGCGCAAATACCTCGGCCTTGCCGTAGGCGATCTGCTCGCCGCGCTGATTGGTCAGGCTGCAGTCGAAGACGACGAGGCGATCCGCCCGCTTCTCGGCGGCAACCACCTCGATGACGAGCTCGTCACCGACATGCGCGCGGCCATCGAACTCAAGGTGCTGCGACTTGTAGAGCGTGCCGATGCCCGGCAGCACGTTGCCGAGCACCGCCGAGAACAGCGAGCCGGCCCACATGCTGGGTGCCACGGTCTCGCTGCCCTCGGTCGGCATATCGCCGGTCTTCGGCAGGTGCAACGGGTTGAGGTTGCCCGAGGCGTGCGCGAAGATGATGAGGTCGTTCTCGGTGCACAAGCGGCGCAGCTCGGCACGGTCGCCGATCTGGATCTCGTCATAGGTCTTGTTCTGGGTCATGCGGCGGGTTCCCGAAGCGAGGCAGGACGTTAGGCGGTATCGTCGGCATCGACACGGAGGTAGCGCCCCGTGGCCAGCGGGGCCCGGGCGAGTTTTGTATCCTTGAGCGTGTCGTGCAACAGCGCGCCGCTGAGCAGTTCGACATCCTCGCCGCTGGTGGCCTCGGGCACAAGCTCGGCCAGTTCGAACAGATGGTCGAGGTGAGGCTCCGGGCGCGAGCCTTTGCGCCGCTGGTCGGCATGCGCCCGGGCGGCGACGGCCATCACCTTCACCAGCCGTGTCGTGGTCTGGCCTTCGCTCACGCGCTGGCTTCCAGGTGGGTGACGGTCGCCATGATGTCGAGTTCGAGCGCCGCCCGCAGCTGCGCCAGCATGGTCAGCGTCTCGGGCGCCATCTCCTCGACCGGGCCGGCGATGTCCTCGACCAGGGCCAGTGCCCGCAGGCGCTCGGCCCGGCCGGGCAACAGCAGGACCAGGGTCTGAAGCGCGCGCTCCGGCTCGAAGTCGACGATGAGCGACTGCTCGCGAATGATCTGCGTGCGCTCGGTGGACGACAGGCTGGCGAATGGCTCCTCCTCGCGCAGCATCCGATTGGAGCGCTCGAGTCGCGACCGGCGGATGGCGCGGCGCGACTGGGCGACCAGCACGAGCATGCGGATCACGGCATCGGCGAAGCCACCCTGGTCGATCCGGGCGAGGGCCAGCTGCACCTCCGGCGCGTCGCGCAGCGCACTTTCGTTAACGGTGTCCGGCACCCCGAGATCGTTGCCGACGAAGCCGGCGAGTGCCGGCGAGGCGTAGATCCCGAAGAAGGTGAGCTCGAGCAAGGCGTGGCGCAGGTCGCGGGCGAGATCGAGGCTCTCGGCCACCATCTCGGACCACAGCCGCTCGGCGGCCAGAAACGGGTTGTCGTCGGGCACCTGCCGCCGGTCGGCGCGCACCTGCTCGGCGAGCCTGGCGACGGGCTGCATCAGCGGGTTCTTGCTCGACGGCCCCCACCGCCGCACGCGCAGCGGGTGCAACTGCACCATGGCCTCGGCCGATTGCGGAGTCACGCCGGCACGGACCAGCGGCCGCAGGAAGAGATCGTAGACATTCTCACCGAGATCGGAGAGCCGGGCCACGGCACTGAACATGGCCTCGTCCTCGCGCCCGTCGTCGAGGGCTTGCAACTCCTCGATCTCGCGCCGCTCGAACGAGACCCGGTAGCTCGCGGCGACGCCGCTGCCGAGCTTGTCCTCGATCACCATCTCGTAGAGGCCGGGCGGCAGGGCCTCGATCGTCTTCATCGTCGAGACGATCTCGGTGTGCTGCTTCGCCGCCACCTTGGAGGAGACGAAGATGCCGAGATGGCCGACATCCTCGTGCAGGCAGTAGATGATCCGCTGGCCCTTGATGCGAATCTCCTGGGTGTTGCGGTAGAGGTCCGGGATCCAGTTCAGCGCCTGTTGGGGTGGCGTGATCTCATCGCCGCGGCTGGCGAAGACGATGATCGGCGAGCGGATGTTGCGCAGATCGACGAAGGTCCGGGCGTCGAGATGCACGCCTTGTCGGGCGAGGCGGTTGCCGACGAAGAGATTGCGAACGATCCAGCGGATCTCCTCTTCCGTCATGAAGTGAAAGCCACCCCACCAGCGCTCGAACTCCAGATAGCGGCTCGGATCGTCGACCGCCGCATAGAGGTCGTAATATTTGCGCCACCAAACGGTCGCGGGGCTGAAGGTCTCGAAGTTGGAGACCAGGTGCGCCCCGTCGAACCGGCCGTTGCCGAGATCGCTGAGCAGCATCGCCGGCACCGCCCCGCCACTGACCCCGCCCAGATAGCGCATCGGGTGGCGGCGCACCCGCTCGCCCGACCAGTAGGCCAAGGGTGCGCCGTTGATGACGAGGGGACCGGTGACGTCCGGATTGGAGGCGGCGAGGAGAGCGGTCGCCCAGCCGCCCTGGCAATTGCCGACGACGATCGCCCGCGGCGCCTCGGGATGCCGCTGGCGCACGGTGCGCACGAACGTGGCATGGGTGGCGCAGACGTCGGCCAGCGTCTGCCCCGGCACCGGATCGGGGAAGAAGATGGCAAAGTAGACCGGATGGCCGTTGGCCAAGGCCACGCCGACCTGGCTTTCGGCCTTTGAGCCACCGATCCCGGCACCCTGACCGGCGCGAGGATCGATGATCAGGTAGGGCCGGCGCTTGGGATCGGGCCGGGGCCCGTCCGTCGGCAGGATGTGCACCATGGCGTAGTTCGACGGCCGCGGCAGCTCACGGCCGTCGATGATCGTCTCGTACGGAAAGCCCAAGACCGGCGGCGACCCGGCCGCCTCGTGCGCCAGATAGTTGTCACCCCGTTGGCGCAGGACGTCCCAGTAGAGCACCCAGCGCTGTGCCGCGTCGACCAGATAGGCCGACAGATCATCGGCGCCGGCGCGGCCCCGGAAGCCGTCGGCGACGGCGTGGCGGCCGCTCTCGAACCGTGCCAGTCGATCGGCCTGGCTCGCCCGGACGTGCGTCGCGTGGCGCGTCGCGACGTCCGCCAGAGCCTGCCAATAGCTGACGAAGGCCGACATCCCGGCGAACGGGTTGGCACGCTCGGGGATGCTCATGAAAGGCGCGCCAGCCGCTGCATCGCCGGAGCCTCAAGCGGCGGCCGAACGGCGACGCGTGGTGCGCGCCTGCGGGCGGTGCTCGCCGGCGAAGATCGCCTCGACCTTGGCGATGACGGCGGCATGCTCGGGGGCGATGTCGGGGCGCCAGCTGACGATCCGCTTGATCACGTCGAGCGCATCGGCGCGATCGGCCGGATCGGGCAGCAGCTTCGGCAACGTCTCGAGCGCCCCTTCCGGGTCGAACTGGACGATGAAGGCGGCCCGTCGCGCCTTCTCCTTGACCTCCCGCCGGGTGAGGTCGCGCATCCGCGGGTCCTCCTTGGCGATCTTCCGGGTCATCCGGTAGGCGCGTGCATCCTGCACCTTGCCGGCCTCGAGACAGGCGAAACCGATCCGGTAGACGGCTTCCGCGAAGTCGCCGGGCTCGCTCTCGTCGTGGAGGGCGCGCAGCTTGAGCTCGAGCCATTCCGCGTGGGTCGGGCTCTTCGGCCGTTGTGTCGCGGCCGAACTGTAGGGTGCGGCCATCCCGGCCATTGCCTCGGCGAGCGGCGATTGCCAAAGGCCGAAGAACATCTGCTCCTGCATACTGTCACGCATGTCCCGGTAGCGGTCGAGCGCCGTCACGATCTGTTCGGAGACGGCAGCCTCGGCGGTCCGAAACGGATTGTGCGCCGGTGCCGGCTGGCGCTGCTCCTTGACCATCTGGGCCGCCGCCTTGACCCAGGCCATGGCCGGATTCATGTCGGACCAGAACAGGCGCTCCAGCCGTACCGGCTGCATCGCCCGCAACATCTCGGCGGTCGCCTCGTTGGTCATCGCCTTGACCCAGGGCCGGGCGAAGCGGTCGTAGAGGCCTTCGTTGATCTCCGATACCCGGGCCACGGCCTGAAACGGCCGCTCGTCGTCGCGGCTGTCGTCGAGCTTGCGGATGTCGTCGAGATCGCGCGCCTCGAGACGAACCACGTAGCTTGCATGTTCCTCGTCGCTGCCGGCCTGCTCGGTGCTCTCGTCCTCGATCACCATCTCGTAGAGGCCGGGCGGCAGGACCTCGATCATGTCGAGGGCGCCGACGAACTCGGCATGCTCCTTCATCGCAATCTTGGCGGAAACGAAGATCCCGAGATGGCCGATCGACGGATGCACCGTGTAGACGATGGTCTGCCGGCGGGCGCGCATCTCGTCGATGCTGTCGTAGAGGTCGAGGATCCAGTTCAGCGCCTGCTGCGGCGGCGTGATGTTGTCGCCCTGCGACGCGATCACGACGATCGGCGCCTTGATATCGCGCAGGTCGACGCGGTGCCCGTCGGCGAAGACGAGGTCGCCCTTGGCCAGCTTGTTGCCGACGAAAAGGTTGTCGACGATGAAGCGCATCTCGTCGACGGTCATGTAGAAATGACCGCTCCACCAGCGCTCGAACTCGAGGAAGCGGGTCTCTTCGGTATCGACAGCAGCGTAGAGGTTGTAGTTCTTGGCCCAGAGCGTGTTCGACGGGTTCAGCGCCTCGAAGTTGCTGACCAGGTAGCTGCCGTCGAAGATGCCGTTGCCGAGATCGCCCATCAGGCTGGCGAGCCACGAGCCGCCCATCAGGCCGCCGGTGTAGCGCATCGGGTTCTTGCCCCGCTCGCCGGCCCAGTAGGAGAGCGGCGAGCCGGCGATGCTGATCACCCCGGGCAGCTCCGGCGCCAGGGACGCCATCAGCATCAGCCCCCAGCCGCCCTGGCAATTGCCGACGATCGCAGGCGCACTCTCGGCCTCGGGGTGCAGCTCGATGACCTTTTTGACGAACTGCACTTCGGCTCGCGCCACGTCCTCGATCGTCTGCCCCGGCACGGGCTCGGGCAGGAAGCTCACGAGGTAGACCGGATGGCCGTCCTGCATGGCGACGCCGACCTGGCTCGCCTCCTTGAAGCCGCCGATGCCGGGCCCGTGGCCGGCGCGCGGGTCGAAGACGATGAACGGCCGCGCCTTCGGGTTGATTTCCGCATCGGCCGGCGGCGTGATCCGCAACAGCTGATAGTTGACCGGCCGCTCGAGGGTCTGGCCGTCGAGGGCGACCTCGTAGGCGAAGCGCAGCACCGGCGGCTTGCCGGATGCGCGATGCTCGAGTGCCTGATTGCCCCGCTTGCGCAGCACGTCCCAAAAGAGGATCGTCCGCTGCATGCTGTCGACGAGGTATTCCGCATAGGCATTCGCGGGCATGGCCGCGTGCGCGCCGGTCGCGCTCTCCGTGCCCGTCGCTTTCGCCTCGTCCCGCGCTGGAAGGCTCATAAAGGCCGGCCAGGCCGAAAGGGCCTTGGTCCAGGGCTCGCTGAACGCCGCGAAGGTAGGCATGTGCGTGTTCGTCATGGCGATCCTCCTCGTTGGCCGCAGTTTGAAATTCGACGGTGACGCCTTGATGACGAACGGACGTCACGGAGGTTTTCGGCGGTGCGGCAAATTGCGCTGCGGTTCTCTCGGCACTGCAACAATTCTCTCATCGCGAGGCGGTAGTCGGTGAGCAAGGGGGAATTCGGCCAAAGGGGACCGTCCATGACCGACGACGACATTCTCACGTTCGACGCCAAGGCGCGCTCGCTCGAAGGCAAGAAGGGTGTCGTCCTCGGCGTCGCCAATCGCCAGTCGATCGCCTACGGTTGTGCGGCTGCCTTCCGCTTCCTCGGTGCCGAGCTGGCACTCTCCTATCTCAACGAGAAGGCCAAACCGCACGTCCAGCCGATCGCCGACGAGCTGGCAGCACCCATCTTCATGCCCTGCAACGTCGAGACGCCGGGTGAGATGGAAGCGGTGTTCCAGGCGGCGGGCGAGCGCTGGGGGCGGATCGACTTCGCCCTGCACTCGATCGCCTTTGCACCGCGCGAGGACCTGCACGGCCGCTACATCGACAGCTCCGGGCCGGGCTTCACGCGCGCCATGGACATCTCGTGCCATTCCTTCGTCCGCATGGCACGGCTCGCCGAGCCCCTGATGACCGAGGGCGGCACGCTCTTCGCCATGAGCTACTACGGCGCCGAGAAGGTGGTCCCACACTACAACCTGATGGGCCCGGTCAAGGCGGCACTCGAATGCTCGGTCAGGTATCTGGCGCACGAGCTGGGGCCCAAGGCAATCCGCGTTCACGCCATCTCGCCGGGCCCGATCCGGACGCGCGCCGCCTCGGGCATCAACGAGTTCGACGCGATGCTCAACGTCGCCGAGACCCGAGCGCCGCGCCACCAGCTGGTGACGATCAAGGATGTCGGCGTGGCGACCGCAGCGCTGGCGACGCCGGCGGGCCACCTGATCACCGGCAACACCATCTATATCGACGGCGGCTACCACGTCATGGGATGAAGAGCGCCATGCCGGACGCCGCGGCGGCGGCCCATCACGAGGGTGTGGCGACAACAAGGCTGGATGGACCGATGCGCGATCTCGTTCTGGTCATCAACGCGGGCTCGTCGAGCCTGAAATTCTCGCTCTTCGAGCAGCAAATGGAGGGCACGCCCGAGGCCATCGCCGGCGGCCAGATCGAGGGGATCGGGCTGAAGCCGCGGTTCGTCGCCAAAGAGCCCGATGGCGAGGTCCTGGCCGAGCTGGAATACGCTGCCGGCGGCGGCCATCGTATGGCGATGCAGCACCTCGTCGACTGGCTCGCCGGGTATCTCGACGGCCGCAAGGTCGGGGTCGTCGGCCACCGCGTCGTCCATGGCGGCACCGGCTTCGCCGAGCCCGTGCTCGTCGACGGCCGCGTCATGGAAGCGCTCGAGCAGCTGATCCCGCTCGCCCCCCTGCACCAGCCGCACAATCTGAAGGCGATCGAGGCTGTGGCACTGGCCTATCCGGGCGTGCCGCAGGTCGCCTGCTTCGATACCGCGTTCCACCGGCACCACCCTTGGGTGGCCGACACCTATGCCCTGCCGCGCGACCGCTACGATGCCGGGATCCGCCGCTACGGCTTTCACGGCCTGTCCTACGAGTTCATCGCCCGTGAGCTCGCGCAGATCGCGCCCAGGCTCGCCGCCGGCCGGGTGGTCGTCGCCCATCTCGGCAACGGGGCGAGCGCCTGCGCGATCAAGGGTGGGCGCAGCGTGGACAGCTCGATGGGCTTCACCGCGCTCGACGGCCTGCCGATGGGCACCCGCTCGGGGCAGATCGACCCGGGCGTGCTGCTGCATCTTCTGAGCGACGGCGGCCTTTCCGGCGACGAGCTGAGCGACCTGCTCTACAAGCGATCCGGCCTGCTCGGCCTTTCCGGGATCAGCAGCGACATGCGCGATCTGGAGGCCAGCGACAGCCCGGATGCGGCAGCCGCGATCGACTATTTCGCCTACCGCATCCGTCGCGAGATCGGTGCCCTCGCCGCCGCTCTCGAAGGCATCGACGGCCTCGTCTTCACCGCCGGGATCGGCGAGCATTCGGCCAATATTCGTTCCCGGGTATGCCAGGGCCTGGAATGGCTTGGCCTCGCCCTCGACGACGCCAAGAACGCCCGCCACGACGCGGTGATTTCGACCACGGCGAGTGCGGTCGAAGTGCGCGTGATTCCGACCAACGAAGAGAAGATGATCGCCACCCACGCCCTGCGGCTGCTCGACCAGCGTTAGTCTCGCGCTCCGGCCGGCGGCTCCTGCTCGAGTATCCAGCCGCTGTCGACCCTGCCGCTCGTCACCTCGCGCGCTACCGGCTGCGGGGCGGAGGCACGCAGGAAGCGGCCGTCGAGGGCGCCCTCCAGCGCCTGCCGCATGGCTCGCGCGGCCCACGGCAGGCGGAGAAAGGCGAGCCGGGATCGCCGGTCGAGCGCCTTGCAGGCGGCAAGCGCGCGGCGCAACCCGGCCGCATTGGCAGCGGTCATCACCAAGGGCGGCAAGCCGCCGCGGACCAGGACCAGGCTCGCCACCAGCGTCGCGGTGCGCTGGTTGCCCTCCAGAAACGGCTGCGGCGCACTGACCATCTGGACGATCACGCCGGCGGCGAACGCCCGGGGCGGCAAGTGCCGGTTGAGTTCGACCCACGCGTACAAGGCGTCGGCGCCAGCCTCGCGATCCTCGTAGAAGCGTCGCTCGGTCGCGACCAGGTGATCATGGAATTCCAGACGGCGCGACGGCTTGATCCCACAGAGGACGAGGTGGTTGAGCTCCAGAAGATGGCGCGAGGCGCCGAGCTGAAATACGTCCACGCCGCGCGCCAGGAGCCGATCGACGTAGCGATAGCCCTTCAGCATGCGCTTGAGCGGTGCCGCCGTCGGCCTGATCGACCCCTCCTGAGCGGCATCCGGCAGGGCAGCCGCCTCGGTCAATGCCGCGGCGATCGCTTGGAGATCGAGAACGGTACCCCCCAGGACGGGCTCAGCCAACGAGGTCGAGCAACGCCAGTGCTCGCGCCGACACCGGTTCGGGCAGCGGCGTGTAGCCCAATTCCATGGCGGTCGCCTGACCGGCCTCGCTGAGCGCGTAGGCGAGAAAGGCGTGCATCGCCTGGGCGACGTCCGGCTCCGACTGGCGCTCCGGGACGACCGCCCAGGTGTAGCTGACGATCGGATAGGCGTTCGCACCGAAGACGTTGGAGATCACCTGGCGCCCGTCCGCCGGCATCGACCGGGCGACGCTGGCGAGTGCGGCCATGCCGGTCTCCCGTGACGGTGCCACGAAATGGTCGCTGTGGTTCTGCAGCACCGCCATCGACAGACCCAAGGCCTCGGCGAAGCTGAACTGCACATAGCCGATGCTGTCCTCGGTCACCGCGAGGCGGGCGCTGACGCCCTCGTTGCCGTAGGCGGTCATCGCATGACCCGGCCAATCGACCACCGTGCCGATGCCGGGTCCCGTCGTCCGCCAGGCCGGATCGATCGCCGCAAGGAAGCTCGTGAAGGCGAAGGTCGTGCCACTGCTGTCGCGCCGGGCCACGCGGAAGATGTCGCGCGCGCGATCCGCCAAGCCGGGGTTCAGAGCCACCAGCGCCGGGTCGTCCCAGCGCGTGATCGTGCCGCCGAAGATGCCGACCAAGGTCTCGCGGCTGAGGCGCAACTCGTCCCCGTAGCCACTCAGGTTGAAGGCGATCGCCAGCATGCCGGCGGTGACCGGCACGTGCACCGCGCCATCCGACAGCCCAGCGATCTCGTCGTCGGTGAGTGGGCGCTCGGTGCCGGCGAAGTCGACCTCGCCGGCCAGGAACCGGCGGATACCCTCGCCGCTGCCGACCGATTGGTATTGCAGAAAGGCGGCGCCGGGCGCGGCCAAGTTGTGACCCTCGATCCAGGCTTCCATCAGGGGTGCCACGAAGCTGGAGCCTGCCCCGCGCAGCTCGCGGGCCAGTGCCGGGCGCGGCAGTGCTGCCGCGGCGGCCGTGACAGCGAGAAGATGGCGACGGGTGAGCATGGCTCTGGCTCCGGGTTCAGCTGAATTCACCGTGGACGTACTGCTTGGTCAGCTTCTCCTTCGGGTCCTCGAAGATCTGCCGGGTCGGGCCGACCTCGACCAGATAGCCGGTGCGGTTACCGCCGGAGACGTCGACGGAGAAGAAGGCCGTGGTATCGGCGACGCGCGTCGCCTGCTGCATGTTGTGGGTGACGATCGCAACACTGTAGGACTTTTTGAGCTCGATCATCAGCTCCTCGACGATCCGGGTCGCGATCGGGTCGAGGGCGGAGCAAGGCTCGTCCATCAGCAGCACCGTGGGCTCGGTGGCGATCGCCCGGGCGATGCAGAGCCGCTGTTGCTGGCCGCCGGAAAGTGCCAGCCCCGACTGCTTCAGCTTGTCCTTGACCTCGTCCCAGAGCCCGGCCTTGCGCAGCGAGCGCTCCACCCGTTCATCCATGTTGCCCTTGAAGCGGTTGAGGCGCAAGCCGAAGGCGACGTTCTCGTAGATGCTCATCGAGAACGGGTTCGGCTGCTGAAACACCATGCCGATATGCCGCCGCACTGCCACCGGGTCGATGTCGCGGGCGTAGATGTCCCTGCCGAGGAAGTCGACCCGGCCCTCGAGCCGGAAGATCGGAATGAGGTCGTTCATCCGGTTGAGACTGCGCAGCACCGTCGACTTGCCGCAGCCCGACGGGCCGATGAAGCCCGTGATCTTGCCCTTTTCGATGTCGACGAGGCTGTCGCGCACCGCGAGGAACTTGCCGTAGAAGATCTTGTCGATCGCGGCCCGCATCACGTAGGTCGCGGCACTCGGCGTCTCTTGCGGTTGTTCATAGACTTCTGCGGTGGCCAGACTCATGCGGTGACACTCCGAAACTGCTGGGATTAGACCTTGGGCGCGCCGAACAGCCGGCTGAGGATGTTGAAGACGAGGACGATCAGCACGAGCACCAGCGAGGCCGCCCAGGCAAGCTCGATCTGGTTGGGGAAGGGCATGCCCGAGAAGTTGAAGATCAGGATCGAGAGAGAAGCCGTCGGTTCGAAAAGGCTCTCCATCCAAAAGTTCGAGAACAGCGCCGTGAACAGGATCGGCGCGGATTCGCCCGCCGCGCCGGCCACCGCCAGCATGACGCCGGTCATGACCCCGGGCATCGCGGTGGGCAGCACCACCTTCCACGTCGCCTGCGCCTGCGTGCAGCCCATGCCGACCGCGGCGTCCTTCATGCGCTGGGGCACCATGCGCATCGCCTGCTCGGCGGTCAGCATCACCGTGGGCAGCATGCCGACCGCCAGCGCGATGCCGCCGGCCACCGCGGAATAGGTGCCCATGCTGATGACGAGAAAGCCGAACACGAACACGCCGGCGAGGATCGACGGAAAGCCCGTCAGCGCCTTGGCGACGAAGCGCACCGCGGCGGCCAGCCTGCTGTCCGGGGCGACGAGGCCCAGGAAAACCCCGCCCATCACGCCGAACGGCACCGAGATCAGCGCCGCGATCCCCACCATCACCAGCGTGCCGAGGATGGCGTTGCCGAAGCCGCCGCCCTGCATGAAGCCCGCGGGCGGCAGCTGGGTGAAGAGGTCGAGGCTCAGACGCTGCCCGCCTTGCGAGATCAGCATGTAGAGCACCGAGAACAGCGGCACCGAGGCGATGACCGCCATGGCCCACAGCACCATGGTCATCAGCGTGTTCACCACGTTGCGCCGGTCGCCGAAGCTGCGGCGCATGTTGGGCGCGGTGCCGAGCGCGGCGGCACCGGCGACGTCGAAGGAAGAGGCTGCGGTCATGGCGGGGCGCTCCTCAGCCGACTGTCTGCTTGGATGTGAACTGCATGATCAACACGCCGAGCATGTTCACGCCCAGCGTCAGCAGCAGCAGCACGACGGCGGCGTACATCAGCGCGCTCCGCTCGATGTCGCCGGCTTCGGGGAAAGTCGAGGCCAGCAGCGCAGCCAGCGTGTTGGCGGGCGCGAACAGCGACCAGCTGATCTGGTTGGCGTTGCCGATGATCATGGCCAGCGCCATCGTCTCGCCCAGCGCGCGGCCGAAGCCGAGCACCAGCGAGGCGAACACGCCCCCCGAGGCGGTGGGCAGCATGACACGGAAGATCGCCTCCCACCGCGTCGTGCCCATGCCGTAGGCGGCTTCCTTCACCTTGTAGGGGATCAGGCGAAAGGCGTCCTGCGAGATCGCGGCGACCGTGGGTAGCACCATGATGGCCAGCACGATGACGGCGGGCGCAAGGCCCGGGCCGCCCATCGAGGTCGAGAACAACGGAAACCAGCCGAAGGTTTCATGCAGCCAGTTGGCCGCGGGGCGGATGGCGGGAATCACGACGAAAATGCCCCAGAGCCCGTAGACCACCGAAGGGATTGCCGCGAGCATCTCGATGATGGTGCGGAACACCGCCGCGACCTTGGCCGGCAGAAAGTCCTGGGTCAGAAAGATGGCGATGGCCACACCGAACACACCGGCAATGAAGAGCGCGAGGATGGAGCTGTAGAGTGTGCCGAAGATCTCGGCGGCGATGCCGAATTCCTCGCGACCCGGGGACCACACCGCGCGCGTAAGGAAGCCCAGGCCCTCCCGCGCCATGGCGGGGAGCGCCTCGCCGCCGAGCACATAGAGGATGTAGAACAGCAGCAGGATGGTCGCTGCGCCGATGCCGTAGGCGATGGCGCGGAAGCTGCGGTCGGCAAACACCTCGCCAGCCGAGGGTGGGCGGGTGACCGAGAGGCGAGTCTGTCCGGGCGGGTCGCCGAAGGCCATGTCACGTTCCTTGGAAGGCGTGATAATAGCAGCAACAGGGCCGGGACGCTCACGCCCCAGCCCTGCACGCCTTGGTCACTGAATCAGTGGGATCTTCGCAGCGTTGCTGGCCTTCACCATGTCCGGCAGCGGCACGTAGTTCAGCTCGGCGGCCATCTGCTGGCCTTCATCCATGGCCCAGGTCACGAAGTTGCGCAGCGCCTCGGCGATCTCTGGGTTGCCATGCGTTTCGTAGAACAGCAGCCAGGTCAGGCTCGTAATCGGATACGCTTCGGGATGCTCCGGGTCGGTCACGAACACGAACTTCGCATCGGTCGAGAAGTCGCCCGAGGACAGGGCAAAGGTTCCCGCCTCGTTGCTCGGCTTGATGAAATTGCCCGACTTGTTCTCGAGCGCGGCCATCGGCACGCCGGCCATCTTGGCAAAGCCGTATTCGACGTAGCCGATTGCGCCCGGGGTCTGCATGGTCGTGGCCATCACGCCGTCGTTGCGCGGGGCACCGACGAAGTTCGGCTGGTTCGGCCACTGCACCGTGGTGCCGACCCCGATCTCGGCAGCGAAGGCCTCGTCGATCGCCGAGAGATGGTTGGTGAAGATGAAGTTGGTGCCGGCACCGTCCGAGCGACGCACCACCGTGATGGCCTGGTCGGGCAGGCTCACGTCCGGGTTGGCCGCGACGATCGCGGGGTCGTTCCAGCGGTTGATGGCACCGCGGAAGATCTCGGGATAGACGGCGCGCGGCAGATTGAGCTCGGAGACACCGGGTAGGTTGAAGGCCAGCACCACCTTGCCGGCGGTGGCCGGGATGATGACTGTGCCGCGCTTTACCGAATCAAGTTGCTCCTGCGTCATCTCGGCATCGGTACCGGCGAAGTCCACCGTGCCGTCGATGAAGGCGCGGATCCCGGCCCCGGAGCCGGTCGACTGGTAGTCGATGCGCCCACCGGAGCTCTGGGCGCTGAACGCCTGCGTCCACGACGCATAGAGCGGAAACGGAAAGCTAGCACCCGCGCCACTGACGCGGGCATTCTGGGCGGCCGCCGGCATCGCCAGGCCAACCGCGAGCGCTGCCACGACGATAACGTTACGCCACGACGAAGAACCGTGCCTCATGCGTCCCACTCCCGCGTTTTATTGTCCATATCGGGTAGCCATCTTCAGTGACGATTTGATGACGAATGACTTGCAAAGAATTAATCGAGGCTCCGGCACAAGGGGCCTTGCGGCGCACGGCGTGCAGTCGCCCGTCGCGCTTTTCAGGCGACGTGGTGCTGAGCGACCTGCGCGCTCGACAGCCGCCGGGATGGAGCGCGACCTTTGGCCGGCCCGAGGCGAGCGATGCCGACCACCGTCAGCGCCGACGATGTCGCCCGTGCGGGGCTGTTCAGGAGCCGTGGCGGGTAAAGGGTGCGGCGTTGAGCACCGCGTCCATGGTAGCCTTCATCTGCGCCTCGGGCAGCGGCACCATGCCCCGCGCGGCCAGTAGACCGCCGGCACCGAGCACCTCGGGGGTCATGTACAGCTCCAAGAACGCCGGCAGACCCGGGATGACGTCGCGATGCCCGTTCTTGACATAGAAAAAGAGCGGCCGGGATACCGGATAGGAGCCGTCGGCGATGGTCTCGAAATCGGGCTCGACGCCGTTGATCGGCAATGCGCGAATGGTGTCCTGGCTTTCGTAGACGAAAGAGAAGCCGAAGATACCGAGGGCGACCTGGTCCTGCTGCAGCCGCTGCACGATCAGCGCGTCGTTCTCGCCGGCGTCGATGAACGGGCCGTCGGCACGCAGCGTCGAGCAGACCGCGGCCCAGCGGTCGGGGTCGGCGGGCTTGAGAACGGCAATGGCTGCGAATGTGTCGCAGCCGTCGTGCATGACGAGTTCGATGAAAGCGTCGCGCGTTCCCGACGTCGTCGGCGGCCCGATCACCACGATCGGGTTGTCGGGCAGAGACGGGTCGATGTCGCTCCAGCTTTGGTGGGGGTTGGCAACGATGGCACCGTCGACCTCGACCTCGGCGGCCAAGGCCTGGAAGATCTGCGCCTCGGTCAGGGCGAACTCGGGACCGCCCACCGCCTGGACGACCGAGAGCCCGTCCGAGCCGATATGGGCTTCGGTCACGTCGGTGACCCCGTTCGACCGGCAGAGGTCCCATTCGGCGGCGGTCATGGCACGCGACGCGCCGGTGATATCCGGATGGTCCGGCCCGACGCCCGCGCAAAAAGTCGTCATCCCACCGCCGGTGCCGGTCGATTCCAGCAGCGGCAGCGGCTGCCCGCTCACCGTCGCGAACGGCTCCGCTACCGCCTGATTGTAGGGAAATACGGTCGACGAGCCGACGATGTGGATGCGCTCGCGGTCGGCGGCTTGCGCAGCACCGGCGACCAGCGTGCCGGCGGCGACAACGGCGACGGCGTTGATGAGCGTCGAGATGCTCAAATCTTCTCTCCCCACAACAACACGGCGGACCCGCACGGCTCGCGTAACCTGCATTGGTTCCTTAAGCCGCCTTGATGATAAATTGATGATGAACATCGCAACGCGCCGGTGCACCGCTCGCCCACCGCCGCAAGCCGCACCGCCCTGTCGTCCTCCGTTTGCAGTGAGCTCCGCTTAGACGCCCGCAACGGAAGTCGTCGACGACCATGGCAACCGCCGTGGTCCGCATCGGCAGCGGTCAAGGTAACCTTATGTCGTTAAAGAGTTGCCAGATCGCGAAGCAGTTGCGGGCGCGCGCGCCGTCTACCACCGCTATCACGTGGTATGGGCAATACCGCTACCAGGTGCTGACCGGCGAGCTGCGCCTGCGGGTCCGCGAGAGCATCCGGCAGGTCTGCGACGAGCTCGGCGTGGAAATCGTCAAGGGTGCCCTCTCCAGGGACCACGTCCACATGGTCATCGCAGTGCCACCCCATCGCGCCATCAGCGACGTCACGCGCCGCATCCAACAGGAATTCCCGGCGATCCGCAAACGCTACTGGGGCTGCCACTTCTGGGCCCGCGGCTACTTCTCCACGACCAGCGGCAACATCACCGACGACGTGATACTTCAGTATCTCGAAAACCATCTCACCAAACCTACCGGCGTCAGCCGGTAGTCGTTTGGTGATGTGCTCCCGATGCGTGGCGTTGTGTCCTCGCCAGCAGCTTTGCCACGCCGCCGCCGGTGCTGCAATCGGGATCAGCAGCCCGGCTGCTCAAGGTGGCGGCGGGTCGGTCAGCTTGCGCCGCGGCGGCGGGGTCGACACTGGCGCCTCTGGCGCCTCGCTCTCGGCCTCTGGCGCCTCGCTCTCGGCCGCCGGCGCCTCGCCGGTCGGCCTAAGGAGCACGAATTCGCCCGTAGGCCCGGAAAAGAGGCCGGGCCCTGGTTGCATTTCGTCAGCCACCGGCGGGTCGAACGGCTCCATGTCGGCGCAGCCCGCCACGAGCAATCCGGCCGCCAGCAGCAGTCGATGCATCAGAATCTGACCCGCGAGCCGAGGCTGAAGACGTGGATGTCCTCGAAATCCGTGCCGTCACGGTCGAGCTCGTGCCAGCGATAGCCGCCGTAAAGCTCGATCCCGAAATCCCTGATCGCCTGCACGGCGACAATCCCGACGCTCATCGCCTCGTCATCCTCGACGGCGACATCGTCGTTGCGGGTGAAATCGATCGAGGTGAAGGTTCGGCCGAAGTCGAAGAAGTCGGCCTGGTAGCCGAGCTTGGCATAGTAGTTCACGCCTTCGTCGCGACCGTCGTTGTCGCGGGCGCCAGCCGACACGCTCAGGCTCAGCCCGGAGGCCTCGTGCAGCACCGAGCCGGAGCCGGCGACGACCCAATCGCGGTCGCCACCCGGGTCGGCATAGCCGATGCCAGCGGCGGCACGCAGCCCCGCCCCCTGGCCGGCCCAGCGCAGCGCCGTGCTCCAGCGCTGGTCCGCCGCGTAGTCGGCGGCAGCCGTGAAGCCAGCGACCCTGGGCGTGTCGTAGCGCACCCGATCGAGCCTGCCGCCGTCGAAATTGTTGAAAACGTTGCCGATCGTCGTGTTGCTCAGCTCACCCGTGTCGTCGTCGAAAAAGAGCAGACCGCCGGCGGTATCGCTGATGCCCGAATTGTACATCACCGTGGTGCCGGAGAGGTCCTGCTCGGCGACGTTGTCGGTGGCGATCGAGCCCTGGCCGAGCGATAGCCTGCCGAAGCCCTCGTGCTCGGCGAACATCTCGATCACCCGATCGCGAAACCCGACCGTGCCGGTGTCCTCTCTGATCTGGCTCACCTCACTCGCGGCGTTCGAGCGCATCTCGAACTCGAACGTGGTGCCGACCCTGACGGCCTCTGTCGGCCGCGCCGAGCCGACCACGCGGAGTCGGCTCGAGCTGCCGTTGTTGTCGACATTATAGAGCTTGGTGCTGTCGCCGTCGTCGGCCAGATTCAGCATCCGGTTGATCTGACCGGAAAGCGAGAGCTGGATGCCGGTACCGCCGGAGCGCATCATCGGCACCTCCTCGAGCTCGGCGGCCCGGCGCTGCGCCTCCTCGGCCGCCTCCTGCATCGCCGCCGAGCCAGCCTCCAGCTCCTCGAGACGCTGCTCCATCAGCTCGAGCTGACGCGCCTGGTCTTCCATCTGCTGCCGCTGCAACTCGATCAGCTCGCGCAGCTCGGCCGCACTCTGCGCCAGCGCCGGTCGGGCACCGAGCGTTGTTGCGGCCAGG
>DAIRDJ010000060.1:0-11972 GCA_036796215.1 Geminicoccaceae bacterium
GGACCTCCTCGATCTGCTCGACCTGGCGGTAGATCTCGGCCGTGCCGATGCGCACCCCGCCGGGGTTGAGGACCGCGTCCGAGCGGCCGTGGATGACGATGCCGTCGTGCAGGGTTAGCTCGGCATAGTCGCCGTGGCACCAGATGCCGGGGAAGCGGGCGAAGTAGCTCTTCTGGTAGCGGCTGCCGTCGGGGTCGTTCCAGAACGAGACGGGCATCGAGGGGAAGGGTTTGGTACAGACGAGCTCGCCCTTCTCGCCCCGGACCGGCTCGCCCGTCTCGTTCCAGATCTCGACCGCCATGCCGAGGCCGCGCATCTGGATCTCGCCCGGATAGACCGGCCCCGCCGGGTTGCCGAGGACGAAGCAGGAGACGATGTCGGTGCCGCCCGAGATGGAGGCGAGCTGCAGGTCGCTCTTGATGTTGCCGTAGACCCACTCGAAGCTCTCGGCGACCAGCGGCGAGCCGGTCGAGAGGATGGCGCGGAGTGCCGTCAGGTCATGCGTCCGCATCGGCTGGCGCCCGGCCTTCTTCAGGGCATCGAGATAC
Organism: Geminicoccaceae bacterium; assembly: GCA_036796215.1. Taxonomy (GTDB): domain Bacteria; phylum Pseudomonadota; class Alphaproteobacteria; order Geminicoccales; family Geminicoccaceae; genus SLRI01. The sequence continues at coordinate 549 of DAIRDJ010000060.1, forward strand.
TTGGCCGAGGTGCCGAAGGCGGCGATCCGTTCCTCTGCGGCGATGTCGAAGAGGATGTCCGGGGTCGGGTGGAAGGGCGAGCCGTCGAAGAGGACGAGGGTGGCTTCGGAGGCCAGGCCCGAGACCAGCCAGTTCCACATCATCCAGCCGCAGGTGGTGAAGTAGAAGAGCCGATCGCCCGGCCGCACGTCGGTATGCAGCTTGTGCTCCTTGAGGTGCTGCAGGAGGGTGCCGCCGACGCCGTGGACGATCGCCTTGGGCTTGCCGGTGGTGCCCGAGGAATAGAGCACGTAGAGCGGGTGGTCGAAGGGGACGCGGGTGACGGCGAGGGCAGGGGCGGGGCGGGTCAGGTAGTCGGCGAAGGCGACGCTCTTTGGGATGGCGGTGAGGTCCGGGGATGTCTCCAGGAAGGGGTAGACGACGGTGCGCCTGAGCGAGGGCAAAGCGCCCGCGATCTCGGCCACCTTGGCGCGGATGTCGAGCCGCTTGCCGGCATAGTGGTAGCCGTCGACGGTCAAGAGCACCTTGGGCTCGATCTGGCCGAACCGGTCGAGCACGCCCGAGATGCCGAAATCGGGTGAGCAGGAGGACCAGACGCCGCCGCGGCTGGCCGTGGCGAGCATGCCGATCACCGCCTCGGGCGCATTGGGCAGGTAGGCCCCGACCCGGTCGCCAGGGCCGACACCGTCGGCCTTCAGGCTGGCGGCCAATGCTGCCACCTGCTCGTTGAGTTCGGCCCAGGAGAGCTCGCGGCGGCTGCCGTCCTCGCCCCTGAAGATGATGGCGGGCGTGGCGTCCCGACGCTGCAGCAGGTTCTCGGCGAAGTTGAGCTCGGTGCCGGGGAACCAGGCCGCCCCCGGCATCCGTTCGGGGTGGCGCAAGGTCTCCAGGCTCTCCGGGATGGTGGCGATGACACCGTCCTCGAGGATCAGGCGCCAGAACGCCTCGGTGTCGTCGACCGACCATCGCCAGAGATCGCGGATGGCGGCGGCCCCGTCGAAGCCCTGCCTGCGGGCCAGCCGGGCGATCTGCGTCGCCTCGGCCCTTGCCTCGTCGGGGTGCCAGATCGGTTTCACCATCGCTCCCCTCCCTTCTTGTCCAGCGGCCTCGCGGCGGCTCTTGTCCAGCGGCCTCGCCGCGGCGGCCGCCTGTCGACCATCGCATCGCCGATTTTGCCGCGCTGCGCAACCTTCCGCACCCCCCTTACCAGTGGTCCCGGCCGGCGCTATGGTCGCGGGCGATCACAGTGCAGCAGGAGTTACATCGTGAACGAGGACGCCTTCAACATGGCGTTGCGCAAGTTCCTCAAGCAGGTGGGGGTGACGAGCCAGCGCGAGATCGAGCAGGCGGTGCGCGCGGCCATCGCCGACGGCAGGCTCAAGGGCGACGAGACGCTGCCCGCCAAGGTGGTGTTGACCGTGGGCGGGATCGATCTCGAGCACGAGATCAAGAGCGACATCGCGCTCAAATGAGCCGAGCCTGGGCCTGCCTCGCGGCGTCAGCCTCGCTGCTGCTGACGGCCTGGAGCCTGCCGGCCGCGGCCGCTTTCGTCGGCCATGGCGGCCCGGTCAAGGGTTTGGCCATCACGGCCGACGGCTCGCGGATGGTCAGCGTCAGCTTCGACTACTCGGTCATCGTCTGGCGGCTCGCCGACGGGGCCGCGCTCGACGTCCGCCACGGCCATGACGCGGCGGTCAACGACGTCGTCATGCTGCCCGGCGGCGAGGGCTTCGCCACCGGCGGCGACGATGGCGTCGTGCTGCTCTGGGCTTTCGACGGCAGGGAGCCGGCCGTGCGGCTCGAGGGCCATACCGGCCGGGTGGTCGACCTCGAGGTGAGTGCCGACGGACGCTTTTTGGCCTCGGCCGGCTGGGATCACACCGTCCGCCTCTGGGACCTCGCCAGCGGCGCGGCCGCCACGGTCCTCGAGGGCCACGGCGGCCCCGTCAATGCCCTGGCTTTCACCCCCGACGGCGCGGCGCTGGTGACCGCCGGGGCCGACGGGGCGCTCCGCCTCTTTCGGGTCGAGGGCGGCACGCAACTCGCCGAATGGGGCGGCGGGCCCGAGCCGATCCACGCGCTGGTGATCGATGCTGCCGGCGAGACGGTGTACGCCGCCGGCTCGGCGGGCGAGGTGCAGCGCTGGGCGCTTTCGACCGGCGAGGCGCTCTCCGGTCTCGACACCGGCGTTGCCTCGCCGCTCTTCGCCCTGGCCTTGAGCCCCGCGGGCGACCGTTTGGCCGCGACCGGCATGGCCGGGACGATTTCGCTCTTCGACATCGAGACGGGGGCCCTCGACGCGTTCTTCGGTGGCGAGCGCAACCCGCTCTGGTCGCTCGCCCTCGCCCCCGATGCCGCGACCATCTTCGCCGGTGGCAACGACCGGACCATCCGCCAGTGGGACCTGGAAACCGGATTGGAGATCGAAGAGCCCGCCCCTTTGCCGTCGCCCGACGCGGTGGCTGCCGCCGCCGACAGCGATCTCGGTGCCGTGGTCTGGCGCCGCTGTGTCGCCTGCCACACCCTCGATCTCGATGCCGACGGCGGCAACCGGGCGGGCCCCACCCTGCACGGCATCTTCGGCCGGCCGATCGGCACGGTCGAAGGCTATCCCTATTCGCGGGCCTTGGCCGAGAGCGACATCGTCTGGACCGAGCGCACCGTGGCCGACCTCTTCCGCCAGGGTCCCGACATCGTCACCCCCGGCACCAAGATGCCGATCCAGCGGATCACCGACGAGGCCGAGCTCGAGGCGCTGATCGCGTTTCTCCAGCGCGAGGCGATGCCGGGCGGGTGAGGGGCCGTGGCGGGGCGGGGCTCGCGGCCCGCTCGCGACGGTCCGTCAAGCCCGCGTTAAGGGTACCTGGTACCCCTAATGGGGCGATGCGCGGCGTTGCGCCCGGGCGACCTGGACGCGCCAGGCAGAAGCGCTTCGGTGTCGCGGCTACTTGATGATCCTGGCAACCCGAAAGCCGATATTGTCGTCCCGGAAGTCGGGCTCCAGCCGGTTGCGAACGGCGGAACGGAGGAACCATGGGCTGCTGTTCCAGGACCCGCCGCGCAAGACCCGCCGTCCCGGGTCACCCTCGTCGAGCCAGGCAGAACCATTGACCGGCGCACCCAAATAGCTGCCGTGCCAGATGTCGGCGCACCATTCCCAGATATTGCCGTGCATGTCATGGAGGCCGAACGCACTGGCCGCAAACGCGCCGACGAACGTCGTCTCCCGACGAAAAAGCCCCTTTCGCCCGGACCCATAGCTGTACGTGCCGTCGTAATTGGCCTGTCCCACCGAGATCGTCGGCCCGCACGAGAACGCCGTCGTCGTCCCGGCGCGGCAGGCATACTCCCATTCGGCCTCGCTCGGCAGCCAGTAGCCCTCGCCCGTTTGCCGGTTCAGCCAGCCGACATAGGCCTGCGCATCATGCCAGGAAACGTTGACGACCGGCCGCCGCCCGCGGCCCCAGCCGGCGTCGAGGGGCCGCTCGCGCCCGGTGGCTGCGACGAACGCGTCGTATTCCTCGAACGTCACCGGATAGCGGCCGAGCGCGAACGGCTCGGCAATCCGCACGACGACCTGCGGGCCCTCGTCGTCGTAGCGCCGCAGCTCGTCGGAGGGCGAGCCCATGGTGAAGCTGCCCGCCGGGATGACCACCATCTCCGGGCACCAGGGTGCCTCGACATCGCGAAAGACCCGCGGCAGCACGGGCTCGTCCGGCGCAGCGCCCGCTGCGGCTGCAAGCCCCATGCTTTCGGTGAGCGCCCGCAGCAGCCGGTCGCGGCCGTCCGCGGCAAAGAGGTCGATCCAGACGAGGTCGCGCAGGCTGCGGCCGAGCCCGGGGAGCGCCAGATCCGGGACCGCGCAGGCATCGAGCCGCAACGGCACGAGCTGGATCGAGCCCGGCGGGCATCGGCCGAACGCGGCGAGCGCCAGGCGGAGCTCGTTCTGCCCGTCGTCGAGCCTGGCGACCGAGCGGCTCGACAGGCAGACGATGAAGACCCGAGCGCCGCGAACGACCGTGGCGATCGCCTCCCGCCTTGCCTGGTCCGGCCGCAGGTCCTCGACGTCCAGCCAGGGCTCGAAGCCGCGGGCCTTCAGCTGCTGATAGAGCAGTTGGACGGCGAGCTTGTCCTCTTTGGCAGAGGCGAGAAAGATCCGGCCTGATGTCGTCATGACCCCGGCTGCTGCACGAAGGCACCTTCACGATACCAGCGATTGCGTTCGCGCAAAAGGTGTTGACGTATCTAGCTATAGCACCTCGTGCCTCCGTTAGCGGTACCTTTTCCAGAGCCGGCCCGACGCGGACGGCTGCGGCTTCTTTCGCGCCCAGCAGCCGAGGTGCTCTCGGCGTCTTCCTCGAGCTTCAGCGGTAGAGCAGGGTCCGGCATTCGCCGAGGACTTAGACCGGCAAGGTGGGCTTGTCCTTCATGTCGGGGATATGGCCTATGCCGGCGCCGGTCAGGGGCAGAGGAGCATCAGGAGTTAAACGCCGCCTTCAGCGGAGCGTCCTGGCAACCCGGAATCCGTATTCCTTGGACCGAACGTCGGAGTTGGCCCGATGGCGATTAGCCGAGCGGACGGCCCGGGGACCCGAGTTCCAGGAACCGCCGCGAAGCACCCGCTGATCCTGCTCGCCACCCTCGATCCAGGCCGAGCCATCGCGTGGTGCATCGTTGTAGGATGGGTGCCAAACATCGGCGCACCACTCCCACACATTACCGTGCATGTCGTGCAGGCCGAAGGCATTTGCCGCAAGCGACTCGACTGGCACAGTCTGTTCTCGATAGAAGGTAGTGTCGCCCGGGTATCTCATGAGGTCGCCAAAATGGTTGGCCTGGTCCGCTGGAATACCGAGACCGAAAGAAAACGGTGTGATGGTGCCGGCCCGGCACGCATACTCCCATTCGGCCTCCGACGGCAGGCGATAGAGTTCGCCCGTGCGCTCGCTCAGCCACGCCACATAGGCCTGGGTCTCATGCCACGAAACGTTGATCACGGGCCGCCGCCCGCGGCCCCAGCCTTCGTCGCTCGGCAGCTCGCGCCCCGTCGTGGCGGCGAACTCGCCGTACTCGTCGAAGGTCACCTGATAGCGGCCGAGTGCGAACGGCGCGAGGATTTGCACAAAGTGCAGCGGGCCTTCGTCGACTGAGTGCCCCTCTTCGGCCGGCTCCGAGCCCATGTAGAAATGGCCGCGCGGGATGGCGACCATCTCCGGACACCAAAGCGCTTCGATATCGCGGCACACCTCCAGCGGCAAGGTCTCGTCGGGGCGCGCGCAAACTGCCGGCACTAGCCCAGCACCGTCGGTCAGTGAACGCACCAGTCGGTCGAAGCCGTTATCTGCGAAGAGATCGGTCCAATGGTAGTCGCGCATGCGGGCTGCGAGACCTGGGACCTGCAGATCCGGCACTTCGCAGTCGTCGAGCCGCACCGGGATCACGTAAATCGTGCTCGGTGGGCGCTGGCCGCAGGCGGCTAGGGCCATGCGGTACTCTTCTTGCACATAGCCCACCTTGGCCACCGAGCGGCTGGATAGACAGGCGAGAAAAGCGGCGGCATTGATAATGATCTTCGGGATCTCGACTTTCCAGTTTTGCCCGGGCAGCAGGTCTTCAACGTCCAGCCACGGCTCGAAACCCCGCGCCTTCAGCTCGCGATAGAGCCGCTGCACCGCGGGCTTGTCCTCTTTGGCATGGGCGATAAAGATCCGGCGCGATGTTGTCATGAACTGTTCCGCTGAAAGAAGGCCCAGTCATAATACCAGCGATTGCGCTAGTACGAAATGCGTTGACCCATTTGGCGACGTCGCTTGGCGTTCATCCCTCGTCCACCCGGCCTCTCAGTCCCTTGACCCGTGCGCGCCGCTTCTTCGCCTCGAGCTTGCGCTCCTTGCTCGCCCGGGTCGGGCGCGTCGCGCGACGGTGGATGGGTTCCTCGGCCGCCTCGCGCAAGAGCTCGACGAGGCGGTGGCGGGCGTCCTGGCGGTTCATCTCGCGCGTCCGGAACCGCCGCGCGGTGATGACGATCTCGCCGGCCTGGTTCAACCGCCGGCCGGCGATGCTGGCGAGCCGGGCCTTGATCGGCTCGGGCAGGCTGGGCGAGGCCATGGCAGGAAAGCGGAGCTGGACCGCGGTCTCGACCTTGTTGACGTTCTGCCCGCCCGGGCCCGTCGAGCGGATGAAGCTCTCCTCGAGCTCCGCCTCGTCCAGTGCAAGGTTGTCGGTGATCTGCAACATGGTACCGGCATGCTCAGCGGCGGCCTGCCGCGATGTCGCCCCCCGGGCGGAACGGATTGAACGGGCGGACTTTGTTGCTAGACTCCGCGGCATCGAGGCCGCTGGAGGCGGGTTTGCGGGGGAGTGGGAGGACCGGGATGAAGGCGTTCTTGTTGAGCGTGGTGGTGGCCATCGCACTGGCGGTCGGCGGCTACGTCGTGGTGGCCGAGTTCCAGCAACCGTCCGAGGCCGCGTTCACGCGCCCGGGTGCCAGGCTCTAGCCACCGCTCGCGGCGCCGGCGAGCAGAACGGGCCGGTCCCAGGCGGGGCCGGCCCGTTGCCGTTCCGACCGCCGATCTGACGCCCGGCTACTCGGCCGGCACGGCCTGGCGGCCGCCACTGCTGGTGTTGAGCTCGCCCTTCGCCCGCTGTTCCTCGGCCCAGAGGTCGTGGTGCGCTTCGGCCCAGTTGAGATCGACCTCGCCCGAGCCCATCGCCTCGAAGGCGCCCTCCATGCCGAGCGAGCCGATATAGATGTGCGCGAGGATGATCGAGATCATGACCATCGACAGCACGGCGTGCAGGATCTGGGCGAGCTGCATCCCGCCCATCCCGGCGACGACGAAGGGGAACATCAGCATGTAGCCGGTGGCCGCGATGACCGAGCCCAGGATGATCACCGACCAGAAGATGAACTTCTGCCCGCCGTTGAAGCGGCGGGAATGGGCATGCTTGTGCCCGACCACGCCGCCACCGGCGAGAAACCATTCGAGATCGATCCGGCTCGGGATGTTTTCCCTCACCCAGATCACGAACATCAGGAGGAGGCCGGCGACGAACGGGAAGGACACGAAGTTGTGCGCGAGCTTGGCCCATTCCGAGAAGGCGGTGAACGCCTCGGGGCCGATCAGCGGCAGCAGCAGCATCTTGCCGAAGGCGATGTTCAGCCCGGTGAGTGCCAGCACGATGAAGCTCGTCGCCGACAGCCAATGGGCGAAGCGGTCGAGGCCGTTGAAGCGGGTGATGGTCTCGCCACTCCGGCCGCCCTCGATCGGCACCTTGCCGCGGATCAGGTAGAACAGCACCAAGAGGACCAGCATGCCGCCGATGGAGATGCCGCCGACCCAGGGCAGCGTGTCGCGGATGAAATCCCGCCACTCCTTGCCGCCCGGCTGGATCAGGGTCGCCGCCCGCTGATCCGGGATGCTGACCCGGCCGCCGAGCGAGCCCTGCAGCTCCCGGAACATCTGCATCTCGTCGGCCCGCATCGTCGCCGCTTCCTGCGGTGCCTGGTGCTGGGCCAGGGCCGAGGCCGGCAGCACCTGCAGCAGCGGCAGGGCGAGCAGGGCAAGCGCCAGGAGGCGCGCGATCATGGTCATTCTCGAGCCCTCATCTCTCTCTTCACACACCCTGGCTGTCGGGATAGGCGGTCGACCAGCCCCAGGCGCCGGAGCCGTAGCCGCGGGTCACCACCCGCTCCTTGTAGATCGCGGCGATGATCTCGCCGTCGCCGGCGAGCAGCGACTTGGTCGAGCACATCTCGGCACAGAGCGGCAGCTTGCCCTCGGCCAGCCGGTTGGTGCCGTACTGGTTGTATTCCGCCTGGGTCATGTCGGCCTCGGGGCCGCCGGCGCAGAAGGTGCATTTGTCCATCTTGCCGCGACCGCCGAAATTGCCGAGCTGCGGGAACTGCGGCGCGCCGAACGGGCAGGCATAAAAGCAGTAGCCGCAGCCGATGCAGAGATCCTTGGAGTGCAGCACCACCCCATCGGCCGTGGTGTAGAAGCAGTCGACCGGGCAGACCGCCGCACAGGGTGCATCGGTGCAGTGCATGCAGGCCATGGAGATCGACCGTTCGCCGGGGTCGCCATCGTTGATGGTGACCACCCGGCGGCGGTTGATGCCCCAGGGCACCTCGTGCTCGTTCTTGCAGGCGGTGACGCAGGCATTGCACTCGATGCAGCGCTCGGCGTCGCAAAGGAACTTCATGCGGGCCATGGTTCAGTCTCCTTCCAGACGCCGGCTCACGCCGCCTCGATGCGGCAGAGCGTGGCCTTGCCTTCGTGCATCGCGGTCACCGGGTCGTAGCCGTAGGTGGTGACCGCATTGACGCTGTCGCCGAGCACGATGGGATCGGTGCCCTCGGGATAGTTGCCGCGCTGGCTCTCGCCCTCCCAGAAGCCGGCGAAGTGGAAGGGCATGAAGGCGACCCCTTCGCCGACCCGGTTGGTGACCAGCGCCTTGACCCGCACCTTGCCGTTGGCGGGGCCGTAGACCCAGACCATGCCGCCGTCACGGACACCGAGGCGTTCGGCGTCGGCCGTGTTGACCTCGACGAACATGTCCTGCTGCAGCTCGGCGAGCCACGGGTTGGAGCGGGTCTCCTCGCCACCCCCCTCGTACTCGACCAGCCGGCCGGAGGTCAGGATGATGGGATACCGGTCGTGCATCCCCTCCTCGACCGCCTTTTGCTGCATGGTCTGGCCGATGTTCATCACCCGGAAGTCGCGGGCATCCTCGTAGGTCGGGTAGTCGGCGACGAGGTCGGGCCTGGGGCTGTAGATGGGTTCCCTGTGCACCGGCACCGGATCCGGCAGGTTCCAGGCGACGGCGCGGGCCTTGGCGTTGCCGTAGGGGCTGCAGCCATGCGCCAGCACGACGCGCTGGATGCCGCCCGAGAGGTCGCGCGCCCAGGAGACGCCATCCGGGTTCTCGCCGCCGATCCGCTCGATGGTGGCGCGTTCCTCGGCGGTCAGGCTGACGTCCCAGCCGAGCGTCTTGAGGATGCCCAAGGTGAACTCGGGATAGCCGTCCTCGATCTGCGAGCCCAGCGACCAGCTGCCCTCGGCCAGGAGGGTCTGGCCCTCGTGCTCGACGCCGAACCGGGCGCGGAAGGTGCCGCCGCCGTTCATCACGTGCTCGTGGGTGTTGTAGAGGATGTGGCTGCCCGGATGCTTGAGCTCGGGTGTCCCCCAGCAGGGCCAGGGCAGGCCGTAGACTTCGTTCGCCACGGGCGTGCCGTCCTTGCCGCGCAAGGTGACGACATCGAAGTCGGCCTGGTGCTGCATGTGCAGCTTGAGCCGCTCCGGCGACTGGCCGGTATAGCCGATCGACCAGGTGCCGCGATTGATCTCCCTGAGGATGTCCTCGGCCACCGGCTGGTTGTCGACCACCTCGATATGCTTGAACATCTCGCCATCGATGCCGAGCTTCTTGGCGAGCAGGTACATCGCATCGTAGTCGTTCTTCGATTCGAAGATCGGCTCGACGACCTTCTCGCCCCATTGCAGCGAGCGGTTGGACGCGGTGCGCGAGCCGTCGCACTCGAACTGGGTGCAGATCGGCAGGAGGTAGGTGCCGTCCTTGCGCTCGGAGACCGCAGCGAAGGTGGTGGGATGCGGGTCGGCGACGACCAGCAGGTCGAGCGCCTCGAGTCCGGCCCGCATCTCCGGCATCCTGGGCACGGTGTTGCCGCCGTGGCCGAAGACGACCATGCCGCGCAGGCGATCCGGCTGGTCGACCTCGTCGGCCGAGGCCATCGCCGCATCGAACCAGCGGGTGGTCGGGATGCCCTTGGTCTCCATCAGCGTCTTCTTGGCCTCACGGTCCATGTCGGCCGTGCCGAAGCGGTCCAGGATCCACTCGTAGTCGAGGTCCCAGACCGCCGACCAGTGCCGCCAGCCGCCCTCGGCCAGGCCGTAATAGGCCGGCAGCGAGGTCACATCGAGGCCGAGGTCGGTAGCACCCTGGACGTTGCAGTGACCGCGGAAGATGTTGGCCCCCGCACCCTCCTTGCCGACATTGCCGGTGGCGAGCAGGAGGTCGCAGATCGCCCGCACATTGGCGGTGCCGACGGTGTGCTGGGTCACCCCCATGCACCAGATCACGGTGCACGGCTTCACCGTCGCCACGATCTCGGCGATCTCCTTGACCTGGTCCCCCGGCACGCCGGTCACCCGCTCGACCTCGGCGGGCGTCCACTTCTTCACCTCTTCCCTGATCTGCTCCATGCCGTGCACCCGCTGGGCGATGAACTCCTGGTCCTCCCAGCCGTTCTCGAAGATGTGCCAGAGCATGCCCCAGATGAGCGGGATGTCGGTGCCCGAGCGGTGCCGGACATAGTGGGTGGCGTGCGCCGCCGTCCGGGTGAAGCGCGGGTCGCAGACGATCAGCGGGGCCTGGTTGATCTCCTTGCCGATCAGCACGTGCTGCAGCGACACGGGATGCGCCTCGGCGGGATTGCCGCCGATGATCATGATCGCCTTCGACTTCCTGATGTCGTTGTAGGAGTTGGTCATCGCCCCGTAGCCCCAGGTGTTCGCCACACCTGCGACCGTGGTCGAATGGCAGATGCGCGCCTGGTGGTCGACCGAGTTGGTCCCCCAGAGGGCGGCGAACTTGCGGAAGAGATAGGCACCCTCGTTGGAGAACTTGGCCGAGCCGAGCCAGAACACGCTGTCGGGGCCGCTCTCGCCCCGGATCTCGAGCAGCTTGTCGCCGATCTCCTCGATCGCCTGCTCCCAGCCGAGCCGGCGCCACTCGCCGTTCTCGAGCTTCAAGGGGTATTTCAGCCGGCGCTCGCCGTGCACGAGCTCGCGCACCGAGGCCCCCTTGGCGCAATGCGTGCCGCGATTGATCGGGCTGCCCCAGGCCGGTTCCTGGCCGACCCAGACCCCGTTCTGCACTTCGGCATGGACGGTGCAGCCGACCGAGCAGTGGGTGCAGATGTTCTTCTTGACCTCGACCGGCATGCCGAGATCGACGAAGCCGGCCTCGGCCTTCTTGACGGTCGTAAGCGGCAGCGCGCCCAGGGCGGCGAGGCCGCCGGCGGCGACCCCGGATTTCTGCAGGAAGGCGCGGCGATCGACGGTGGCGGCCGCGGCCCCGGCGACGATCTGGGCGAAGCCGCTCTTGGTGGCGGAACCGGAACGACGTTTGGTCAGCATGGTCGGGATCCTTTCGTCAGTGCCGGTTTTCGTCAGTACCGGTTGGTCTCGTAGAAGGTGCGGACGTGCTCGGTTTCCTGATAGCGCCGCTTGGTCTTCTCGTCGGCCGATTGCTGGGCCTCGACCCGGCCGCCGGCCAGCAAGACCGGGGCGGCCACGGCAGCCCCTGCAGCACTCGTGGCCGCCGCCTTGAAGAAGCCGCGCCGTGCCGGGTTTTGCGGGGCCGGGTTTTGCGTGGCCGGGTTTTGCGTGGCCGGGTTTT
>DAIRDJ010000060.1:12072-23588 GCA_036796215.1 Geminicoccaceae bacterium
GGCCGGGTTTTGCGTGGCCGGGTTTTGCGTGGCCGGGTTTTCTGGGGCCTCTTTGTGCTTCGATCCTGCCATTGTCAGTCCCTCCTCGGTCGCGGGCTCGGGGCCATCAGGCCGCGAGCGTGTATGCGGTCGCCTCGACAGCCACCAACTGTCGCCCGATGCTGCCCACCGGCCGGTAGAACGACGCCGCCTCGGCAGCCTCGAGGTCGGCGAAGAAGCGGCCGGCCCAGGGGGCGAGGTGGCGATTGAAGAACGCTTCCTGCTCGTCCGGGTCGACCGCGAAGTCGCCGGCGATCAGCCCGGCCATGATCTCGGCGAGGCAGGCGATGTGATCCTCGGGATCGCTTTGCCCCTTGGCCCGCTCGATGTGGAGCCGGCCGAGATCGGCGCGCAGGCTGGCGAGCGGCTTCTCGTGCAGAAAGCCGGTGCGGTAGTAGGAAGCGTAGGGCAGCAGTTCGCCCCGGCCGACGCCGATGAAAAGCGCGTGGTGCTCGCGCTCGACGGTCGCGGGATCGGTGTCGCGGGCAATGGCGGCGACCTCGCCCAGGGCGGTGCCAAGCGGCGACGCGTCGCCCTCGAGCCCGGCGATCAGTTGCAGGGTCTGGCGATCGGGTGCTGCCCGCAACAGCAAGCCCAGGAGCTGCCAATAGCGCGCCCTCGCCACGTCGATCTCGTCGCCCGCGGCGACGATCTCTGCATTGTCCCCCTGCTCGGCACGAGTCGCCAGTATCCGCCTCCCGATGGCCCGGCCCCGCTGCGGATCCGATCTCTGCCGGTGCTGCCGCGAGGCGCTTTTAAGTATCCTTGTTCCAGTTCGAAGTTTGGCCGCAAACACCTGATTGCGCAAGCGACAAAGATGGTGCGCTGCAGCGGCCGGCGGCCAAACCGCAGTCGTTCGACCCTCAGCTCGGGGTCGCCGCACCGTGCCGCCGTCGCCGCGGCCGCGCCGGTGCGTCAGCCGGCTCCGGCGCGGCGCGCAAAGCCGCTGGCGCGGGCTCGCCCGATGGCTCCGTTGCCGGCGTCGCCGACATGCCAGGCTCGATTGCGGCCACCTGCCGTGGTTCGTCGGCCGGCTCCGGCACAGGCGCCCCGGTCCGCGTCGTCACCCGTCGCCGCAGCGCCGCAAAGAGCTTCTCGGCCGCGGCCTTGGGGTCGTCCTTCGGCAGCAGCGCACCGTAGCCCGGGGCGTTGAAGTCCCAGTCGTAGTCGGCCACTTCGCGGAAGTCGCGGATCAGGGGGTCCGTTGACCACAGCCGACGCAGCGCCGCCTGGCGCAGGGCCTTCGGCACGCCTCGCTGCAGGAAGACCTGGACATCCGCGCCGGTCCGAATGCTCTCGAGTGGCGGCAGGTCCTGCGGCTGGATCTCGGGCGGCTCGGGCTCCGGCTGGGCTTCGGGTGCTGCCGGGTCGGTAGACTCCATCGGCGGCGTATCAGGTTCGACCGCCGGCCCGGGCGGTTCGCTCTCTCTCGCGGCCCGCTTGCGCGTCGACCAGCGCGCGAGAAAGCCCTTGTCCTCAGCCATGCCCGTCACCCCCGGGCCGACGCTGTCCGGGCAGACGCCCGGCCGCCAGGGCCTCGGGATCGGCCCGCTCGCGCTTGCGCTTGTATTTCGGCCGCTCGACGTGGTGGGCGGCTACGAACGGGGCGAGCCAGGCGCGGACTGCCTCCGGCATCGCCACCATCTCGACGAGGTCATCGCCGGTATCGGCATGCGCCTGGGCCTCGCCGGCATCGACCGTGGCCATCAGGAGCTCGAAGCCCAAGGCGCCTTCGCGCGGCCGCAGCACCACCCAGACCGCCGGCATCTCGGCCCCGAGATTGTGGACCAGCGCCTCGGTTTCCTTGGCGTAGACGACGAGATCGGTGGTGCCGGCATAGTAGCGGGTGGTGCCGTCCGCCTCGAAGAGCACGGTCCAGGCTGGTGTCGCGGGGCGGCCGGGCAGGACGTCGACCACCCGCCAGACGTGGCTCTGCCAGCGGCTCGTGGCCGGCCGGCGTTCGACGATTACGCCGATGCCGAAGCGTTCGACGATCAAGCTCGGGCCCTCCTCAACGCGTCAGCTCCTGCCTAACTGGCAGGCTGGTCAAGATGTTCTGCGGCTTGAGCCGCAGCCGCTTCTCAGGGTCCATCGCCATGGCGAGATAGACCGGTCGGCCCGCCACCCGCTCGAGCATCGCCGCGGGGTCTCTGAACTCCAGGCGGAAGAGCGAGAGGATGCGGGCGAGATCGGCCTGCGACACGTCTGTCCCGTGCCACATGGCATTCAAGATCGCCGTCGCCTCGGCATCGAGCCCGACATGCCAGGACCAGCGCTCGTCGCGGATGGTCTGGACCGGCTGGACGACGATCTCGAGCCCGAGGAAGTGAGCTACCCAGCGCTCCAGCACGCGGGCGAGCGCATCGAGGCCGGGGCGGGTGAAGGCGACGTCGAGGACCATGTCGAAGCGCTCGCTGCGGGCGAAGTACGCCTCGGCATTGGCCTCGCTGACGACGTCGAGCTCGACCGTCCGGGGGGCGGTGCCGGCCTGCACCAGGAGGGATCCGAGACTGCCGAAGCCGCCCGTGGCCGCCACCTGCTCCACCGTCTCCTCGTCGGCGACCAGGATCCCGCCCTCGGTGATGTTGACCTTCTGGCTGCGAAACAGGAGCTCGGCCGCCCGCCAGACGATGCCGTCGGTCTCGCCGTCGAGGATGTGGCGGACGATGACGTGGACGAGTTGCGCCATGAAGAGCGGCGGGATGCGGCCGCTGCCGTGGCGGGCGAGGTCGAGATAGGCGGCCTCCAGGCTCGGCTGGCCCGTGAGCCGGTCGCGAAAGCCGAGCCAGACGCGGTAGTTCTCGGCCGCGTCCGGGTCGGCGAGGGTGGCGAGCTCTGCCTCGTCCACCACGGCTTCGGGATCGGCCAGGAGCCGGGCATGCAGCGCCCGCTCGGCCGCACAAGACTCGGCCACAGGGGCGAGCTCCGGCCGCGCCAGATAGGCCTTGAGGAAGGAAGGGGTGGGGGCCAGCCCGCCGCCCGGGGCCGGGTCGAGCAGTGCCAGGCCGGCGCTCGCCCAGATCGTCCCGGTCATGAAGTGGGGTCCTCGGGCAGGAGCTCGAAGGCGCGGCCGTGCACGCCAGCCTTGCGGTCGATCACCCGAAACCGCTCGCGGATGCCGCCATCGGCATCGATCAGCCGCTCCATGGCGAGCAGCGTGTTGACGGCGTGCGCCCGGCAGAGATCGGCCATGAAGTCGACCTCCTGGCGGGCGACCGGCCGGGCGGCGTCGAGCGAGGGGGCCCCGTGCGCCTCGACGAAGAGCGTTGCGAGGCGCTCGACCATGGCGTCGATGTCGGCCGCGGTGGCCGACGCGACCACGACGAAGGTCGACCAGCCGAAGGATCCAGTGCCGAGAAAGCCATTGGCAAAGGCCTGGCGCCGCTTGCCGGTGAGCTGCTCGGGCGCGGCGTCGAGGAAGGCGAAGCCGCCGGCCACCGCCCATTCGCCGGGCTCGGCCGCCCGCTCGAAGACGGCGGTATCCGAGGCATCGAGGCGGATCGTGCGGGGCAGCTTGGTGGCGCTCACGGGCTGGGTCCGAGCAGTAGCCGTTCGGCCAGGCTCTCGCAGGATGGCGGCGGGCCGCTGCACAAGAGATCGAAGTTGGCGGGATCGAAGCGGCTGGTCGCTGCGGCCGGCTCGACCAGGCGCGCCCGAAAGTGGTTGGTGGCCTCGCCCAGCCCCGCCTCCTGCCAGCGGCCGACCCAGAAGAGGAGATGCCGCGCGAAGGCCTCGACGATCTCGGCTGGCGTTACTTCGCCGAAACCCTCCTCCAGGAGTGCCGTGCGGTCGGGGGTGCGGCCCGGCTCGTCGCTGCTGCCGGCGAAGCGCCACTGCAGGGCGATACCGACGACGAGCCAGGCGGGCAGGGGCTCGGCCGAGGGCTTCGGCAGCGCCAGCCGGGCGCGTCCGGTCTCGGCACCGTCGAGCAGGAGCCGGTCGGGCCAAGCTAAGCCGATGGGCTTCAGCGGCGGACCCAGTGCCGCGAGCGCATCGGCCATGGCGAGCATCGTGATCGGCAAGGCGGGAAAGCAGTCGGCGGCCGGCCGGTCGGGCTCCAGGATCACCGCGACCTCCAGCCGGGGTGCCAGGGGGTCGAGATCCGCCACGACCAGTGTTCCGGCCTCGCCACCGCCGACCGCCATGCCGCGCGCCGCGCCGAACGCGTCGGCGGCGACGTGCACCGCCTCGAAGACGGGCGGCAGGCTGAGCGGTGCCGGATTGTCGTTCGCGTCCATAACCGTCATGTAGAGCGCTCGGGGTTGCTGTGGAACGGGAGAAGCGCATGCGGGTCGGCGATCGTGAGGTCATCCTGTGCGATTGCGAGGGTACCATGCCGCTCGATGGCGGTGCTCTGGCGCGTGCTGCGGGGGCCGCCGCGCCGGCGATCGCGACGGCCCTCTGCCGCCGCCAACAGGCGCTGCTGCGGGGTGAGAGCCTGCTCGTCGCCTGTGCCCAGGAACGGGCGGTGTTCGAGGAGGTCCTGGCCGCGAGCTCGGGCGAGGTCGCGGCCGAAACCTTGGTCACCACCGACATCCGCGCCCGCGCCGCCTGGTCGAAGGAGGGGGCAGAAGCGACGCCCAAGATCGCGGCGCTTCTGGCCGAGGCTGCCCTGAAGCTGCCCGAGACCAAGGCGCTCACGCTCGAGTCCGAAGGGGTCACGCTGGTCTATGGCCGGGACGAGGTGGCGATCGAGGCCGCCCGGCAGCTCGGCGATCGCCTGGATGTGACGGTGCTCCTGGCGCGGCCCGGCGACGTCATCCCGCCGGCCACGGCGACCTTCCCGGTGCTCAAGGGCACGATCAGGGCGGCCAAGGGTCAGCTCGGCGGCTTCGAGGTCGTCGTCGACGACTATGCCGTGCCCGACCCCTCCTCGCGCGCGGCCTTGCGCTTCGGCCGGGCCAGGAACGAGGCCGTTTCGACCTGCGACATCATCATCGATCTTTCGGGTGGCACGCCGCTCTTCCCGGCGGCGCACAAGCGGGACGGCTATCTCAGGGCCGACCCGGGCGATCCGGCCGCCGTGCAGCGGGCGTTGTTCGATGCCACGGACCTCGTCGGCGCCTTCGACAAGCCGCGCTATGTCGATTTCCGCGCCGAGCTCTGCGCGCATTCCCGCAACCGCAAGGAGGGCTGCACGCGCTGTCTCGAGGTGTGCCCCACGGGGGCGATCACACCGAATGGCGACCATGTGGCGATCGATGCGCTGATCTGCGCCGGCTGCGGCGGTTGCCATGCCGTCTGCCCGACCGGGGCCGCTGCCTATGACTATCCGCCGGCCGAGCATCTGCTCGAGCGGCTGACGACGCTGCTGCAAGCCTACCACGAGGCCGGCGGCAGGGATGCCGTGCTGCTGGTCCACGAGAACGCGCACGGGCTGCCGCTGATCGATCTCCTCGCCCGCACGGGCGACGGCCTGCCGGCCCGGGTCATCCCCTTTGCCGTCAACGAGATCACGCAACTCGGCATCGAGCTCTTCGCCACCGCCATGGGGCTCGGGGCCGCCGAGATCCGCATCCTCGCCGGCCCGCGCACCAGGGGCGAGCGCACGGCCCTCGGCCGGACGATCGGCCTCGCCGAGACGTTCCTTTCGGGCCTCGGCTGGGGCAGCGGGCGGATCGATCTCGTCGACGTCGACGACCCCGACGCGCTCGGCGAAGCGCTCTGGTCGCTGGAGCGGCGCCCCGGCACCGCCAAACCGGCACCCTTCCTGCCGATGGGCGAGAAGCTCGGGCTGATGAAGCTGAGCCTCCGCCAGCTCCACCGCGCCGCGCCTGTGCCGGTCGACGTGCTGCGCCTGCCGCCCGGTGCCCCCTTCGGCAAGGTCGTGGTCGACGCCGACGGCTGCACGCTCTGCCTCGCCTGTGTGGGCGTCTGTCCGACCGGGGCGCTCTCGGCCGCCGAGGACCATCCCAGGCTCGGCTTCACCGAGAACGCCTGCGTGCAGTGCGGCCTCTGCAAGCCGACCTGCCCCGAGAAGGTTATCCAGCTGGTCCCGCAATTCGACTTCACCGACAAGGCCTTCCATCCCCGGCTGATCAAGGAGGAGGAGCCCGCCACCTGCAGCCGCTGCGGCAAGGCCTTCGGCGTCAAGTCCACGATCGACCGCATCACCGCCAGGCTCGAGGGCCAGCACTGGATGTACCGAGGCGACCAGAGCCAGCTCGCCCGCCTCGCCATGTGCGCCGACTGCCGGGTCATCGCCCAGGCCGAATCCGACCTCGATCCTTACGCCAGGCCGGCGCTGCCGAAGCCGAAGACGGCGGAGGACTATCGGGATTAGCGGGCGTCTCGAGCCGCACACCGGAGGCTGCGACGCCTGAACGGGCAATCGCTTCAGTTCAGCCGCAATCGCTGGTATCGATGCGCAGGCGTTCAGAACGGACGAGCGGGCCATGACCTCATCCCGGCGAATTTTCCTCGCCCATGCCAAAGAAGACAAGCCGCAGATCCGTCAGCTCTATGCGGATTTGAAGGGTCGTGGCTTCGAGCCGTGGCTCGATGAAAAGGACCTTGTGCCTGGGAGGCTTTGGCGGGAGGAGATCCCCAAGGCGATCCGTGGGGCCGGGGTGTTTCTCGCGTGTCTCTCCAGCCGGTCGGTCGAGAAGATCGGCTATGTGCAGAACGAGTTTCGCCAAGCGCTTTCGGCCTATGCCGAGCGGCCGCCCGGCTCGATCTATCTCGTTCCGGTGCGCCTCGACGATTGCCAGGTGCCGGATCTGCAAATCCCCGATCGCGGTCTCAGCCTGCGCGATATCCACTGGGCCGACCTCTGGCAGGAGGATGGGCTCGATCGCTTGATCAGCGCGTTGCCCGAGGCGCTTCGGGCGGGCGCTGTCGATGAAGTCTCGGCGAAAGAGGCGACGACACTATCGTCAGCGGCGTCCGCCAGACAACAGCGCGAGCCGCTGTCCGTCTTCCGCGACATCGACGCCCCCTGGTGCCCGGAGATGGTGGTCATCCCGGCCGGCCGGTTCGTCATGGGCTCGCCGGCGAGCGAGGCAGGTCGTGAGGAAGACGAAGGCCCGCAGCATTTCGTGACCATCGCAGCACCGTTCGCGCTCGGTCGCTATCCGGTGACCTTCGACGAATACGACGAGTTCGCCGCTGCGACGGGGCGGCGGCCGCCCGGCGACGAAGGCTGGGGCCGCGGGCGGCGGCCGGTGATCAACGTGTCGTGGGACGATGCCGAGGCCTATGTCGCGTGGCTGGGCCAGCGGACGGGCCAGCCCTACCGCCTGCCGAGCGAGGCCGAGTGGGAATATGCCTGCCGGGCGGGTACCACGACGCCATACTGGTGGGGATTTGAACACCCTCCTGAAGATCACAACAGGCTGGACATCGGCACAAACGAGGTTGGTGGTGATCTGCCCAACAACTTCGGCCTCTATGACATGTGTGACAGTGTCTTCGAGTGGTGCGCCGATGTCTGGCACGCCAACTACGAGGGCGCTCCGACCGAGGGCAGCGCCTGGGTCGAGGGCGGCGAGCAGGGTCGGCGGGTTCTGCGCGGCGGTTCCTGGAGCGGCCTTCCGAGGGGCCTCCGTTCCGCCTATCGCGTCGGGAGCGGGCCCGGCGTCCGGAACTACTTCGACGGTTTCCGGGTTGCCAGGACGCTCCGCTGAAGGCGGAGCTTACCCCTTGCTGCTTCGCCTCTTTACCTCTTTGGGGGTCTGGGGGCGGAGCCCCCAGCGGCGTTGTTCCGAGCCCGAGCCGGGACCCGACGATCGGGCGTGAGCGCCGCCGGGCCCGGGCGTTAACGCCGCGTTAAGGGTACCTGGTACCCTTAACGGCGCGGTCGGTTTGACCGGCGTGCCGACGATGTGACCTAGTCAGACTTTTCCAGCGCTTCCAGGCGGCGCGTCAGGTCGTCGAGTTGTGCCTGGAGCTTGTCGAAGCGGTGCTCGGCGAGGACGGTTTGGCCGCTCGAGGCGAACCTGGCCTCGTCCTGGGCCGCTTCGAGGAGTTCGAGGCGGAGGTGGTCCATGCGCAGCAGCAGCTCGCTTCGGGTATGGTCGAGCTTGCTGCTCAGGGCATCCACGACGGCAGCGATCTTCAAGAGACGATTCTCGACGACATCGACGCGTGCCGGTAGATCGACCAAGCGGTCGAGCTTGGCCTCGATCCGCTCCAGTGACTTTTCGGTACGGTCGTCGCCGTTGGCTGCCATGGCTCGGTTCCTGTTGCGCGCACCAAGAATATTAGCGCGGGAATCGTCCGGACAACACGGCAAAACGGCAGGGGGCGCCCCGGCGGGACGCCCCCTTCACCCGTCAGAGCTGCGCCAGCGCCCGTTGCCGCAGCTGCAGGATCGCGGTGTCGAAGCTCGCGGCATAGCGGTCGCATTGCCGGAGGAAGCTCATGAAGCTCTCGTGGACGCGCCGGGTGTGGTCGTCGGTGGCGGCCAGGTCCTCGAGCACGGCCCAGGTTTCGCGCGCCATGGCGTCGATGACGTCGTCGGGCCAGGGCAGCGACTGCACACCTTCCTCCTCGAGCAGCGGCTGGTAGCTGACGATGTTGTGGTAGTTGAAATCCGCCAGCGTCTCGAAGGCAGTGGCGGCGGCCGCTCCCTTGACGATCGCCTGCATGTCCGGGGTCAGCGCGTTCCAGGCATCCTTGTTGACGATGATCTCGAGGCCGGGGCCGGGCTCGTGGAAGGAGGGGTTGTAGTAGTACTTGGCGAGCCGCTGCAGGCCGAAGGCGCGGTCGTTCCAGGGGCCGATCCACTCGACCGCATCGACCGTGCCGGCCATCATGGCGGGGCCGATCTCGCCCGGCGGCAGGATCACGGTGTTGACGCCGAGCCGGCGCATCACCTCGCCGCCCAAGCCGGCGATGCGGAACTTGAGGCCCTGGAGGTCGGCTAGGCCGTTGATCGGCTCCCTAAACCAGCCGCCCGCCTGCACGCCGGACGAGCCGGCGTAGAAGGGCACGACGTTGAAGTCCTCGTAGACCTCCTGCCAGAGCTCGAGGGCGCCGCCGAATTGGAACCAGGCGGCGAGCTCGGTGGCGGTCAGGCCGAAGGGGATGCCGGTGAAGTAGTTGAGCACCGGCGCCTTGCCGACCCAGAAATAGGGGGGCGCGTGGCCGCAATCGGCCGTGCCCGAGGAGACCGCATCGAGGCCCTCGAAGGGCGGGACCAGCTCGCCCGCGGCGAAGACGTTGATCACCAGCCGGCCGCCGGTCATGTCGGTCACCCGCTGGGCGAAGCGTTCGGCATTGACGCCGACACCGGGTGTGCCGCGCGGCCAGGGCATCACCATGTTCCACTCGGTGATGCCTTGGGCGATGGCGGGTGCTGCCAGGGTGCCGGCAGCGGCGGTTGCCGCACTGGCGGCGAGGATGTCGCGTCGTCTCATCGGGGGCCTCCCTCGGGCATTGCCGCCCCCTCATAGCGCTGACGGATTGGCGGAGCTAGCCGAAGGGCGGGTGGCGGTCGATCAGGTGGATGAAGGACCCGGCGACGCTCCCCTGCCGGCAGCCGACCGGGCCGAGCGTGTTGTTCGTGGCATCGGCGGCCGCGAACAGGGCCGGGCCCGCGCGTTCGGTCTCGTGCGCGTAGTGGAACTCGTGGCCGCGCCAGGCGAGGCCCTGGCGACCGAGCGGGCACGTCGCCTCGAGCACGAGCCGGCGATAGCCGAGGTGGAGCTCGGGACTCGCAAAGCTGGTGCCGACCGGCAGCAGGCCCGCCATGGCGTGGGCTCGGCCGCTCCGGTCGGTGAGCGTGCGGCCGAGCACCATGTAGCCGCCGCATTCGCCGTAGACGAAGGCACCGCGGCCGGCAGCGGTTGTGAGGCCGTCGAGAAAGCGCCGGTTGTGGCCGAGCCTCTCGGCATGGAGCTCGGGGTAGCCGCCCGGCAGGCAGACGGCATCGGCCGCGGGATCGGGGGCCTCGTCGGCGAGCGGCGAGAAGGGGTGGACGGTGGCGCCCTGGCGGTGCCAGCCGTCGAGGACGGCTGGGTAGCTGAAGGCGAAGGCATCGTCCCTGGCGATGGCGATGCGCTGGCCGAGAGCGGGCCAAAGGCGGGCGGCACCGGGTGCGAGGATGTCGAGTGTGCTGCGCCGGGCAAGGCGGATCAGCCGGTCGAGATCGAGATGGGCGGTGACCAGGGCAGCCGCCCGCTCGATGAAGGCCTCGAGGTCCGGATGCTCGGCGGCCTGGACGAGGCCCAGATGGCGGGACGGCAGGGCGAGGTCGGCGGCCTTCGGCAGGCAGCCGAGGATCGGGGTCGAGAAGCGGTCGTCGCAGGCGCGGACGAGGGTCGCCCGGTGGCGATCCGAGCCCGTGCCGTTGAGCACGACGGCGTCGATCTCGACGTCGCTCCGAAAGCGCAGGAAGCCCTCGATCAAGGGGGCCACACTCTGCGCCATGCGCCCGGCATCGACCACGAAGAGGACCGGCAGGCCCAGGAGTGCCGCGAGATCGGCGGTCGAGCCCGCCCCGCCCGGCGCCCCGTCGAAGAGGCCCATGACGCCTTCGCCGATGACGATGTCGGCATCAGCTGCGCTATCGGCGAAGAGCCCCGCCAGGGTCTGGAGGCGCATCGCCCAGCTGTCGAGATTGCGGCAGGGCCGCCCCGAGGCTCGCGCGTGAAAGGCAGGGTCGATATAGTCGGGGCCGGTCTTGAAGCTGCCGACGGCAAGACCGCGGTTGCGAAGGGCCCTGATCAGCCCGAGGGTGACGACGGTCTTGCCGGCGCCCGAGTGCGGGGCGGCAATGATGATCCCGGGTGCCGTCACGGGCGGCCTCGGCCAGGATGGAAGGTTGCGACAGCGTGCTGCATGGCCGAGCTGATAGGCAAATCCGACCGTGCTGCCCAGTGGCTAGCGGGTGACGGACACACCATGACGCGCGCCGAGACGCTCGACCGCAAGCCCGAGGCCACGGCAACCGCGCTGCGCCGCGGCTGGACCACCGGTGCCTGTGCCACGGCCGCGGTCAAGGCGGCATTCGCCGCTCTCGCCGGCGAGGGCTTTCCCGACCCGGTGACCATCCGCCTGCCCAAGGGCCAGACGCCGAGCTTCGCCCTTGCCCGCCGGGAGCTCGGCCTGAGCTGGGCCCGGGCCAGTGTCATCAAGGATGCGGGCGACGATCCGGATGTGACGGACCAGGCGGAGATCGTCGCGACGCTGCGGGCGCGCGGTGGCGGTGCCGGCATCCGCTTCGTCGCGGGCGAGGGGGTGGGGACGGTGACCCGGGCCGGGCTGCCGATCCCGCCGGGCGAGCCCGCGATCAACCCGGTGCCGCGGCAGATGATCACCGAGGTCTTGGAGGAAGGGGCGATCCGCGCCGGGCACGGTCTCGATCTCGACGTCGAGATCGCCATTCCGGGTGGTGCCGAACTGGCGCTGCGCACCTTGAACCCGAGGCTCGGGATCGTGGGCGGGCTCTCGATCCTGGGGACCACCGGCATCGTCATCCCCTATAGCTGCTCGTCCTGGATCCACTCGATCCACCGCGGCATCGACGTCGCCCG
>DAIRDJ010000061.1:0-23471 GCA_036796215.1 Geminicoccaceae bacterium
AGCAGACCGACTGACCACGCAAAGGCGCGCCCGCGGAACAGGCGCGGGCGCGCCTATGCGAGCGCCCCGTGTGCTATAGCCCAGGCCATGCTTGCAGACGCCGCGGGACTCTTGCTCGGCCTTTGGGGATGGCTCGCCTCCGTGCAGCGGGCGATCTCGGCCGAGCTCGCTCTTTTGCTGCGCACGTTCGCCGAAACGCAGGACTGGACGATGCTGGCCGCCTATCTGCCGCTCGCCGTCGCCTTCGGCGCCGCGCACGCGCTGACACCGGGCCACTCGAAAACCGTGCTGGCGCTGTTCGTGGCGGGCAGCGGCGCCAGCATGGCACGCGGCATCGGCACCGCCATCATTCTTGCGGCGACGCATATTGCGATCTCGGTCCTCGTGGTCGTTCTCGCCTTGCCCGTGGTGTCGCTCGCCTTCGGCGAGGTCGGACGCGCACGGGTGCTCGAAGACGTCAGTCGAGGCCTGCTGGGCATCGTCGGCGTGTGGCTGCTTTTTGCCGCGACGCGCGGGCACAGCGCCCGCCAACATCACGAGGGTTCGGCCTTCGGCTTTTTCGCCGGGCTGATACCGTGTCCGCTGACCTTGTTCGTCATGACATTCGCGAGTGCCCGAGGGGTGCCGGAGGCCGGTCTGGCCTTTGCGGCGATGATGCTGCTCGGTGTCGCTGCCGTTTTGACGAGCGTCGCCGCGGCTGCCGTTGCCGCAAGAGCCACTATCGGGCAGCTGGTCGCGCATAGCGTTCCGGCCCTGGTTTCATTCTCCCGCGTCGTGCTCGGATTGACCGGCGCCGTTCTTGTCCTGATCGCGCTCCAGCAGCTGATCGGGAGATAAGGCACACTGGCAGAATAGTCTCAGAAGGTGCGGCTCTGGTCGCGCCGCACGTCGTGGCCCTAGCGGGTGGGCGATCGTCAGACCACCAGCGTCCATGCCAGGGTGAACCCGACATCGGCGAGTGTCGCATCCAGCGCCGCCGGAGCGACGGCGCTCAACACCTCGCCCGGCTCGACGCGGGCCCACCTTGCGGCGCTGACGGCCAATCTGCGGACGTTCGGGCTGCGGGTGTGGCGGTATATCCAGTACCGCGGCTCGCCGATCCTGCACCGCAAGGAAGCGTTTCTGGCGGCGGAGCATCCGCTCGGGGCCAAGGTCGCGCGGTTGACGCGGCTGGAGGATGCCATGGGGCTTTATGCAGCTGTGAGCCGGATTGGGACGCGGGACGGGTGGCAGGCTGTCCTTGATGCCAAATAGGCTCCGGCTTGCCGGGCATCGGCTGGTGCGGCGGTCACATGGCGCCACCGCGAAGTAGAGGAGGGCGCGCGGGGGAACTCAGTTCCCCCGGTCTTCCTTGCCGGCGCCGTGCAGGGTCCGGGGGCGTCGGCAACTCGGTCGGAGAGGGTGAGCACGCGGTCGGGTGTCATCAATTGTGGGCGTCCACGGCGGCCAGCAGGATGTCGAGGGCGAGGGTTGGATCACGCCACATAGAGGGGCTCGGCGCCTGCGAGGATGTGGCGGCGGCGGATGTCGTTGCGGCACTGCTCGATGGCCGGGCGCTCGACGCGGTCGACCTTTCGACGAGGTCAACCGGGAGGCCGAGGAGGTTTTCGAGAGCCTATTGGAGGCCGATCAGGGCGGTGTGGCAGGAGGCGAGGTCGGCGGGGACGCCGAGCCGTGTCTTGACGGCGTTCATGTCGGGCTCGTCGAGCGCCTCGGCCGTGAAGCCCGTGGTGCGGATGTGGTCGATCCAGCATCTGCAGCAGCCGCAATAGGGGGCCTTGTGGACGCGCATCGCCGGCAGGGCCTGGGCGCGGGCCCTGCTGCCGGCAGCAGGGTCGTGGCGGCGAGGAAGTGGAGGCACCGCGGCGGCGCAGCATCGGTGTTTCCCTTCCGAGGGTTCGACCTTCGGCGAGCACGCGCAAGGTAGCCCATGGGCCGCCGCTGTTGAAGGATCGCCCGACGCCGGCGTGGCCATGGTCCTGAAGTGCCGGATGGCTCCGGGAAGGCACGCCTTCCCGGCTTCCCTCTCTTCTGCCAACGCGGCGTCGACGGCCCTGCCCGGCCCGGGCCGGCAGGCTGCAATGCACCGCGTGGCAGGCGCGGCTGATCCGGCTCGTGGCTTAAGTCGATCGGGCTAAGCCCGGTCGAGTCGTTGCTTAAGCCCAATTGCTCAATGGCCGAAAGCGGCCTTTCCGCGGACAATGGCGACGTTGGATCGGAGAGTGTCGATCTGCCGATCACCGAGGTTCATCGTCAGGGGGTCGCCATGCGTCGACGCGACAAGTCTACTGCCGGTGCCGTGCTCGGTCTCGCCATGATTGGTGCGACCGCCGGCGTCGGCCTCGGTCCACTCGATGCAGTGGCGGACCCGATGGCGGGCGGCGCGTCGCCGGCGGCTGCCGAGGCACCGGTCGAGCTGGATCTGGAGACGCTCGAAGACTTCACCGGCGGGGCCTACATGCCGAACTGGCAGCGCACCCTTCAGGACTCGTTCCGGCGCGGGACGTTCATCACGAGCTCCTACTCGATGCCGATCGCCAATGCTTTCGCTATCTGCTTCATGTGCGCGGACAATGCCGGTGCCGTGGCGATCGCCAATGCCGTCGGGAGTGGTGTGGCCGACGCCGCCTCCATCGCCAGCGGGTCCGGCAACGCCTCCACCCGCGCCGACGCGGTCGGCATGCCGATCGCGTTCGCCTTGCCGCCACAGTTCGCGGATCTCGGCGGACCATGGAGCGACGCCTTCGCCGGTCGTCCCGACCCCGCAGCGGTACAGCGCAACATCGACAGTCGTGGAGCCGCGCAATGATCGGCTCGGCCCCGCCACCGGCTTTTGCAGCCTCGGCAAGGTATCGCCGTGGTTGCGGGGAGACACCGGAATGGGTCCGGTGGCGTCGCGGCGGCCAGCCGTCGACGTTTGACTATCATCGAGGGAAACGCATCATGCGCAACTTGCTGCTCGCCACGGCCGCCGTGGCCATGATCGGGGTCGCCGACACCGGTCGCGCGGAATCGGTCGACCTCGCGCTCGCCGACATGGAGGTCATCACGGCCGGCTCGTACCATCCGTCTTTCCAATTCGACTTCATGAAGAATGGGCGAATCAACTTCCAGAAGTACATCGACGTCTATGCCGACTTCTACGTGAACCCGAGGATCTACGGGAACTACGCCGATGGTGAGGCGGCGGCGACGGCCTATGGCAGCAACACCTTCACCGAGACGCTGAGCTTCGCCGACACCGTCGAGAGCTACATGTCGAAGTCCGGCAGCCATGCGATCGCCGCTTCGGCACCGCCGTACTACGCGCCGAACTATCCACCGAAGTGCTGCGACGGGATGGGTCGCTACTAGGCGATCGACGCCGGCAGTCGTCCTCGGACCGGGGAGAGACCAGATGAGCTCGGGTCAGCCGCCGTTCGCTAGGCCGGACGACGCCGCTGGCCGGCGGTCCGGCGTGATCCGGCTCACGGCTCTCCCCCGGTTGTCGAGGACACTCGCTGCTGCCTGCTTCGCCGTCGGACTGGCCGGTTGCGCTTCCGGCGGCGATCAGGTCGTCTCTTCCCGCGTGCCTGCGCATGCCGAGGGCGAGACGCCGGCGGCCGGCAGCCTCGCCGCCGTCGCCGGCGGTGGCGTTGCGCAAATGAGCCGCGATTGGCGTGCAGCCTGGCGACAGCGAGGTCCAGCGATGGCTCGCGACGACGGTGGCCGCAACGTCGTTTCGCTCCTCGAGCAGCGCGAGCGGCTGGTCGTCATGCAGGGCTGGGACTACTCGTGTGGTGCCGCTTCGCTGGCGACACTGCTCAACTTCCAGCACGGGGATCCGGTGACCGAGCGGGAGATCGCGATGGGCCTCATGGCGCGGCCCGAATACGTCGAGAATCCGTTCATCGTGAACGTGCGGCAGGGCTTCTCGCTCGCCGATCTCAAGCTCTACGTCGATGCGCGCGGCTATCGCGGCCGCGGTCTCGGGCGGGTCTCGCTGGACGGTCTCGTCGATCGAGCACCGGCAATGGTGCCGATCATGGTCAACGGCTCCAGCCATTTCGTGATCTTTCGCGGCCGGCGCGGCAATCGCGTGCTGCTCGGCGACCCGTTGTTCGGCAACCGGACGATGACCATCGAGCAGTTCCTCACCGCCTGGCCGGACTACGGCGATCACGGCCGCGTGGCGTTCGTCGTCGAACGTCTGGACGGATTGCCGCCACCGAATCGGCTGGACCTGCACCCGCATGATTTCCCGACTCTCAGCTGAAGCGACTTCCTCGCCGCGCCCGGCGTCACCCGGCTGGTGGCCCGTCGCCCCGGCGATCGCCGTCGGGATAGCGCTCGGCACTGTTGCCCTGTCCATGCACGCGACCGAACCGCGGATCAGCGGACCGACCACGCTCGGCCCGCCGCATCCTGGCTCTGCAGCGGCGGTGACACCTCGGGTGCAACTGGCTCGAGTCGCCGAGGATCATGCTGTGGCGGCGGCACCGGCAGCAGCGGGTCGACCCACAGAGGCGGCCGAGGACGGCGTGGTGCCATCCGAGGGAGCGACTCGCCCGGGTGAAGAGCAGCCCGATCGGCCGACGGCCACCTCGGATCAGCCAAGCGAAGCGGCTGCAGCGATCACCGTCGAGGCCGAGGAGTCTGATAACACGGCCGCAGTCCTGCCCGCCGTGGCTGTTCGCGGCGGCAGGCACGACGGCTTCGAGCGCTTCGTCTTCGACTGGCCTTCGGCGGTACCCTTCACGATCGAGCGCCGGCCGACGCTCGCCGTGGTGCACTTTGACGAGCCGGCGGCGTTCGCGCCTGCAGCATCGGTGCCGGCCGCGCGGTTGCAGGTGCACTCGCCGACTGAGGTCGCGATTGGCGCCGTCGCAACGACGCGGCTCGAATTCTTCACGCTCGCGGATCATCGCGTCGTTATCGACATTTTTGCAGGCGAGGGCAGTGACATCACTGAGAAGGGGCGGAGCCTGGCCGCACCGAATACCGCAACGCCCACGAGCGAGCCATCGGCTGTCACCGATTCGGCCCCCGTGCAAGCGACCGCGAGCCTTCCGCCGCCACTGCCACCTCCCGGGAGAAACGGTGTGGCACTCGACGGCGACGACGACAGCCTGGTGCCGCTCGGTCTCCTGCGCAGCGAGCTCTATCGCCGCGATCTGATGGTGGCGAGCCTTCTCGCCCGGCTCGAAGCGGTCGAACGCGGCGGGCCCGGCACGCGCGGCACGGCGGCGGCGCCGCCACCGTCGATCAGCGGCGGTGCCAACGGTGACGGCGTGCCGGAAACGGCGTTCGGCAACGGCGCCACCCCGCCGCTCGTGGCGAGCGCCTGGTCCGGTCGGACCGCGCAAGCGAGCGACGGCGCCCAGCCGCCTTCCGATCAGGCGCCACCCGATCAGGCGGCCGTCGAGCGTGCGCTGGAGCGAACACTGACCCGGGCCGGCGCGCTTCTCCTCCGGCCCGGCGAGATCGAGATCGAGCCCGCTCTCTCCTATACCCGGCGCGAGACCAGCGACCCGGTCTTTGTCACCAGCGGCAACGCAAGCGTCGTCTTCATCGGCGAGAACGAGCTCGAGCGAGACGAGGTGACGGCCTCAATCGACGTCAAGGCTGGTCTCCCGTTCGACAGCCAGATCGAGCTGTCGGTGCCATTCAATTATGTGGATCAGAGCGTCGAAACGACGGTCGGCGGTGTGCCCGGCGATGTCTCGAACGGCAGTTCGCAGGGCATCGGCAACCCACGGATCGGCGTCGCCAAGACGCTGCTGCGCGAATCCGGTTGGCGACCGGATGTCGTGGCGCGCGGCTACTGGGACACCAAGTTCGGCAAGGACGCCGACGACGGCGTGGCGTTGACCGGCAATTTCGACGAGCTCGGCTTCAGCGTTTCGGCGACCAAGCGGCAGGACCCGTTGGCCTTCGTCGGGGCCATCGGCTACGCGACGGTGTTCGAGAACAACGACGTCGAGCCGGGCGATACCTTGTCGCTCACGGCAGCGGCGGTGCTCGCGGCGAGCCCGTCGACCTCGCTCAGGCTCGGCTTCACGCAGCAATTCTCGGACAAGGTCGAGGTCGATGGTGACAAGCTGGACGGCTCGGATAGCAGCTCGGGTGTCCTGACCATCGGTGCCTCGTCCGTCCTCGGCCGCCGCGCGCTGCTCGACGTCGCACTCGATGTCGGTCTGAACGACGACGCGCCGGACTACGTCCTACGGCTCTCGGTGCCGGTTCGTTTCGATCTGCCGACGGGCTTCACCAGCTCGGCGCCCTAAGCGACGCTATCTGCAAGGTCGACATACCAGCGGATCGCCGAGGCGGCTTCGGTCCGGTTGCTCGCCCCGAATTTCCGCAAGATTTGCCGGACGAAGACTTTCACCGTGGCTTCGCTGATCCGCAGGTCGTGCGCTATGATCTTGTTCGGTTTGCCGGCACAGATGCACGCCGCGACCTCGCGTTCCCGCGGTGTCAAAAACGGCAACGCAGGGGTGCCGGGTGCTGACTGTCTCGGCTGGTCGAGCACGGGCGCAGGCGGCAATGCGGCCGGCGCGGCACGGTTGGCCGGGGACGGCAGTTCGGCGAGGGCGCTGGCGGGGACGAAAATACCACCGGCGAGGACGAACTCGATGGCACGGGCGGCCGCCGGCTCGTCGAGACTCGTCGGCACGTAGCCTCGCGCGCCGAGTTCGAGTGCTGCGGCAACCTCAGCGCGGCTGCCGCAATCGCCGACGACGATCCAAGGCGCCACGTCGGCACAGCGCCTGAGCGCCTCGACATCGCTGACGATCTCGGGCGTGCGGAGGGACGAGTTGCCGCAACTATAAATGATCAAGCGCATCCCTGGCGCTGCAGCCGCCTGGGTCTGACCGTTCGTTGCGCCGACCGAGCTGGCAGGCAACCCGGCCGTCGTGCCCAACGCGTCGATGACGCAGCCCGGCCAGACGGTGAGCAGCCAATGGCACAACAGGCTCCGGTTGAGTCTCCTGGCCTCGATCAGGACGACACGTAGACCATTCGAGGCGAACACGGTTGCCGGCGTCGAGCATCCATTCATGGCGATACCCTTCCCGAGGCAGCGCACATTCGTCCGCCGGAGGAGCGCCACCGGACGCTATACGCACGACAGTCTTCCTACCGCGTGCCAATAGGCCAGAACACGGAGGTCGTGAGCAAAAATGCCGCAAGGTTCTGCCATTTTGGACAACCAGTGGCTGTGCGGCAACTAAAATGTCTGTTTTCTTTACACTTTTTAAATCCGAATCGCGGAAAACTCGTTGTGTCATTGAAGTACCACAAGACTTAGATGAAAAATGCGCGTGTCGTTAGCCTTCAGGTTGAATGCAACTCTTAATAGATAGTGTCTCTAATACGTATAGGCTATTGCGATGGCAGAGTCGGTGACGAGGAGCAACGTCGTGGCGGATCCTTTTCTCTGGCCACTCGAATTGCTCGAGTGACAAACGCTGGAGCGTCTCCGAAGGCATCGGCCTTGGCGACGACCAATTTCGGCATTCGGCCGAGGTGCGGCTGGCGGCTTCGCCCATGATCTCCGGCCAGCGGACCGTGGCGGCCTGATGCAGTTCGCTGCCGGCGAAGGTGGTCCGATCGAGGTCGGCCGTGAAGGTCGGCGCGTCTTCTGCGGCCAGCACGATGTCGAGGGCGAGGGCGAGGGCGGGGTCACGCCACATGGAGGGGCTCGGCATCTTCGAGGATGTGGCGGCGGCGGATGTCGTTGCGGCTCCGCTCGATGGCGGGGCGCTCGACGAGGTCGACGGAGATGCCGAGGAGGGCTTTACGGGCTTCCTTCAGGTCGAGCAAGGTGTCGAAGCTGCGAATGGCTTCGGCGGGCAAGTTACGATGAAGTCGGCGTCGCGGACTCTTAGCGAAAGTAACGGAGGGGCTGGGGCAGGCGCTGCCTCCTCGATGCTTCTCCTCCTTTTGTATCTTCCCCGCGTGCCGTTGCTGATCGTCGAGGTGTTGGATTTCGGTGCTGTAGCCGTCAGGCTTTGAGGCCGAGCGAGCGGAGCTCATTGACGGCCAGGGCTACCTGCCGCGTCGTTTCGAGATGATGCAAGGTGAGCTGACAGGCTGGTGAAGCTCTTGATGAGCCTCGATCTTTCCTGGCAGCGGGTCGCCGGTGATCCTGGCAGGCTCAAGCCCTTCCGTCGCCGGCATGGGCGAGGCCGGTTGTGACGTCGTGGGGTTGGGGTCAGGCGCCGGCTGGCTGGGGGCGGGGGGTCTTTGCCTGGTGCGCCTTGACGGCGAGGAGGCGGGCGCGGCGGCGTTGGAGTTGCTGGTCGGTGAGGACGCCCAGGAGGATGACGGTGCCCATGACGGCGAAGTTGAGTGAGGTCGGGATGCCGAGCAGGTTGACGAGGTTCTGCAGGACCTGGAGGAGCACGGTGCCCAGCGCAATGCCCATGATCGAGCCTTCGCCGCCCCTGAGCGAGCAGCCGCCGAGGACGGCAGCCGCGATGCCGTAGAGCTCGTAGAAGCTGCCGTGAGCGGAGGGCTGGATCGAGAAGGTGTAGAAGGCGAGGAAGACGGCGGAGAGGCCGGCCAAGGCCCCGCTGATGACGTAGGCGGTGGCGATGACGAGGGTGGTCGGGATGCCGGAATAGCGCGCCGCCTCCTCGTTCTTGCCGACGGCGAAGAGGTAGCGGCCGAAGACCGAGCGGTGCAGCACGATGCCCATGACGATGGCGACGATGACGAAGGCGATGAAGGTGTGCGGCACGCCGAAGCTGCGGCCGGCGGCCAGCCATTCGAGCGTCTCGAAGCCGCCGGCATAGCCGAAGCCGATGGTCGCATCGTTCATGTAGTAGCGGGCGGCACCGCGATAGATCAGCAGGCCGCAGAGGGTGACGACGAAGGGCTGCATGTTGAAGCGCGTCACCAGGATGCCGTGGATGACGCCGAAGCAGATGCCGAGGCCGATGGCGACCGGCAGGACGAGCTGCCAGGCCATGCCCTGGTTGGTCATGAGGTCGATGAAGACGACGCCGATGAGCGCGAACATCGAGCCCACCGAGAGGTCGATGCCGCCGGTGATGATGACCACGCCGATGCCGATCGAGAAGATGCCGAAGAGGCCGACGAGGTTCGCCATGTTGCCGAGATTGACCGGCGACAGGAAGACGGGGTTGAGGAAGGTGGTGATGGCCCCGACGACGAGGATCAGCACGAAGAGCCCGAGGTCTTTCTTCTGCATGGCGGCAAGTGCCCTGGGTTAGGCGGCGGCCCGGGTGGCCTGGGCCGGTGAATTGACGGCGAGCTCGAGGACGTTGGTCTCGGTGAAGCTGTCGCGGCTCTCGAGGATGCCGCTGATCCGGCCTTCGTGCATGACGGCGATGCGGTCGCTGACCCCGATCACCTCCTCCATGTCGCTCGAGATCATCAGGATGGCGACCCCGGCATCGGCGAGCTCGCGGAGGATGGCGTAGATCTCGCTCTTGGCCCCCACGTCGATGCCGCGGGTCGGCTCGTCGAAGATGACGACGGAGGGCTGCATCGCCAGCCATTTGGCGAGCACCACCTTCTGCTGGTTGCCGCCCGATAAGGTGATGACCTCGGTCTCGATCGAGGGGGTGCGGATGTTGAGGCGCTGCTTTTGCCGCTCGGCCGTGGCCGTCTCGCGGCGGCCACTGATCAGCCAGCCCGACGCATGGCCCTGGACGTCGGCCAGCGTGACGTTGACGCGCACCGGGAACTCGAGGACGACGCCCGAGCGCTTCCTGTCTTCGGGCACGAGGTAGATGCCTTGCGCGATCGCCCGGCGCGGCGAGCCTACGGTGATGGCCTTGCCGTCGAGCCGGATGGTGCCGGCCGAGGGCGGGTCGATGCCGAAAAGGGCTCGGGCGAGCTCGGTGCGGCCCGAGCCGATGAGCCCGGCGAGCCCCAGGATCTCGCCGCGGCGGACCTCGAGATCGACCTCGCGGTCGGGAAAGAGGATGGTGCGCAGGCCCGCCACCTCGAGCCCGGGCGACGGTGTCCGGGCGGGCGGGGTGTAGAGTGCCTTGAGGTCGCGGCCGATCATCAGGCGGATCATCGCCGCGTGCTCGATCTCGGATTTGGCGAGCCTGCCGGCCAGCACGCCGTCGCGGAGGCAGACGACGCGGTCGGCGCAGGCCTTCACCTCGTTGAGCCGGTGGGTGATGTAGATGACGGCGACACCGTGCGCCTTGAGCTCGGCGATAACACCCAGGAGCCGCTCGGTTTCGGAGACGGTCAGGCTCGAGGTGGGCTCGTCCATGATGATCAACCGGGCGTCGAGCGAGAGCGCCTTGGCGATCTCGACCATCTGCCGCTGGGCGATCGAGAGGGTCGCCACCTGGGTCTCGGCGGTGAAGTCGACCTTGAGGCGCTCGAGCAGCGGGCGGACGGCGGCGTGCAGGCGGCGCTGGTCGATCAGCTGCAGAAAGCCGGTTTTCGGCTCACGGCCGATGAAGACGTTGGCGGCGACGTCGAGATTCTCGAAGAGGTTGAGTTCCTGGTGGACGAAGGCGATGCCGGCGGCCAGCGATTGCGGCACGGTGAGCGCGTCGTGGGTTTCGCCGTCGATGACGATGCGGCCGCTGTCCGGGGCGACGACGCCGCCCAGGATCTTCATCAGCGTCGACTTGCCGGCCCCGTTCTCGCCGATCAGGCCGACCACCTCTCCCGGTGCGACGGTGAGGTCGACGTCGGCCAGGGCCGTAACGCCCGGATAGGTCTTGCCGATGCCGAGAAGCTGCAGGAAGGGCTCGCTCAAGCGCGGTTATCCCTGAAAACGGATGGCGGGGCGGCCTGTCGGACCGCCCCGCCCGGCCTTCAGTTGGCCAGCAGCTTCTGCAGCTCGGCGCGGAACTCCTCGACGTTCGAGCTGTCGATCACCCGGGTCGGCACGATCAGCAACTCGTCCTCGGGGATGACGGAGGTGTCGCCCTCGATGACCTTGGCCATCAGCATCATCGACTGGTAGCCGAACTCGTAGGGCTGCTGGACGACGGTCGCCTCGACGATGCCATCGGCGATGCCGCGCAGCGTCACCGGGTCCTCGTCGAAGCCGATGACCTTGACCTGGCCCTCCTTGCCGGCGGCGCGCACCGCCTCGACGATCTGCGGGGTGTTGTAGGACCACAAGCCGACTAGCCCGTCGATGTCCGGGTATGTCGTCAGCGTGTCCTCGACATTGCGCTTGGCGCGGGTGAAGTCGACCTCGTCGGTGCGGATGTCGATGATGTTGATGTTGCCGCCCTCGAGCACGTTCCGGATGCCCTGGACCCGCTCCTGGGCGTTGGCCGCCCCCATGGTGCCGACAAAAAGCATGACGTCGCCGCCGTCCGGCAGCGCCTGCTTGATCAGCTCGCCCGCCTGCTCGCCGGCCGCGACGTTGTCGGTGCCGACATAGAGCATGCGGTCGGTGTCGGCGGCGTCGCTGTCCGAGGTGAACAGCACGGCCTGTGCTGCTGCGCGATTCAGGAGATCGCGGCTGTTGGCCGGGTCGATCACGCTGACCGTGATGCCGGCGACGCCGCGGGTCAACAGATCGTCGATGATCCGGCGCTGCTCGGCTGCCGTCGCCTCCGAGACGATGTGCATCTCGGTGGTGTAGCCCTCGAGCTCCTCGCCGGCCGCCATCACGCCGGCGCGGCCGATCGTCCAGAAGTCGGCTGCGGCATTGGTGACGAAAGCCAGCACCGGCTTGTCCTGCGCCTCGGCCGAGCCGAAGCCGATGGTCGCCAACACGACGGCCGAAACGGCCGCCATCAGATGACGTCGCTGCATGGGTTTCTCCTCCCTGTCCCGGATCGGCCGACGCGCTCGCGCCGGCTCTCGTTGAGGCTCTGATCGTGCGGTCTACCAGCGCGGCCGTCAATGGCCTTGGCAGCGTGGGCAGCAGCCGTGAACACGCGGCTGCGGCGGGTCAGATGTGGCGGTGACCAGCGCGTGCCACCGGTTGCTGTTCCGGGTGCAGCGGTCGAAGGCGTCATCCACTCACTCGATCTACGGTCGGGCTCTTGGAGAGCCCCGCCGGACCTTTTCGCCGATGCTCGGGACAGCTGCCGGTGCCAAAGGACCGGAGGGGCCAGGGGAGGCGCTGCCTCCCCGGATCTTCCTCTATGTCTCCACCTTCCCCGCGTGCCAACACGGGTCGTCGAAGCGTTGGATTTCGATGCGGTAGCCGTCGGGGGAGAGGAAGAGGGAGCTGAAGACGGCGAAGGTGGGGCTGGCTTTGGGGGGCTGGACGTAGGTCACGCCCTTTGCTGTCAGAAAGCTGTGCCAGGCGTCGACGTCGTCGGTGACGATGGTGATGGTCACACCGGTCTTGCCTCGTGGGCGGTCGGGCAGGTGGCAGACGCCGAGATAGCTCTCCTGGGTGAGCCGGAAGATGTGGCAGGCGCCCTGGTCGACGACGAGGTCGAGCTCCATCACCCGGGAGAAGAAGGTCGAGGCGCGTGTGAGGTCGTCGGTATAGGTGAAGACGATGCTCTGGTTGATCGGCGGGCGCATGGCGGCGGTGTCGCTCCCCTCGCTTACCGACCCAAGGCCGCCGCGATGTCGCGGCGGATGGGTCTACTGGCTCGGGCCGAGCTCTTGCCAGTGGCCGTCGGCCGAGGGGATGGTCGTCTCGGCGTTCGTGGCGAAGCGGTCGATGGCGTCGGTCGAGAAGGCCAGATAGAGCTTGTCCTCGATGATCACCCAGGCTTCGGGGTCGATCGGTGCCTTGCGGCCGACCGCCATCGCACCGGAGCAGAAGCCGCCATAGCGGGGAGCGTATCGCTCCGGGTTCTCGGCGAAGCGGGCGCGGTGTTCGGGCGTGGCGAACTGCCAGCGGGCATCCTGCCGCTCGTGGACGATCGCCGGGTCGCCCTCGATCGGGCGGCCCTCGGTGAAGTAGGCGACGGGGTCGTAGCCCAGGATGGCGACGTTGTCGGCGGTCGTGTTGACCGCCTCGGCGGCGAGCGTGGTGCCGTTCTGGCCGAGTTCTCGAGCGTCGGCGAGGCGCAGGCGAGGTTGGCCGAGGCGTCTGCGGGGCTGCCGCAAGCCCGGCGGCTCGCCTTTCGCATCGGCATCAATCTCGGCGAGGTCATCGTCGACGGCGAGGACATCTTCGGCGACGGGGTGAATGTCGCGGCGCGCATCGAGGGCCTGGCCGAGCCCGGCGGCATCGCCGTCTCGGGGGCGGTGGCGGACCAGCTGCGCCAGTATCCGGGCGTGGTCTTCGAGGATCTGGGGCCGCAGCGGTTGAAGAACGTGGCAGCGCCGGTCCGGGTCCATGCGGTGCGCGGCGCGACGACCGGTGCGGCCGTCCCGACAGCGAGGCAGAGGCGCCGTTGGCCCTGGCTCTCGGCCGCCCTCGTCGCCGTTCTAATTGCGGGCGGGGTGGCGCTGCAGCAGCTGGGCTGGCTCGCACCGGTGCCGGCGCCGCCCGAGCCGCCGGTGACGGCGAGGCTCGCCGTCGGCAAGCCGACGATCGCGGTTTTGCCCTTTCGCAATCAGGCCAGCGATCAGGGCAGCGAGCAGGGGGGGCGAGGCGGGCAGCGGCTATTTCGCGGACGGGGTGACCGAGGACGTGATCAGCGAGCTCGGTCGCTTCGCCAGCCTGCTCGTCCTCTCCTGGAGTGCGGTCGCCCCCTACCGGGAGGATGCCACGGCCCTCGATGAGCTGAGCCGGGAGCTCGGCGTGCGCTATGTCGTCAGCGGCACCATCCGCCGCGCCGGCGAGGCGCTTGGGGTGTCGGTCCAGCTTACCGACGCGGCGCGCGGCGTGCTGCTCTGGTCGGAGCGCTATGACGTGGCGATGGCCGATCTTTTCGCTGTGCAGGATGCCATCACGCTGCAGGTGGTGGGTGCGCTCGCCGGCAGGGTCAGCCGTCTCGAGGAGGCGCGGGTGCTGGAGCGGCCGACCGTGGATCTCGGTGCCCACGACCTCGTGCTGCGCGGCCGGGCGCTGCTGCGCACTGTCGAGCGGCAGGCCAATTTCGAGGCGCGGTCGTTGTTCGAGGCGGCGCTGACGGCCGATCCGGGCTATGCGGACGCGCATGTCGGCCTCGCGATGACCGAGGTGAACGATCTCAAGGATGGCTGGACCGAGTGGCCGGGCGAGGCCCTGGCGCGGGCGGCGGCGCAGCTCGACGAGGCGCTGGCGAGCGATGCGGACAACCCGCACGCGCATGCGATGCGCGCCGAGCTCCTGCGGCTGCGGGGTGATCTCGCGGCCGCGCGGCGGGCGAGCGACCGGGCGATCGCCCTCAACCCCAATAGCCCGCAGAGCCAGGCGACGCGGGGCGGGATCCTGGTCTATCAGGGCGAGCTGCAGCCGGCGATCGATGCCCTCGAGCTGGCGCTTCGGCTCGACCCGCATCCCGATGCCTCCTGGGTCGTCAACCTCGCCATGGCCTACTACCTCGCCGGTCGTCATGCCGACGTGGTCACCCTTTTCGACCGCTTCGGCGGCGCCTTCGAGGCGGAGCCGGTGCAGCATTTGCTGCTCGCGGCAGCGTACGGCCAGCTCGGCGAGACCGCGGCGGCGACGGCAGCGCTGCAGCGGTTGCGCCGGGTCAGCCCGTTCTTCGATGCCGGGGTCTACGCCGGCAATCTGGCGGAGCCGGCGCATCGGCGGGCACTGCTGGAAGGGCTAGAAAAGGCGGGGCTGGAATAACGTTGCTGCGTCCGCACGGGTTGCCTTCACCAACGAGCCGACCGATATTCTTTTTCGAGATAACTTTTAGCCGTCGATTGGACGTCTATTTTTCGACAGCAGTTTGACGACCGGAAGAGCTGAAAACGGCCAAGGTTCGAACGAAAGGCCTAGATCAGGGACTTTACAATGACAGAACGGCGTCAAGTGTCGCGTGGTGTTGCCACGCCGCATGGTCGGGGCGAGGCGCCCGGATTCTGCTGGATCGACGGTAGACCGACGCCGTGGTGCGCTGGATGTTCGAGCCCCTGGAGATTCCGGAGGCCGAGGCCTATGCCGTGGTCTCGACCGGTCATCTGCCCGGCCCCGAGCTGGTCGCCCGGCTCGTCCGCGAGGCCTATGACCGCTACAAGAATAACGACGAGGGTACCGTCGCCGACCACATCCCGGCTGGCGTGGTTGGCAAGCGGCTGACCTATCGGGGAAAAGCCGGCGATCGTACACGAAGCGTTTGCGCAGCCCCGGCGTTTCGCGCAAGATGGCGGTCTGGCGTGCATCGACTGCCCGGCGGGGACAAGGTCCAGCCGAGCAGCGCACAGGACGAGGGCACCATGACCTTCACGGCCTCGAACTACGTCAATCTCGTCTCCGAGTGGTCGTCGGCGCAGGAGCGGCTGTTCCTGCAGTACATGGGACCGAACAATCATTTCGACATCATCATCGTCGGCTCGGGCATCGGTGGCGGCATCCTCGCCGACGATCTCGCCGATCGGAGCGGCGACCACCAGCGGATCCTGGTGCTCGAAGCCGGCTCGTTCATCTACCCGACCCACGTCTACAACGTCTGCCGCTTTTCCAATTCGGCTGTGGCCAAGCACTTCGCCTGCGACACCTTCTGGCAGCACGGCAATCCAGGCACACAGTATTTTATCGGCGAAAAACCGCAACTCAATTTCGGCGGCCGCTCGATCTTCTGGTCGGGATTGATCCCGACGATCCAGCCTTGGGAGCTCGACTTCTTCCCGCCGCGCGTTCGCGAAGACCTCCAGGAAGGCCAGCCGGATCTCCTGGAGCAGGCGGGCGAGATCATGAACGCATCGCGCTCGATGGGCGAGACGGCCAAGACGATCGTCGAGAAGCTGCAGGCGAGTCCGCTGGCCGAGCATTTCGTCATCGAGGAGACGCCGCGCGCCCTGCACCAGCCTTATCTGCAGCCCGACGGCACCCCGACCGAGGAGTTTTTCACCGAGCCGACCGGCGTCTTCAACACCGCAGAACTGCTCGTCAACCAGCTCGGCCTGACCCCCGGCCTGAAGCACGGCGACGGCCCCGGCCTGCATCTCCTGCTCAATGCCTATGTCGAGGACGTGCAGAACCACGGCAGCCACTACGCCCTGGTCACCCGCAACACCCTGAACGGCCAGAGCAGAACCTTTTCGGCCCGAACCGTGGTGATCGCCGCGGGCTCGATCGAAAGCCCGAAGCTGCTCCGTCGCTCCAGCATGTATCCCT
The DNA here is from genome assembly GCA_036796215.1 of Geminicoccaceae bacterium. Lineage (GTDB taxonomy): Bacteria > Pseudomonadota > Alphaproteobacteria > Geminicoccales > Geminicoccaceae > SLRI01. The sequence goes on from DAIRDJ010000061.1 coordinate 16,127, forward strand.
GGTTTGCCGACAGCGTGAAGGGGATGATCGGGCGCGGCCTGACCGATCATCCGACCTCGAACGAGATCGTCACCTTCGTCACCGATATCGACGACGTGCCGATCCCGAAGACCACCCACGCCAAGATCGTCTTCTATTCGAGAGGCAACCGATCAGCGACTGACGAGATCGTCTACCCGTTCAATGTCGAGATGAACATCAACCACGAATACTGGCACCTGCGCGAGAACGACCCGACGCAGTCCGGCCCCGGGTTCTCGACCAACGACCCCCTGGGCCCGTCACGCATCGACATCAAGTTCAGCTTCGGCAACCCCCTGGACGAGGGCAACGTCGTGCAACCGGCACCGCCCTTCGGCTACGTGCCCGAGGTCGTCTTCCGCAACCAGAGCTGGATGGATCATCTGCGGGATTCGCGCTTTCCGGCACTGGCCAACTGGCAGAAGGACTACAGCCAGATCTTCGCGGTCATGAACAACGTCACGGCCGAGATCTTCGCGCAGTTCCAGATCGACGGGCAGCCGGCCCGCCCGGAGGGCGACGCCGCCTACGGTGCAGGCGGCAAAGGCTTCGGCTGGGGCACCGTCCACCACGCCGTCGGCACGCTGCGCATGCCGTACCGCCCGAGTCTCGATGCGCCGGTGCGCACGGACTCGGTCGTCGACGAGGATCTGCGCGTTGCGGGTACGCAGAACCTCTACGTCTGCGACATGTCGGTCATGCCGTTCAGTTCGGCCGCCAATCCGGTGCGCACGCTCGCCGCTCTCGCGCTACGGCTGTCCCGACATCTCGCATGACCGCGTCGCTGTCGATCCGTCAGCCGGTCTCGCATGCGAACGGCCGGATCAAGGTCGACCGTTGCTGTCGCGCCGAACTGCTCGCTGCAGTGACCGATCAAGCCGCAGCGGCACTGACTGCCAGACTTCGCCCACCGCGATGAAGCAGCAGCCCGAAGCTCCCGGATGCAATCACGATTTGTCGCATGCCGGTCCTCGGCGCACCGTCGAAAGGTGGATTGACCTCGATGCCCCGTGTTCGTATGCCTCGCACTCTTTGCCCGGCGGTCTTGAGCGTCAGGCGGAATGCCACTTCCTCACGTACCGCTCATGCCCTGGCCGAGTCATGCATGGGGGTGAGCGGTTGAACCGAACGAGCCGCAAGTCACGGGCCGCTGCAAACCTCAAACGTCGGCGGCATCGCCGTTGACCAGAGTTCTTGGAGGATCTGGATGGATCAGGATCGGGAAGAGCGCATCAGGGCGCGAGCGTACGAGATATGGGAGCGTGAAGGACGGCAGGAGGGCAGCCACGAAGCCCATTGGCAGCAGGCGGAGAATGAACTTCGAGAAGAGGACGGCGGTGAGCAGGAACCGGGCGGAGATGACCCTGCCACGCGCACGGATGCGGCTTCCGGCTTGGCCAGCGACCTCCAGCCAAGCGGCTCGGCTACGTCTGGCGAGCCTGGGGCCAGCGGCAAGTCGGCTGAGACCGGCGGCGGAAGCACCGCGGACGCTCCTTCAGGGACGTCGCCAAGAAAAAAATCCTGAGGCGAAGGAAAGAGAGCGAGCGCGGTTGGACCTGATCGGCGCTTGGGCTGGGTGGCATCTTCCAGCCTGCTCCTGCCGGATGCAGGAGACCTGCCCGACCAGATTTGGCCTGGCTTGGGACCATACCGACTGCAACGCTGCCGCCGAGGGCGTCTACCGCAGCGACCCAGGCGGCTTCGCCGAGCGCCCGGCCGACCCGGCTCCAGGCCGCGCTGTCGCTGCTGCGGTAGAGAGCGGCCTTGGGCCAGCCCGGGCCACCGTAGCCGGCCATGAGGTAGTAGAGGTGTGAGCCGGCGCCGGCGACATCGTCGACGTCGCGGAGCAGCGGCAGGTCGAACAGGATCAGTCGGATCGCAGCCTCGCCCGTGATCAGCTGCACCGGCCGGCCCTGGTCGGCATCGGCGACGGCAGCCGAGCCGGAGCGAGCGACGGTCTCGGACGCGGGAGAGCCGCATGCGGAACTGCGTGCCGCTCGGGAAGGCGACGTCGACCACGTCGGCGGGCTCAAGCCGCAGCCGGTCGGGCGGCAGAGCGGCTGCGTAGCTGCTGCGGCTCATACCAAGCCCACTAATTTCTGACCGCTTGAGCCCATTCCATCGAGCAGAGGGATCCGATCCTTCCGGTGTCGCTGGTGAGCCGTTGCCAGGCCTTGCGGACGGCATCGACGATGGCGTCGGCGTCGGGCCTGAGGCGGTGCGAGAGGAAGCGTTCCTTGAGATTGAGCCAGAGTCGTTCGATGGCGTTGAGCTCGACCAGGCCTTTCGCCAGCGCGAGAACTTCATCGTGGTGTGGCGGAACTGAGGGAGACCGGCCATGACCGAGCACCAGATCCATCCGCCCCTCGACGATGCCGGCACGTCCGTGCTCCAGGCGCTCGATCTGCCGGTGGCCTTGGCGGATGCCGAGACCGGCACGATCCTGGTCGAGAACGCCAGGTTCTTTCTGGCCTTCCCGTCGACCGGCGAGGTGCCGGAGACGCTCGCGACCCGGCTGCCGTTCCTGCAGCCCGAGACCTTTCGCGAGCGGCTGGCGGCGGGGCGCACCCCACGATCGAGACCGAGGTCGAGGGGGGCCCGGGCCCGCGTGTTGGCCCTCGATCTCCGCCAGATCGAGCACGCCGCGCGGCCGGCCTGGCTGCTCCAGGGACGCGACCTGACCAAGCAGCAGGAGGCCGAGTACCTGCTCGATTCCTATTCGGAGCTGGCCGAGAAGAGCGCGCGAATTGACCCGCGAGAAGGAGCGGGTGGAACAGCCGCTGCTCAGCATCATGCCGAAGACCGTCTACCAGGAGCAGCGCGACTTCGGCACGACCACACCGCACAAGTTCGACTCGGCCTCGGTGCCGATGCTCGATTTCGTTGGCTTCACCGAGATGGCCGTGGCCCGCGATCCGGCTTCGCCCATCGCCGAGCCCAACGACATCTTCAGGGCCCTGGACCGGATCGCCGAGCTCTTCGGCTGCGAGCGGATCAAGACCATCGGCGATGCCGATCTCGCGGTCTCGGGCATCCCCGACAGCAACCCCGACCACCCGCAGAACATCGCCAAGCTGGCGCTGCGCGCCCGGCGCTACCTCGAGCGGCGCACAGCATCGCCTGGCACTGCCGGATCGGCATCCATACCGGGCCGGTGATCGGCTCGCTGACCGGCCTGCGGCAGTACGTCTACGACGACTTCGGCCCGGCGGTGAGCATGGCGGCCCGGCGGTGAGCATGGCGGCCCGACTCGCGCAGGAGGCGGGGCCGATGCAGGTCCTGACCTGCGACGCGACGGCGGCAGCGATCGGCGACGATTTCCGCTTCAGCGAGGTGGGCGAGGTCGAGCTCAAGGGCTTCGGCGCGAAGCGGCTCGTGGCGCTCGAGGCCGAGCGGGCGGGGTGACTTCGATGGCCGTGGCTGCGCACACGGCTGCATTTTCGTCGTATTTTGTGATCCGGTCTTAAGGAAATCCTAACCAGTTGGCCGGATAATGCCCTCGACTGCAACCACGAGGGTGTCGCCATGCGCGGATGCCGTCGGCCCGCACGCGCGCTCGTGCTGGATCGTCGGGGTGCCACGACGGTGGAGTTCGGCATCATCGCCGTGCCGTTCCTCGTCATCGTCCTCGGCATCCTCGAGCTCGCACTCGTCTTTCTCGCCTCGGGCTCACTCGATACGGCGACCGCCGAGGCGGCGCGGACGGAGAGCTTGGCCGGTGTGGTCCCGACGCGAGCGGCGGTGGCCGAGCGAATCTGCGGCCGGATGCCGGGCTTCGGCCGCGACTGCGGCAGTGCTCTTCAGGTCGAGCTCGATGAACTCGAAGCGAGCAGCGGTGGTTCGTCAATCGTCGTCGTGCGGGCCGTCTACCGATGGCCGCTGCTCAGCCCCCTGATCGGCCGCGTCCTGGCGGGGGGCGACGGTACCATAGCCCTCGTCGCCACCAACGCCTTCCGGCTGGAGAGCAGTTGATGGTCGGCATGTTGCGCCGGTTCCTGTGCGGCGCGCAGAGCGGGGTCGCGGCCCTCGAGTTCGCCCTGGTGCTGCCGGTGCTGATGATCGTCTACCTCGGCACGGCAGAGGTCTCGATCGCCTTGATGGCGGGCCGCAAGCTCAGTCTCTCGACCGCCGCGATGGCCGAGCTCACCTCGTTCAGCGGCACCATCGATGCCGCCACCGCAGCCAATATCCTGCAGGCATCGCGGGCGATGCTGGAGCCGTTCGATGCGACCAGTCTCACCCAACGGCTAAGCGCCCTCGTGGTCGATGCCGACGGCGTCGCCAGGGTCGCCTGGAGCGTCGGTGCTGGCCTCGAGGGGCTCGCTGCCGGCACTGCCGTCGAGGTTCCGGTCGACCTGCGCGTACCCGACGAGGGTCTCGTCATGGCCGAGGCCCAGCTCGACTACGTGTCGCCGATGGCCTTCACCATGCCGGGTCTTCGGCAGTTCAGCGAGCTGCATTTCATCTACCCCCGTCTGGATGACCGGGTACTTTGGGAGAGTGCGTCATGAAGTGGCATGCCAGGACCGGCGCCGGGCCACGGCCGTCGGAAACTTCGCTCTGGACACGGCTGGTCGATGATCGAAGCGGCAATATCGGGATCGTCTTCGCCTTGCTCTCGGTGCCGATGATGGGTGCCGTGGGGCTCGCGGTCGACTACCAGCAGCTCGCCTCGGCGCGCCAGTTCCTCCAGTCGCAGGCCGATGCGGCGGCGCTGGGCGGGGCCGGTGTCGGTCCCGATGGCGACGCGTCGCGCTGGCTCGAGCGGGCCGACCGTGCGGCACGGGCGCACTTCGCCCCGAGCGACTGGGCCTCGACCATCGCGTTCAGCGGCGACTGGATCAGCGAGGACCGCTTCGCCGTCGCGGCGCGGGCCGAGATCGACCTCACCTTCGTCCGGATCCTCCCGGGTATCCCGGATGCGGTCGAGGTCGGTGTGCAAGCCGTGGCGCAGCTCAATTTGCCGACGCTGATCTACCAGGAGCCGGAACTCGCCCAGCTCGACCCCGAGGCCGCCGACTACAATCGTATCGCCGCCTACTGCTTCGATCGGGTCAGGGCCCGCACCCCCGGCGACGACGGCCGCTCACAGTTCACCGTGATCGCCGACAATGCCGGCACCAGCTACGACTTCACCGTGCCGCGCTGCGAAGCCGGCGAAGTGTTGAGCTACCGGCTCCTCAACGTTCGCATGGCACGGACCCAGCCGCACCTCTGGGACGACAATCTGCAGGAGCGCTACGTCTACTACACCGATACCGTCATTCTGAACGGGGTCGAGCGGCACGATCTCGGCGGCTGGAACATGCTGGAGACCGTCCTCTGCCCGACCCTCGACGACTGCCGGCCGGCTTCGGCGGGGGGGATCATCCCCGAGGGCAAGAACCGCGTGCCCGAGCGTGCCAGGGAGGCCTGCGCCCCCGGCAAGTTCATGTACTACGGCTGGGAGGACCGCCCGCCCGGCCGCGGCTGGACCGACCGCGACTATGACGACATCCGCCTGATCGTCGGCTGCCCGGCGATCGAGTACGACGGCAACAAGCGGCTGCGGCTGGTCGGCTGAGCGGCGAGGCTCAGGGGCCGAACTCCTCGATCGGATGGTCCGCCATCTCGAGGTGCAGCCGGTCGCCGCCATAGGGATTGGCACGGGCGACGGCCTCGTCGACCTCGACACCGAGGCCGGGCTCGCTGGGCGGGATCACCCAGCCGGCGTCGAACGCGATGGGTCGCTTCAGGATTTCGGCGTGAAAGCCACCCCAGTCCTGGATGCTCTCGAGGATCAGGAAGTTGGGCGAGCAGGTGGCGAGCTGGATGTTGGCGGCACCGACGATCGGGCCGCAATAGAGGTGGGGGGCGATCTGCGCGTAGCGGGTCTCGGCCAGGGCGGCGATCTTCTTGGCCTCCAGCAGGCCGCCACAACGGCCGAGATTGATCTGGATGATCGAGGCTGCCCCGGCGGCGAGGACCCGGGCGACCTCGTACTTGGTCGACAGCCGCTCGCCGGTGGCGATCGGGATCGAGGTCGCGCGTGCCACCTCGGCCATGGCTGCGGGCACTTCCGGCGGGGTCGGCTCCTCGAACCAGAGTGGATCGAAGGGCTCGAGACGCTTGGCGAGGCGGATGGCACCACTGGCGGTGAACTGGCCATGGGTGCCGAAGAGGAGATCGGCGCGCGTGCCGACGGCCTCCCGGAGCAGCCGGCAGAACCGCTCGGATCGTTCGAGTGCTGCTTGCGCGGGCTGGCGCGGGTCGAAGGCCGAGTAGGTGCCGGCGGGATCGAACTTGACCGCGGTGAAGCCCTGCGCCACGGCAACCGCCGCCGCCTCGGCCGAGCGTTGGGCGTCGTGGTAGAAATCGTCGCCGTCGCCCGGGGGCGGGTAGAGATAGGTGTAGGCCCTCAGCCGCTCGTGCACCCGCCCGCCGAGCAGGGCCCAGACGGGCTGGCCCGCAGCCTTGCCGGTGATGTCCCACATCGCGATCTCGAGGCCGGAGAGCACGGCACAGAGCGTGATATCCGGACGCTGACCGTAGCCGGCCGAATAGACCCGGCGCCAGACCGCCTCGATCGCTGTCGGCTCCGCACCGATGACGAAGCGGCCGGCGACGTCATCGATCATCCGCGCCACCACGTGCGGGCCGAAGGTCGCGCAATAGACCTCGCCCCAGCCGACGATCCCGTCGTCCGTCGTGAGCTTGACGAAGATGAAGTACCGCCCGCCGAACCCCGGCGGCGGGTTACCCACGACCAGCACCTCGCAATCGGCAATCCGCATCATCCACCTCCCGCTCGTTGGCGCCCTTGTCGCAGAAACCGAGCGGTCTGCCGATAGCTTTGTCTGCCTCGGCAGGCCCATGGCATTCCGCCTGCGGTTTCGGCCGGGCGCAGTGCTATCGATGGGTGCCGGAAGCCCATTCTTGAACAGCAGGCGAGCTGGCTGTCGCCGCTGGTCGTCGCGGCGCACGCGGCCGGCGCTCGGCCTGCTGCCCGTTTCGGTTTCGCCACGGGAACCGACGCGGCCCAGGTCAACCTGGCTGCAGTGCTAGAGCAGGTTCCAATGGCCTGGACTCGGTTTCCGACCCCAAATGTTGCTCGTTGTGATCCAAGATGATGGCTTGATGAGGACGCCAGCCATGAACGCCTAGGCTCTGTTGACATTTTGGATCAAGTCGCGTTTGGAACCTGCTGATCTGACATCGGCAGGGGGTTCTGGGAGATGGCCGGAGCACGGTTTTCGGATGGCCAGCGGCAGCGGATCTGGGCGTGGCTTGAGGACCATCCCGGCAGCTGTGTCGGGCAGGAGGCGCCGACCCGCCGGTTTCGCGG